>CAXXTG010000251.1:0-5124 GCA_963666855.2 Vicinamibacterales bacterium
GTGCGGCCGCGCTGGCGCAGGTTCGCGTCGATCACGCCGATGTTCGCCCGCATGTCTTCGAGCGCCGCGGCTTCCTGGGTCGAGGTCAGCACGGGCTGGGCCGGGGGCGCGGCGCCGGAACCGGGGCCGGAGAGCCAGCCGGCGACCTTCCGCAGGACGTACGGCAGCCCGACCGCGACGGCGGAGACGGTGCCGATGGCCATGCCGTCGGCCATGGCCACCTCCGTCACCTCGCGCGGCTGCATCTGGTTCATCATGTCCCGGTGGCTCGGGCCTCCGAGCAGGGCCGTTTCGGAGCCGCGCGTCAGGTCGTCGAAGAGACCGAGCCCCTCGATGAAGCCCAGGCCGGGCGCCAGCTCGACGGGCGGCCGGGGGGGGATGATCCACCCGACGTCGGGATCGCTGAACACCGTCCGAGCCGACCCCTCGGCGCGCCGGTCGGCCTGGAGCGCGGCCCGGATGCGCGCGAGCGACTCGGGGCTGAGCGCGCCGGCCGCGCTCTCGGCGGGGGGCGCGTCGCCGGCCGCCGGCGTCTGCGCCGACGCCGGCGCCGTCATCAGCAGCGCGGCGACGGCGGTCGCGCGGGCCGCGCCGCGGGGTCGCCGGCGGCGCCGCGCGGGCCGTTCCGCGCACGGCCCGTCTGCCGCGGCGGCGATCCGACCGGTCATCCCATGACCCTCAGGCATGTGAACGCGAGCATGTGGCGGCGTAAAGGGAATGATACAACGGCGGCGGCCCGTCCGTCGGATCCGGCGTTCGTCCGCGTTGCCGCCCGGCGGCGCGGGCCGGTGTAGGATACGGGGCTCGACAACCGCCGTGATCTTTCGGGAGACGCCATGACCTTCGTCAGCGACCTGGAGCCGGCCGCGCTGTGGCGGCACTTCGACACCATCCTCACGATTCCCCGCGCCTCGAAGGACGAGGGGCGCATGCGCGATCACATCGCGGCGTCGGCGGACCGCCTCGGCCTCGCCCATCACGCGGACGCGGCCGGCAACCTCGTCGTGCGCAAGCCGGCCACGCCGGGGCACGAGGGTGCCGGCATCACCGTCCTGCAGTCGCACCTCGACATGGTGCAGGAGAAGAACGCGGACGTCGCGTTCGACTTCGCGACCGACGCCATCGCGCCGCGCCTGCAGGGCGAGTACCTGACCGCGACCGGCACCACCCTGGGGTCGGACAACGGCATCGGGGTGGCGGCGATGCTGGCGGTCATGGACGACGCGGCGCTCCCGCACGGGCCCCTGGAGTTTCTGTTCACCATCGACGAGGAGACGGGGCTGACCGGGGCCGCGCGCCTCGACGGCGGCCTCGTGCAGGGGCGGCGGCTCATCAACCTCGACTCCGAGGAGGACGGGGTCCTCTACGTCGGGTGCGCGGGCGGGGGCGACACCCAGCTCACCGTGGCCCTCGGCGACGCGCCGGCGCCCGAGACCGGGGTCGCCCTCGCGGTGGCCCTGAGGGGCCTCAAGGGCGGCCACTCCGGCGTGGACATCCATCTGCAGCGGGGGAACGCCGTCAAGCTGCTGGGGCGGGCCCTCTGGGCCGTCCGCCTCCTCGGTCACCGCTACGACCTCGCCCGTTTCGACGGGGGCAGCGCCCACAACGCGATTCCGCGCGAGGCGTTCGCGACGGTGGTGGCGCCGGCCGAAGGCCAGGGCGCCCTGCTCGCGGCGCTCGACCGGGAGGTGGCGGCCATCCGCGACGAGTACGCCCCGGCCGACCCGGGCATGAGTCTGAGCGCCGAAGCCATGAACCGGCCCGACACGGTCTGGGACGACGCGACGACGGAGCGGGTGCTCCACCTCGTCAACGCCCTGCCGCACGGGGTCGAGGCGATGAGCTACGACATCCCCGACCTGGTGGAGACCAGCGTCAACCTCGCCACCGTCGCGCCCGTCGACGGCGCGCTGCGGCTGGGCCTGAGCAGCCGGTCGTCGGTCGACTCGGCCCTCGACGCGCTGCGCCGCCGCGTGCGGGCGATCGGGATGCTGGCGGGCGCGGGGGTCGAGGAGGCCGAGCCCTACCCGGGGTGGAAGCCCGACCTGGAATCGCCGCTGCTCGACGTCGTCAAGAGCGTGCACCGCCGCGAGTTCGACGGCGACCCCGGCGTCAAGGCGATCCACGCCGGCCTGGAGTGCGGCATCCTCGGGAAGAAGGCGCCCGGCATGGACATGATCTCGTTCGGCCCGCGCATCGAGTTCCCGCACTCGCCCGACGAACGGGTGCACGTAGAATCGGTGGCCCGGTTCTACCGGCTCCTCGAAGCGACCCTGACCGCGCTGGCGTGAACCGGCGGATCCGCTGTGGTCGTTCTCCCCGGCACCGGGTTCGGTGCCGAGGCGGTGCTCAGTGCACCCGGAAGTTGCCGGGCGGCAGGGGCGCCGTTGGGGGGGGCGCGGTGCGCGACGGCGCGACGTCGTCGGTCGCGCAGCCGTCGTCGCAGCCGTGGCAGGAGCCCTGCGCCTTCGAGGCCGGGGCGGCGCTGCCGATGAGGGCGCGCAGATGCCGGTAGAGGGCGACCACCGCGTAGGCGACGATGAGCGCGACGATCGGATCCTGCCAGGTCCAGGTCATGGTGGGTCACCCGTCATCGTCCGCGGTAAAAGCTCCTGCCGAAACCGGTGGCTCGCCGCTCGAACGCGGCCAGCGTGTCATCGCCGTTCCCCGGCCGAAGCCGCGCCCCCGCCGGTCAGACGCCCCAGCCCAGGGCCGAGCCGGCCTGGTACACCACCAGCGACGCGGCGTAGGCGAGCACCGACATGTAGCCGAACATGAAGATCGGCCAGTACCAGCCTCCCGCCTCCCGGCGCACGACGACGATGGTGCTCATGCACTGGCACGCCAGCACGAAGAACACCATCAGCGAGACGCCGGCGAGCGGGGTCATCAGCGGCGAACCGTCCGCGTGGGTCGCGTTCTGCAGCGACTCGCGCAGGCTGACGCTCTCCTCGTCGGCCTCCTCGATGCCGAACACGATGCCGAGGGTCGAGACGAAGACCTCGCGCGCCGCGAACGCCCCGATGATGCCGACCCCGATGCGCCAGTCGAAGCCGAGGGGCTCGATCGTCGGCTCGATCACCTGCCCCAGCCGGCCCCCGAGGCTGTAGCGGAGCTGCTCGCCCGCCTGCCGCCCGGCCAGCTCGGCCAGTTGCTCGTCCTGCGCCGCGGCGTCGGTCGTCGCGGCGAGCACGTCCGCCCGCGCCGCGTCGTACCGCGCGTCGATCGCGCTGCTGTGGGGGTACGAGAGCAGCGCCCACAGGATGACCGTCATCGTCAGGATGATGGTGCCCGCGTCCTCGAGGAACTTGCGCGTCCGGCGCCACGCGACGAGGAAGATGTTGCTCCAGACCGGCACCCGGTACGGGGGCAGCTCGAGCAGCAGGGGCAGGCGGGGACCCTTGAGCACGGTCCGGCGCAGCACCGCCGCCGCGCCGAGGGTGGCGCACACCGAGAGGGCGTACATCGAGAACAGCACCACCGCCCCCGCGCTCACGATGCCGAAGACGCGGGGGGCGCCCGCGAACACCACCGCGGTAATGATGGCGTAGACCGGCAGGCGGGCGCTGCACGAGATCATGGGCAGCGTCAGCATCGTGATGAGCCGGTCGCGGCGGCCCTCGATGGTGCGGGTGGCCATGACCGCGGGAATGGCGCACGCGAAGCCGGACAGCATCGGCACGAACGCCTTGCCGTGCAGGCCCACCCGGCCCATCAGCCGGTCGATGACGTAGGCCACCCGGGCGAGATAGCCCGAGGCCTCGAGCAGGGCGATGAAGAAGGACAGCATCGCGATCTGCGGCACGAAGACCACGACGTTGCCGACTCCGGCGATGACCCCGTCGGCCGCCAGGTCGGCCAGGTTCCCCTCGGGCAGGACCGCCCTCACCGCGCCCTGCAGCCACGCCGTCGCCGTCTCGATGGCCCCCATGAACGGCTCCGACCACGTGAACAGGGCCTCGAAGACCACCGCCATGACCACCGCGAAGACGGCCATGCCGTAGACCCGGTGGGTCAGCACGTCGTCGATCTTCTTCGTCCAGGTGCGGGTGTCCTCGCGCTGGACGGTCCTGACGTCGCGGGTCACCGCCTCGGTCCAGCGGTAGCGGGCGGCGATGATCTCCTCGTCGAGCCGCCGCTCGGCGGCCTCGGCGTCCCGGCGGAGCGCGTGGACCTTCTGCAGCACCGGGGCGGGGAGGCCGCTCGCCGCGCCGTCGTCGGTGTCGAGCGACAGCAGCGACCACAGCGCCCAGGACCGGCGGACCGCCGGCGTGCCCCCGAAGTCGGCGTCGGCCAAGGCCCGGGTCACCGTCGACACGTCGCGCTCGGCCTCCGGCGGCAGGCCCGTCCACGCCTCGTCGGGGCGCGGCGCCAGCGCCACCGCGTCGCCGATCGCGGTGCGGAGGGCGTCGAACCCGACGCCCTGCGAGGCGACGGTCGGGACCACCTTGGCGCCCAGCCAGCCCGCGAGCCGCCCGGTGTCGAAATCGGCCCCCGCCGCCTCCGCCTCGTCCATCATGTTGAGGGCCACGATGACCGGGATGCCCGTCTCGGCGATCTGCAGCACGAGGTACAGCGCCCGCTCGATGACGCCGGCGTCGACCACCACCACCACCGCGTCCGGCGGGCCGTCGTGCCGGCCGAGCACCGCGTCGACCGCCACCTGCTCGTCGGGCGAGTTGGCGGTGAAGCTGTAGGTGCCGGGCAGGTCGACGATCTCGACGGGGGCGCCGTCGGGCAGGGTGACCCGGCGCGAGGCCCGGGTGACGGTGACGCCGGGATAGTTGCTGATGTGGGCGCGGGCCCCGGTCAGGGCGTTGAAGACGGTGGTCTTGCCCGAGTTGGCGTTCCCGGCCACCAGCACGCGGGGGACGCGGGCGCCCCCGTCGCCGTCGGCCGCCTTGGCCGGCGGGTCGTGCGCCGGCAGGCGGGACGGCGCCTCGGCGTCGCCGCCCGCGGTCTCCGCGAGGTCGGCGCGGCCGTCCGGCAGGAGCTGGATGTGGGCGGCGTCGGCCCGGCGCAGCGAGAACAGGTAGCCCCGCAGCCGGACCTCGAGGGGGTCGCCCAGGGGCGCCCGGCCCACCGCCTCGATGCGGGTGCCGGGCACCAGCCCCATCTCCATCA
>CAXXTG010000252.1:0-11292 GCA_963666855.2 Vicinamibacterales bacterium
AAAGGCGCTTCGTATGGCCCCGCCAGCCGCGGCCGCCGCCTAGCGACCCCCCTTCCGTCGCAGCCCTCGGCGCTCGCAGCCTCTCCGCGTCTACCCCGCTTCTGCGGTTCTGGCACGGCAGGTGGCAAGGCAATTTCCGTCGCCGCCCTAACCGTTGCTCCTCTCCCTCAGAACCGCCTCGATCTTGTCCCGCAACTTCCCGTTCATCCTCGCCCTAGAGATAAAGCCATCATCTATCGATCTCAGAATCAAATCCTGGACCCGCTTTTTGGGCGTCCTTTCCAGGCGACATTCCCGCATATTCACCGCCAGCATCAGTAGCCTCTTTCCCGACAAACCCTCAAGATCCTGATGCCACAACTGATTCGCGCCACCGTCCGGCGACACGCCTTCCACTCTCCTGAGAACGACGCCCGCGATATCGAATACACTCTTCTCGACCAAGGCATAATCCAACTTGTCTATGTAATCTCTACCCGCCGCCAATGCAGCGATCACCCGTCCGAGATTGGACTCATCCTCATCGATAGCCCAAAACGACAGCGCACCATCCCTCGTCAAGAAACTGCCGAACGCATCCGCCGGCGCATCGTCATCTTCCAGCCATTCCGGCCTGACGAAATGCGCCCGGTTAGCGAGTTTCCTGAGAAACTTGGGCATCGACGCTCTTCTTGATCTCTTCCAGTGCTATCTGGAGACCATCTCTGAGCTCCGGAACGGATTCCGCGCCAACCGCCGCCTCCAGCTTCGGAATTGCCCGCGGATCTCCGAGATCCTCAAGAGCCACGGCACTGGCGTCCCGAGTGAGCGGGGCCCCCAAGAACAACAAGCGCGCCGCGATCCAAAATCGGTCGTTATGAGACTCCTTGTGCTCCAGTCGGCCAAGGACTCGAATGATATCCGAAACCGTCCTTGACTTCACGTAATCGGACGCCAGGTACGCGGCCAAGTGCCGAACCCCGGTGGCCGAATAACGGGACACGAATTCTCCCAGTTGCGTCTCGGTGTCACTGTCCATTCCGTCCTCAATGAACTCCTCCGTCGCAAGAGCAACGATAGACTCCACTTCGCCATCAAGTCGGTTCACTTCGTGCCATTCAATGCCGGTGGCCGACTCCGGATGCAGTACGTCAGGCATCAGAGTCCAAGCATCAGCGATTGATTGGCAACGATAGCTCTCTGAAACGACGAGAGAATTGTTGGTCAGTTCAAGGCTCAGCAACATCGGTTCCGCGAATCGACGTAGTCCAGTGACCACACGAGCTTCGTTGGACCCGGTATCCGACGAGGAATTGACATTCACGGGACGTCTCCGTTCGTTGCGATCTCACTTGCAAATTCAACACACTCAGTGAACAAGTCTCCCACGCTCTTTCGCGGAATTTCATTCTTGTTTTCCGCGTCCGAGTTTATGTCCAATTCGGATCTACACGACAACTCCCGGGCGGTGTGCACAACAGCCCCGTCGCCACGGAGAATCACACCGTGAACCAATGCCATGGACCATTTAGACAAACGGTTGACTTCCAAGCCATCAATGACGCTTGATGGACGCTTGCGGTTTATCTGATAGAGAAAATCAGAAACCCCCTCGTCTATTTCAACATTCGGCAGATATCGTGCGAGAACTCCATGGCCAGCCTGAAGATCGGTGGCCGGCTGGTGGAGAACTGCTCCAAAAGCCAACCGCTGTATACGGGGAAAACTGCCGAGAGAAATGCCCTTGGCGACCAGTTCAGTGAATTCTCTCCGTGCGGCACCATAAGACCCAAGCATATTGTTGCCCATAATGGGTTCATCCGGAGGCCTTGCAGTGCGCAGCAATGTGACTCTCATGGGATCTGCTTGTAGCTGAAAAATGTCATTATCTAGAACACTCTGAATCTGAGTGTGTCCAGACCGCGGCTTGGTGACCACTTGGTCCGGCGGGGCATCGAATAGCTCGGTCCACCAAGCCTGAGCCGAGTGACTCGATTCCGGAATCGGAAATACAGTCAAGCGCAACGACTCCACCTGCCAAGGGTCGCCGGGTGCAGGATCGTTGTCCGGTTTCCTTGGCGAGCGAGCCATTTAGATACACACCCTTCTCAATTCCCGGACTATACGACACCGAGGATTATCTCCCGACCGACGGCCTGAAGTGGCGAGACGGATATCGGCTCAACCGCCGGCATCGGGACGACGACGTCCAACTCACTGAGATTCCGGATCTGCCAGCCCGCCGCGATCGGCGGCAGCGCCAGCAGATCCCTGGGGTTCCGCTGGAGCACCCCGCCGCGGGCCGGGCCCATCATGGTATCGATCTCGGGTCGGGTCAGCCACCGGTCGTTCCCAGAGACGAGCGAGCCGGCGGCGTCAGCATGCTGGGGCGGCGTCTCCCGGCTGACGACCTCGTCCGCGATCGCCCGCGCCCACGGCCGCACGGCGCGGTCCGACATGACGGAGATCGGAGCCATCCCGCCCTCGCGATGGCGCACCACGCAGTTCTCGAACTGGTTGGGCGACATTCTCGGCGGCGGCTCAGCGGCGGCGACGGCAAGCGCGAAGATCGACCGCAAGGCTCCTCTCTCATCGCCGGTTGGCGAACCGCGAGTCCAGAACGCGCGGGGCGTCACCGGCACCAATCTGCCGGATCGTATCAGAACGGTTCGGGGCGACGCAGCCATGATCGGTTGCGACACCAGCCGACCCCGCGACACCACAACATCTTGTGGCTCGACGCGCTTTTCCTTGACATGACGGCCATTGTCTTCCATCATGATCGGGGCTTCGGTCTCCGCCCCGCCCGCCCCCCGGACGGTTTCCCAGCCGCCGGGATCGCGCGTCGTGCTCCTCTCCTCCGGAACGAGGCATTCGTGTTCGCCTGACGAACGATCGGGACTCCCGCTGTCGGGTTCCGTCGGATTCGGACAGGCGGGCGGCGACGGTTCGGAACCCGTCGGCGACGGCCGGCGCGGCCGCGGAACGGGAAGGCCCGTTCGACGGCCGGCGCGGCACCGCCGATTCCAGGAATCGACCTCGTTCGGACGCTGATGTCCATGGTTTTGCATGACGGCACGATCGCCCGGGCGGATGATCCGCTGGGACGGCGCGTGCCCCCGTTCACCCATCAGGAGGGGAACATGACGACCACACCCACCCAGCCCAAGCCCGAGCCGGCGAAGCCGAAGAGCGTTCAGCCGCCCCCCGCGCGGCGGGCCGAGCCCGAGGCGCGCCGGCCGTCGCGGGTCGGCCGGTTCTTCAGCCGCGTGCTGATGCTGGCCATCCTCTGCGCCGCGTCCTTCGTCGGCGGCTACTACGTGATGGACCAGGAGGCCCGGCTGCACCACGACGCGCTGCTGCAGGAGCAGACCGCGTCCGAGGACCGGATCGCGGCCCTCGAGGAGCAGATCCGCGAGATGCAGCTCAGCCGGCTGCAGGAGAACAGCGTCGAGGTCGACCTGACCGAGGTGTTCGCCCCGATCCGGGAGGCCGTCAGCCGGCTCGCGGAAGCCCAGATGACCATCGTGGCGCGGCAGATCTCGGCCGAGATCGCGCAGCGCGTTGACGCCGACGTGCAGAACCTGAACACGTCGGCGCCGCTCGCGGCGATCGCCGAGACGGCGGCGGCGGCCCTCGATCCGGCGCTCGGGGGCCTGCCGCCGGCGGGGGCGGACGCCGCGTCGCCGCCGCCCGAGCCGGCGGCGGAGCCGACGTCCGGCGAGCCGCCGGGCAACGCCGCCGCGTCGCCCGTGGCCGGCGAGCCGGGCGGCCCCGCGCCGGAAATCGGCCGGGCCGCGCCGACCGACGACGCCGCCCGGACGCCCGCCGCGGGCGGGCTTCCCCCCGCGGCCGATCTGGCGGGGCGGACGCCCGGCGGCCGGCTTCCCGCCGCCGGGGCGGCCGGCGACCGCTTCCCGAGCCGCGTGCCGCAATGGCTGACGCGCCTGGCCGACTCGCTCGAGAACGCCCGCTCGCGCATCGACGCCGCGGCGTCGGCCCCGGTGCCGACCGCCCCGCACCGGGTCGGCGGATAACGCTTCCCGCGGTCCCCGCGGCACCACCACCGGGCCGGGCGACGGAAACCAGCCGTCGCCCGGCCCGACTTCGTCCCCCCCCCTCGCGTTTCCCCACCCTGCCGTGTCCCGTATGATGCACGGCATGTACCGAGCCCCGCTCGACGGCGGCGGCCGCCCACCGGGGTCCGCGATCGCGCTGGCTCTCGTCCTGGTCCTGTCGGCCCCCCTCCCCGCGCCCGCGCAGACCGACTCCGGCCGGACGCCGCCCGGCGGGGAGCCCGACGCCGCGCGACCCGCCGCCGAGCAACCCGACGCCGAGGCCGACGAGACGCCGACCTTCCTCGACTCGGTCACCATCTCCGCCACCCTCCGGCCCGCCCCGGTGCGGGAGACGCCGGGGGTGGTGTCGGTCATCGACGGCGAGACGATCCAGGAGCGGATGGTCGAGGACTTCGCCGACCTCGTGAAGTACGAACCGGGCGTCTACGTCGAGAGCGGCGTGACCCGGCTCGGGCTGAACGGCTTCAACATCCGCGGCATCGGCGGCAACCGCGTGATGACGATGGTCGACGGGGTCCAGACGTCGGAGCAGTTCGACTTCGGCCCGTTCAACATCCACCAAGCCGGGCTCGACGTGGACGTCCTGAAGACGGTCGAAATCGTGCGCAGCGCCAACTCCGCCCTCTACGGCAGCGACGCCCTGGGGGGCGTGGTGTCCCTGTTCACCAAGGACCCCGCCGACTACCTGCGGGGCCGGCGCTTCCACCTCGGCGGCAAGACCTCGTGGGACGGCCGCGCCGGCGGCGCCGGCGTGAACCTCACCCTCGCCGCGGGCGGCGAACGCGTGCAGGCGTCGCTGTTCGCGGGCTTCGACCGGGGCGGCGCCATCGGCAACCGGGGCGCGGTCGAGACGCGCGACCACACCCGCACCGCCCCGAACCCGCAGGACGTGGAGGGCCGGCAGGTCTTGGCCAAGGCGGTCTTCAACGCATCGCCGGGCAACCGGTGGCGGGCCGCCGCCGAGCGGTACGACAGCCTCGTCGAGACCGACTGGTTCTCGAACAACCGCCTGCTCGACTTCGGGCGGTTCTCGTACCGCATCGACGAGTCGACGGCCCTCGACACGCAGGGGCGCGGGCGGATATCGCTCGACCACACCCTCGCCGACCGCGGCCTCGACCTGATCTCGTGGCGGGTGTACGGACAGCGCAACGACACCGCGCAGGTCGTCGACGAGGAGCGGTTCACCACCGGCTTCGGCGCGCCGTTCGCGTCGGCGCGCCACGGCGCCCTCGACTACGAGCAGGCCGGCTACGGCGGGTCGGCGCAGGGCCAGCACTGGCTGGGGGGCGCCGACGACGGCGTCCTCGTCACGTTCGGGGCCGGCTACGGGACCGACTACTTCGACATGCGGCGCGACCGCACCGAAACCGACGCCGCGACCGGACGGCCGGTGCCGACCGACCTGATCTTTCCCACCAAGTACTTCCCGGAGAGCGACGTCGTCGAGGCGGGGACCTACGTGCAGGGCGAGGTCCGGCTCGGCCGCGTCACCCTCGTGCCCGGCGTGCGCTACGACCACTTCTCGCTCGACGCCAACCAGGCCGACCCCGTCTTCGTCGCGAGCCTCAACCCCGAGGCGGCCGACTTCTCCGACGGCGCCCTGTCGCCCAAGGTCGGCGCGGCGGTGCGGCTGACCGAGGCGGTGACCCTGCACGCGCAGTACGCCGGCGGGTTCCGGGCCCCGCCCTACAGCGCCATCAACACCGGCTTCGCCAGCCCCCGCGAGGGCTACACGACCCTGCCCAACCCGGACCTGCGGGCCGAGACCAGCGACAACCTCGAGGTCGGGGTCCGCGCCGCGTTCGGGCGCGCGAGCCTCGGCGTCAGCGCGTTCTCGAACCGCTACCGCGACTTCATCGAGCTGACGGAGCTCGGCGTCAACCCCCTGACGGGGCTCCTCGAGTTCCAGAGCCGGAACCTCGAGGAGGCGCGGATCGACGGCCTGGAGATGTTCGGCGAGGCGCACCTGACCGACAGCCTGACGGTCCGGGCGAGCTACGCCCGCATCGAGGGCCGCGAGTTCCTGAAGGGCGCCGCCGCCGCGGCCCCCATCGCCCAGGAGACGCCGCTCCGCTCCGTCGCGCCCGACGCCGCGGTGGTCGGCCTGCGCTACGCGCCGCGGTCCGGCCGCTGGGGGAGCGAGCTGTCGGTGCGGCTGGTCGAGGCGTACCGGCGGCAGAGCGTCAGCCAGTTCGCGCCGGCGGCGTACCGGGTCGTCGACCTGGTCGGCTTCGCCGCGCTCACCGAGGCCCTCAAGCTGCGCCTGGGCGTGCTGAATCTCACCGACGCCAAGTACTTCGAATGGTGGAACGTGCGGGGGCGCCGGGCCAACGACCCGGTCATCGACCGCTACTCCAGCCCCGGGGCGAGCCTGATCGCCTCGCTCGCCTTCGACTGGTAGGGGCCGTGATACGCTAGCGATTACCCTGGCGCGGCAGCCTCACCGCCCATGCGTGAGCAGTATTCCGCCAATCCCTTCGTGCCCGGCAGCGGCGCGTTGCCGCCCTGTCTGGCCGGCCGGGACGCCGAGCAGCGCGAGCTGATGCGGCTGCTCGCGTACCTCCGGGCGGGACGGGGGGCGCCGCGGAACGCGGTGGTGTCCGGCCCCCGGGGCAACGGGAAGACCGCGCTGCTGCGCTGGTTCCAGCGCGAGATCGAGGCCGGCGGGGGTATCGACGTCGTCTGGCGCACCCCCAGCGACCTGCCGGCCCTCGACGTACTCGCGACGGGCCTCGTGCCGCCCGCCCGCTTCCGGTCGCTGCTCCCCGACAAGTTGTCGGTCTCGATCGGCGTCGGACGGCTCGGCTGGGAGCTGGGCGGCGACGCGGCCAACTTGGCCGAGCTGCTGACCGTGCGTTGCGCCCACCGCCCCCTGGTCATCCTGCTGGACGAGGCGCACACGCTGGACGTGGCGGTGGGGCGCGCGCTGCTCAACGCCGCCCAGTCCACCGCGTCGGCCGCGCCCTTCCTGCTGGTGCTGGCGGGGACGCCGGGCCTGACGCGGCAGCTCGACCGGATGTCTGCGACGTTCTGGAACCGCGCGAAGCACATCGGCGTCGGCCGGCTCGACGAGGCCGCCGCCGCCGAGGCGCTCGTGCGCCCGTTCGCCGAGCAGAAGCCCGCCGTCACCTTCGACGCGCCGGCCCTGCGGCGCGTGGTCGGCGAGAGCCAGCGCTATCCGTACTTCCTGCAGGTCTGGGGCGCGGCCCTGTGGGAGGCGGCGGCGGAACGGGCCGCGACGCTGATCGACGACGCGGTGGCCGCCGAGGCGGGCCGAGCCTTCGACATCGAGCGGGCCGTCTACTACGAGCACCGCCGCGACGAGGTGGAACGGCAGGACCTGCTGGCGGTCGCCGGCGCGGTGGCCGATGCCTTCGCCGGCCGGGAAGTGCTCGCCCAGGACGAGCTGAACGCGGTCATCGGCGATGCCATCGCCAGCCACTCGACCCCCGAGACGGTGGCGTGCCGCGACCGGCTGGCCCTGGTCGGCTACGTCTGGAAGCCGCCCGGCGCCGGAGACCGGTGGCAGCCGGGCATTCCCAGCCTCATGCAATACCTGCGGCCCCCGGCCGCGGCACGCACCGGCCCGGCACGAGGTGCCGGCGGCCGGCCCCGACCTGTTCGGGAACCGGCGGCGGCACGCACGACACGCACCGGCCCGGCACCCGCGCCTTCGCAGTAGGCACCGTCACCCTCGATGCGGCGCCGCCCGCCGCCGGTTCACCCCCGCCGTCCGCCCCGACCCGAACCAGCCTTGATCCATCACTCCTCACTGCGGCACCGCCCGACCGACCGGATCTTGCGCAGTCCGTGTCGTTCCACGACCCAGCTTCCCGGGCAGATTCGGGGGTTCGCAGCGGGACGTAACCGAGGAACAGCCAGCCTGGTCCGGGCCGGCCCGCGCCGATTGGCGGGTGCCCGAGGCGGGTCCAGCGACGCGCCGCCGGCGGGCCCGGCGCGCCGCGCCGCCGGCCGGCCCGGCGGACCCGCCCGAAGTCTACTCGGCGCGCAGGATCGTCATCGGGTCGATGCCCGCGGCGCGGCGGGCGGGGAGCCAGCTCGCGAGCAGGCAGATCGCGGCCAGCAGCGCCGAGACGGTGACGAAGACGACGGGGTCGAGGGGGGGCCGTCTCGAAGAGCACGGCCTGGAGCCGCCGGGTCAGGGCCGCCGCCGCGCCCGCCCCCAGGACCACCCCGAGCAGGGCCATCCACCCCGCGTCAACGAGCACGAGGCGACGCACGTCGGTCACCTGGGCGCCGACGGCCATGCGGATGGCGATCTCGCGCCGCCGCTGCGCCACGAGGTAGGAGACGACGCCGTAGAGGCCGATCGAGCCCAGCAGCAGCGCGAGACCGGCGGCGATGACGAGCAGCACCATGACGAAGGCGCGCTCGCCGCGGGCCCGCGCGACCAGCGTCTCCAGGGTCTCGACGTCGGTGATGGGGAGCGTCGGGTCGAGCCCGCGCACCGTTTCGCGCGCCGCGCCGGCGAGGGCGGCGGCGTTCGGGGCGCGCACCACGTAGCGCATCGCGTCGGGCACGCCGACGCCCTCGGCGAACTCGGGCAGCGGGTAGTACACCATCGCCGGCGGGTCTTCGTGCAGCGGCGATCTCGTGGACGTCGTCGACCACGCCGACGACGCGGGTCCAGTCCACCCCCTCGGGCGGCGGCGCGCCCAGGCGGACGCCCTTGCCGAGGGCGCTCTCGCCCGGCCACTGCGCCTGCGCCACCGTCCGCGACACGACGACCACGGGGGCGTCGCGCTCGCCGTCGAGGGCGTCGAACACCCGGCCCTCGACGAGCTCGATGCCCATCGCGTCGAACCAGGCGGGCGAGACGCGCTTCCACATGAAGACCGGCGGCACCTCCCCCCGCTCGATGTCCACGGGCCGGCCCTCGACGACGTGCCCCGTCCCCGTCACCTCGCCGCCGAGGGGCACGGTGGTCCCCGCCGCCGCCTCGACGACGCCGGGCAGGGCGCGCAGGCGGTCGACCACCTGCCGGTGGAAGGCGAGACGCGATTCGGGGGCCTCGTAGTCGCGCTGGGGCAGCGACAGCCCGAAGGTCAGCGCGTCGACCGGGTCGAAGCCCGGATCGACCGCGGCCAGCCGCTGGAACGAGCGCACGGCCAGCCCCGACCCCACGAGCAGGGTCAGGGCCAGGGCGACCTGGACCACCACGAGCCCCCGCCGCGCCCACTGCCGTTCCCGGCCCGCGGTGGCCCCCCGCGCGCCGGCCGTGGTGCTGCCCGCCGCGGCCACCGCCGTCGCCCGCCACGCCGGCAGGACCCCGAACAGCAGGCCGGCCGCGACGGACACCGCGAGGCCGAACGCCAGCACCGACGCGTCGACCGATACCTCGTCCAGCCGCGGTAGCGCCCGCGGGCCGAAACCCACCACCAGGCGCACCGCCAGCACGGCCGGCGGCAGCGACGCGAGGCCCCCGGCCAGACCGAGCGCGGCGCTCTCGAGGAAGACCGAGCCCACGAGCTGCCCGCGACCCTCGCCGAGGGCCGAGCGGACCGCCACCCTCGCCGTGCCGCGCCTCGGACCGCACGAGGAAGAGGTTGGCGACGTTGGCGCACGCGATGAGCAGCAGGAACCCCACCGCGCCGAGGAGGATCCACAGGGTCGCCTTGATGTCGCCGACCACCACCTCGCGCGCGGGGTCCACGACGGGCGCGAGGCCGGCGCCGATGAGGACCGGGGCCGCGGGCTGGTCCGGCAGGAGCTCGGCCAGGTTGGACAGCATCGTGCCGAGCTCCGCCCGCACCTGCTCGAGGGTCGCGCCGTCGGCGATGCGGGCGACCCCGTTCATGCCGAACGCGCCGAGCTGCGCGGCGTCGCGGTCGAGCCCCAACGGCCGCCAGAGCTCCGCCGCGGGCCGCGAGAAGCTGAACCCGGGGGGCATCACCCCCACCACCTCGACGCCCGCCCCGTCGACGTCGACGACGGTGCCGACCACCCCCGGGTCGGCCCCGAAGCGGGTCCTCCACAGCCCGTCGCCGAGCACGAGGACCGGCGCCGCGCCCGGACGGTCGTCCTCGGGGGTGAAGGCCCGGCCGAGCTGCGGCGAAGTCCGCATGACCTCGAAGAACGACGCCGTGACGAAGGCGGCCTGCACGCGCTGCGGGTCGTCCGGACCGGTGAAGCTCGCCTGCCCGTCGCGGTACGGCCGCCACCCCGTCGAGGGTCCGGCTCTCCTCCGCGTAGAGGAAGTGCAGCGCGTCCGACGTCGGCAGCTCGTCGAGCTGCGACAGGCCCGGCGCCGCGTGCCTCAGCATCACGAGCCGCTCGGAGTCGGGGATAGGCAGCGGCCGCAGCACCACCGCGTTCACGACGGTGAAGATGGCCACGTTCGCCCCGATCCCCACCGCCAGGGTGGCCAGCGCGACGAGGGTGAAGCCGGGGTTCGCGGCGGCCCGCCGCCACAGAAGACGAAGCTGCAGGAAGCGTGCCATGCCTCTACCTCCGGCCCGGCCGCGCGCAAGCGACGCGGCCGGGCCGATCGCGAACGGCCCTTACCCGTCACGCGCTGGCGTCGCCACGCGCCTGACGGGATACGTGGGGAAGTTACGATTCCACGACGCGATGTTGAACACGCCACAGAAACCGACGATCGGCCGAACCCATGGACGCCTGTCCGGTCCCAGCGCGTCGGGGACGTCCATCTCCAGATCGCCCTCCGAGAGGGTCACTTCGCCGTCCCCAGGCTGCGCTCGATCTCTCGGTCGTAGAGATCCGTGAACGTGTCGGCGATGGCGTTCGGATGAACATCTCGGTAACTGTTCGAAGTCGCACAGGCGATCTCACCCGTCTCGTCCTCTCGATAGAGCGCGTGGAACGCAACTTGGTCGGTTTCTCCCGCGCGCAGATCGAGCTCCTTGAGTATGACGTAGTCGTGGGTCGCCAGGAATATCTGCACACCGTTGCGCTGCAGCTCCAGGAAGACCTCCATCAGGACGCCGAACAGCTTCGGGTTCAGGTTGGTCTCGGGTTCATCCCAAAACAGAACGGAGCCCGGACTGATCACGTCGTTCCGGATCAACAGCCACAGCAGCGCCAGCTTGCGCACCCCCTCCGAAAGAAGGGAGAACTCTATGTTCTCCCGTTCACCGCGCAGGAAGAACTCCTCGTTCTCGACCGCAACCTCGCCGCCGATCGCCGTCTGCAACCTCGCCGCCAACTGCTCGCGCGGGCTATCCATCGGTCCGCGCAAGGCCGGGAGATA
>CAXXTG010000253.1:0-3986 GCA_963666855.2 Vicinamibacterales bacterium
GGTGCTCGAGGCCGCCGTCGCCGAACGACGGCTTGAAGCGCTCGGCCTCGACGTCCCGCAGCAGCCCCCGGAGCGCCGCCGGCAGCGCCGCCCTGCGCGCGGCGGGCGCGCCGAGCACGGGGCCGGCGTCGAGCCACGCGCCGAGATCGAAGCCGCTGCGTTCCTGCCGCCGCGCGAGCCACTCCATCACGCACCCGCCGGCCATGAACACCGCGGCCGCGACCGCCGCCCACAGGAGCGCGATGACCGGGAATCGCAGCACCTGGGCGAGCGCGAACAGGCCGTTCTCGAGCGTGCCGAGCAGGTTCACCGGCGCCTCCGGAGCGAATGCAGTCCACCGAGCGAGGCCATCGCCGCGACCCCCACGACCACCCACGGGTGGACGCCCGGCCGGGCCGGGCCGTCCGCCTCGCGGTTCATCGCCGCCGCCGCGCGCCATCCCGTCTCCACCGCCGGCGCGGCCGCGACGGCGAGGCCGAGGGCGACCACCGCGGCCAGCGCGTCGTCGCGGACCGCCGGCGGCGCGAACCGCGGGTCGCGACCGCGGCAACGACGCCGCGACGGTCAGTACGCCCGCCGCCAGCAGCCAAGCCGTCCACGCCGGCAGGCCGTAGCCGGCCAGCACCCGGGTCCACAGCCCGCCGGCCAGCCCCGCCGCGAGCGAGGCGGCCAGCGACGCCGACGCGCCGTGCGGGCGGGCCAGCGACAGCCCGGCCGCGCCGGCCACGATCGCGCCGATCCATCGCGCCTCCGGCTCGAGCCAGAAGGCGCCGAGCGCGAAGCCGACCGCGAGGGCAAGGGCGCCGCGACGATCCTTCGCCGCCGTCGCGAAGAGCGCCGCCGCGAGCGCGCACAACAGACCGACCGCATGCAGCAGCAATTCGATGTCCCCGGCAGTCTCTATGTCCGCCGCCCCGCCGTGCCTCAAGCGACGAGCGCCTTCCGCCAGCGCGCACGTCGGGCAGCAGCAACTTCGGTGTCTCCGGTATCGAAGCCTCGTACCGCCGCGACGCTGTACACTAGAACACTAGGCTCCAGCCGTAGCGGCCGGCACCCCAACTTCAGGAATTCTTCAGGAAGTCTTCAGACACGGGCGGCCCGGCCGCCTGACTTCAGGAACTCTTCAGGAAGTCTTCAGACCCCGGCGGGAGCGCGCTTTCTATACTCGGGGGCGGTGTGCGTCGAAACCCTCCGCGCACGGCTCGACCGCGCCCGCCGCCCGGCCGGGACACCCGGGTCGTCGATAGCTTTCCTGCCCGGCCACGGCACCGGCATCGTCGACGCCCACGCGTCCGGCACCTGTGTCGCAGATGAGGGCCGGCGTCGTAGATGTCGCAGACTCAGTAAGGTCGCAGACTCAGTAAGGAAGGAACAGGTCACCATGACGCGGTATCGCGCCCCGCTCGGCGTCTTGCTCTGCTCGCTGGCCATCGCGCCGACGGCCGCCCAGGAACCGGCGGCCGTGACGGGCCTCGTCACCGACTCGTCCGGCGGCGTGCTGCCGGGCGCCACCGTCGAGGCGCGGCGCGGGCTCCGCCTGGTGTCGACCACGGCCACCGGCGACGACGGGCGCTACCGCCTGGATCTGCCCGAAGCCGCGCCCTATCGCCTGACCGCCAGTCTCGGCGGCTTCGTGACCGCCGCGGCCGAGGTGGCGGCGGCCGGCCCCGCGACCGCCGACTTCCGCCTCGACATCGCCCCCGTCAGGGACACCGTCGTCGTCACCGCCTCGCGCACCGCGGAGGGCGCCGCGTCGGTCACCGAGTCGCACTCGGTCTTCACCGCCGAGGACATCGAGACCCTCGGCAGCCACTCGGTCGCCGACGTCCTGCGCTACGTGCCCGGCCTCAACGTCGAGTCGACGGGCCGCGAGGGCTCCCTCACCTCCGTCTTCGCCCGGGGCGGCGAGTCCGACTACAACCACGTCCTCATCGACGGCGTGCGGGTCAACGACAACGGCGGCTTCTTCGACTTCGACCGCGTCTCGGCCGGCGAGATCGAGCGCGTCGAGGTCGTGCGCGGCGCCCAGTCCGCCCTCTACGGCTCAGACGCCATCGGCTCCGTCATCCAGATCTTCACCAAGCGGGGAACCCCCGACAGCGGACCCCGCATGTCCGGGTCCTTCGAGGGCGGCTCGTTCGGCACCACCCGCGGCGACCTGCGCGTCCTCGGCGGCGCCGCCGGACGCGTCGACTACCAGCTCGGCGTCGCCCACCGCGGGACCGACGGCGCGTTCCAGGACCGGCTTCTCGAGCCCGACCGCTTCGACCAGCAGTCGATCGACGGCAACCTCGGCGCCATCGTCGGAGACAGCACCCGCCTGCGCGGCGGCTTCCGCTACAGCAACCGCCGCGGCAGCTCCGTCGGCCCCATCGTCTACGCCCGGGGCGACACCGGCGGCGGCTACGACACCGACGATCTGACTTGGCACGTCGACTTCGACCAGACCCTCTCCCCGCGCTTCGACCATTCCGCGACCGTGAGCCACTTCCGGTCCGGACGCCACTCGGTGGACACCATCGGCGACCCCCAGTTCAGCGTCTTCGCGCTCCTCGAGGGCGAGCCCGGCGCCCTCTATCCGGCCGGACCGCGCCTCGTGCGGCTCCTCGACGAGCCCGCTTTCGACGCCCTCATGGCCGACCCCTCGGGGCTCGGCTCCGGCCAGTTCCTCGCCCGCACCGGCCCCTACAGCGGCTTCGACTATCCCTTCGCGTTCGAGACGCAGTTGCGCCGGCCCGCCGTGCGATACCAGGCCAACGCGACCTGGCTCGACGACCAGGTCCTGAGCGCCGGCTACGACTACTACAGCGAGACGAACACCCTCGACCCCCTGCAGACGGTGGAAAGCCACTCGTACTTCCTGCAGCAGCAGTTCAACGTGGCCGACGCGTGGTTCGTCACCGGCGGGGCGCGCGTCGACGACAACTCCCTCTACGGCACCGCCGTGAACCCCAAGCTCTCCGCCGGCGGCTACCCCCTGCCGTATCGCGCGGGCGCGCTGTCGTCGGTCAAGGTGTCGGCCAACGTCGGCCGCGGCATCAAGAACCCGACCTTCTCCCAGCTCTACGGCTCGCAGTGGGTCGACGGCGACCTGTCGCTGCTGCCCGAGCAGGCGCTGACCGTCGACGCGGGGGCCGAGCTGACCTTCGACGACCAGCGCTGGCTGGCGCGCTTCACCTGGTTCAGCAACGACTACGAGGACCAGATCGCCTACTCGCGCTCGCTCGGCGGCGGGGGCGACGGCGTCGCCGACTACGTGAACATCGACGGGTCGCGGGCGGACGGGGTCGAGCTGGAGTTCGGCATGCAGCGGCCCCTCGGCGGGGTGACGGCCAGCGCCTCCTACGCGCTGGTGGACACCGAGGTGGTGACCAACGCGAGCACGAGCGAGCAGTTCCAGCCGGGCCAGCCGCTGCTGCGCCGGCCGCGGCACTCGGGCAACGTGCGGGTCGGCTACGCGCGGGGGCGGGGCAGCCTGCACCTGGCGATGCGGGTGACGGGCGACCGTCACGACAGCGCGTTCCTCGGGCTGCAGCGCGTCTCGGACGGCCGCGGGGTCGACATCACCCTCAACCCCGCCTACACGCTGGTCACCGCCGGCGGGCAGTTCCGCGTGCGCCCCGAACTGACGCTGTTCCTGCGCATCGACAACCTGACGGACGCGGTGTACGAGAGCGCGCTCGGTTACCCGGGCCTGCCGCGCGCGTTCGTGGCCGGCGGACGCTTCAACTTCGGCGGCTGACCACAGGCGCGTCAGCGCCGCCGGCGGCACGATTTCCTTCGCGCGGGGTCGGCCGCCGGGCGTGGTCGCACTCGGCGGGCCGCCGCGGGGGGCGCCCGGCGGCGGGCCGCTTGGGGCAGCGCTTGATTGAGGAGTCGCCGACCGCGTATCCCGGGGCGCGGCCGCTTCCGCCGGATCGGGCGCGTGCCGGGTCGCAGAGCAGTCCTCGTGAGCGTCCGTGGCGACGGAGGGAGCTGATCGGCGT
>CAXXTG010000254.1:0-5595 GCA_963666855.2 Vicinamibacterales bacterium
TGGATGCATCCATCGACCCTGATGGATGCAAGTACGCTGCCAGCGGACCGTGGTTCGGGCGCGCCCCGCACGAATGCCCGGTCGCGGGCGCGCGACCGACCGGCGCCTCCCGCCCCGCCTACCCGGGTTCGACGCTGTCACGTCTACCCTGGTTGCCCGTGGCCGTACTACAGCCAGCAAGGACAGCGTGAACCGCGAGGAGGGGCCCCGTCGGCGGTGCCGCCGCGGATCCCGCGATGCGGAGGGCGCGGCGTCCGGGCCGCGGGAGGCGGTCGCACCCGGTCCGGGGTGCCCGCCGGCCGCAGCGCGGGAACCCCGCCCCCTACTCCAGTTCGTCGTCCTGCCAAGGAACGCGGCAGGGTTCGCCGCCCAGGTAACGCGCCAGATTGGCGGACATCCGCCGCACCGCGGCCGATTGGCCCGCCTCGGCCGCGACGGACATCGCGAGGCGCTGCCACTCGACCGCCCCCGCGAACTGCCCCAGCTCGGCGTGGGCCATCGCCATCGTCTCGGCGACGGCGGTCGTGCGGAGGTTCCGGGCCAGCTCCTGCGCGAGGGCGAGGGCCCGCGCGCCGTCGCGCAGCGTGTCGTCGGGGGCGGCCGCGAGCAGCCGGGCCAACGCGATGGCGAACGCGGGCTCCCACGGATGCCGACGGACGCCGACCGCCAGGCGGTCGTGCGCCTCGCGGTAGCGCCCCAGCGTCGCGAGGGCCAGCACCTCGCCGAAGCGGGCGTCGCGGCGGTCGGGGACCCGCTCGTACCAACTCAGCGACGCCGCCGCCCGGCCGGACCGGCGCAGCGCCTCGGCGAGGCGGAAGTGCGCCTCCCCGCCGGCCGGCCCCTCGGACGCGGCGAGCGTGTAGTGGCCCATCGCCTCCTCGACGCGGCCGGCCGCCTCGCGCACGGCGCCGATGGTGAGCTGGGTCCGCGCCGTCAGCGCCGGATCGAGCCGCGCCGCCTCGGCCAGATACGCGACGGCCGTCTCCGCCTCCCCGCCCGACAGGTGCAGGGTCATGCCGAGGTACCAGTTGAGCATCGCGTCGCCGGGGGCGAGGGCGACGGCCCGCCGGAACCGGGCGAGGGCTTCCGGCCAGTCGCCGACGGCGGCGGCGTCGAGGCCGCGGGTGCGATCGTCCCGAGGATCCGCCCGGCCGCCGCCCGGACCGCCGGCCGGCGGGTTCAGGTCGATGGGATCGAGCCGGACCGGGGTCAGCGCCGCGTCACCCTCGCGGACGCGGTACGTACGGTCCAACTCGACGCCGCGGTACACGTCCGTCTCCCCCGTCGCCGGCCACTTGATCGCCACGGACCGGATCGCGGTCGCGGCCCCGAGCCCGATCTCCTGCTGCAGGCTCGACCCCCCGAAGCTGCCGCCGGCCCCCACGGCGACGTGGACCCCGCGGTCGCCGTCCGGGGTGACCGCGGTGACCGCGATCCGGGCCCCGATGGCGGCCCGGTTCGAAGCCGCGCCCTCCAGCTTCAGGGTTATCCACCGGTTGCCGTGGCCGGGATTGAGGTAGAGGGCGTTCGGGGAGGTGTCGCCCTCGAAGGCGCCGCCGGCGACGTGGTACAGGTCCTGGTCGCCGTCGGCGTCGAGGTCGCCGAACGACACCCCGTGCCCCTTCTGGAGGTGGCCGAAGCCGCCGGACGAGGTGACATCCTGGAAGCGCTCCCCCGCCGCGTTCCGGAACATCAGGTTGGGGATGAGCATGCGGTAGTCGGGGTCGCCGGTGCCCAGGTAGAGGTCGAGGAACCCGTCGTTGTCGAGGTCGCCGAAGTTCGACCCCATCCCGACCATGATGCGGTCCAGGCCCACCGCCGCGGTGACGTCGGTGAACGTCCCGTCGCGGTCGTTGCGGTAGAGGCGCGGCAACTGCCCCTGGTGCGGCTCGCCGAGGCGTTCGAGGACCACGTCGGCGAGGCCCCCGCTGAACCCGCTGACGAAGAGGTCCTCCCACCCGTCGTTGTCGTAGTCGAAGAACCACGTGGGGAAGCTGACCGGCGGCCCCTCGACCCCCGCCTCGGCCGCCGCGTCGCGGAACGACCACGCGCCGCCGGGGCCGGGACCCTCGTTGCGGAAGAGCAGGTTGGGCTCGTCGGGGCGCAGCCGCGTCACGTAGAGGTCGAGCCGCCCGTCGTTGTCGTAGTCGCCCCAGACGGCGCCCTTGACGAACCCGACCACCGCCACCCCCGCCTCGGCCGCCACGTCGGTGAACGTCCCGTCGCGGTTGTTGCGGAACAGGCGCGACGGATAGACGGACCCGCCGCCCGGGGCGGCGCCCCCCGCGCCGCCGGGGGGGACGCGCGACTCGTTGCCGATGAACAGGTCGACCCAGCCGTCGTTGTCGTAGTCGCCCCACGCCGCCGCCTGCGTCGGGGCCGGCATCAGCAGGCCGGCCGCCTCGGTGACGTCGGTGAACGTGCCGTCGCCGCCGTTCCGCAGGAGCGAGTTCGGGTGCCCGGCGTCGAGCCACGCCCCGCGCAGGACGAGCAGGTCGAGGAACCCGTCGTTGTCGTAGTCGGCGTGGATAACGTGGAGACCGCTGACGAGGCCGTCGAGCCCCGCCTCGGCGGTGCGGTCCGAGAACGCGCCGTCGCCCTCGTTGCGGAAGAACCGGAGCTGGTTGGCGTTCGCGCCGGCCGCGACGTCGAACAGACCGGCGGACGAGGCGACGATGTCGAGGCGCCCGTCGCCGTCGAAGTCGTCCATCACGCTGCCGCCCTTCCGGCCCGCGTCGTCGAGGCCGAGCCGCCCCGCCACGTCGGGGAACCGGCCCACGTCGCGCCCCGACCGGAACGCCCCGGGCGGCACGAGCCACCGCTCGGGCACGTGGAACGGGTACTCGCCGACCATCATGTACGCGAGGTTGAGCAGCCACTGCGCGGCCAGAGCCGTCGATTCGTCCGGGGGATCGCCCAGGAGGCGCTCATACTCCTCGATGGCCCGCCGGGCCGGGGCGTCGTCCGGGTGCGCCGCCCCGCGGAACACCGGCGCCGAGCAGCGGTCGGCGGCGGCCCCGGAGACGCAGTTGCGCTGCATGGCCGCCCGCAGGTGGGACAGGGCCAGGAGCTGCCGCACCGCGCTGACGAACGTGGGCGAGACCGACGGGTCGGCGGGCGCCCGGCGCAGGACGTCCTCGAACGCCGCCGCCGCCTCGTCGCTCCGGCCGGCGTAGAGCAGGTACCGCGCGATCTCCGAGCGGTAGCGCAGCAAGTCGGGCAAAGCGGCGGGCGGGGGGACCGCGGCCAGAGCCTCGACGCGCAGCGAGCCGGCGTAGGGGTTCGTCTGCGACTCGGCGGCCGAGATCGCCGCGAGGCGCGCGACCATCGCGGCGGTGCCGGACTCGCCCGCGCCCGCCGGCTGCGCCGCCGCCGGGGCCGCCGCGAGGACGACGGCCGCGACCGCGAACCCGATGCGCCGGAAGCCGGCCCCCCTCATGCGTCCCCTCAGCGTGCCGGAGCACCGATGCGCCCGACGCGGGTCGACCGTCCGCCGGGACGTGATTCCCG
This sequence comes from Vicinamibacterales bacterium, assembly GCA_963666855.2. Taxonomy (GTDB): domain Bacteria; phylum Acidobacteriota; class Vicinamibacteria; order Vicinamibacterales; family UBA8438; genus JAJEEA01. The sequence continues at coordinate 3,511 of CAXXTG010000254.1, forward strand.
GAGCCTCACCGCGCCGGGTCGCCGTCGATGCGCGCGCCCGGCGGGAGGATCCGCAGCGGCGTCGGTCCCGGCATCCCCAGCCGACGAGCCCGGCTGCATTCGCGTCGGCGCTGCCGCGCGGTCCCGGCCACCGGCCGACCACCGCCCGCAGCGGTGCCCGCGGCCCGCCCGGCCGCGCATGCCGGGGAGGATAACCGCCCCCGCCGGCCGTCACCGAAGCCGCCCCCGCAGCCCCGTCAGCCGCGGGTGGCCGGGGAGAATCGACAGCGCCTCGCCGAGCCGGTCGCGCGCCTCGGCCCCCCGCCCGAGGTCGGCGAGGGCCAGCACGTAGCCCGCCCAGGCGTCGGCGAACCGCGGATCGGCCGCGACGACCCGCCGATAGTGCGCGAGCGACGCCTCCGCCCGTCCCGTCGCCCGCAGCGCGTCGGCGAGCCCGACCCGGGCTTCCAGATAGTCGGGCTGATGCCCGACCGCGTCCGAGAAGCGTTCGACCGCCTCGGGGTGGCGGCCACCGAGCCACGCCACCATGCCGAGGCCGAAGTGCGCCCTGGCGAAGTCGGGAGACCGCCGGATGGTCTCTTCGAACTGCGCGACGGCGCCGTCCGGGTCCCCCGCCATCATCAGCACCGTGCCCAGCCGGTGCCGCAGGGCGGGGTCGCCGGGCGCCAGCTCGAGGCCCCGGCGGAAGAGGTCCTCCGCCGCCGCCAGCTCCCCGTTCCGCAGCGCCCGCAGCCCGCGCGTCTCGTAGGTGATGGCGCTCTCCAGGACCTCGGCGTAGGCGTCCATCAGCGGGTCCGGCGGCGCCGCCGTCCCGCCCCCCCGCCGCCGGAGATGCGCCTCGGCCGCGTCGAGGTCGCCGAGTTGTCGATGGGCCATGGCCAGCGGGTAGTGCAGGCTCGTCGCGCGCCCATCCGCGGCCAGGGCCCGCTGCAGGTAGTCCACGGCGCGCCCCGCGTCGCCCCGGGCGAGCGCCGCGCGCCCCATGCCGGCCAAGGCCGCGGCCGAGCCGCGGTCGAGGGCGAGGGCGCGCATGAACGCCTCCTCGGCCGCGTCGGGGCGGCCCTGGTCGAGCCGCGTATCGCCCAGCCGCACCAGGGCCGGCAGATCCGTCGGCCGCAGCTCGTGGGCGCGGGCGAAGAGCTCGGCCGCCGCCGCGCGGTCGCCGTCGGCGGCGTGGAGGTGGCCGAGATAGTAGGGCCAGCGCATCTCGCCGGGCGCGAGGTCGATCGCGCTCCTGAAGCAGTCGGCGGCCGCATCGTGGTACTCGGCGGCCATGAGAACCAAGCCCAACTCGCCGAAGGCGCCGGCGAGTTCGGCGGGCGGGGCGCCGGGCTCGGCGAGCATGGCGTCGAGGCGGGCGTGGCGCCCGCGCACCTGGCGCTGGACCGACGCGGCCAGGCCGGAAAGGTCCGGCAGGGCGATCGGCTGCCGCGCCCCCCCCCGCCCGCATGGCCCGGCCGCCGCCCGGGAGACCCGACGTCAGGGCGTCCTGCCCGGGCGCGGCGCAGCCGGCCGCGAGAACCGCCGCGCACGTCAGGAGCCACGCGCCGAGCCGGTGCTCCGCCATGTCAGCCGCCCCCGCCTTCGCGCAGCGTCGTGTAGCGGCCGGGAGGCACGCCGCGCCAGGTCTCGGTACCCCCCGCCCGGCCACGTGACATGCACGTCGACCGGCGCCGCCGACGCCCCGAGCCCGACCAGTATGCGCGGATCCTGCGCCGAAGCGTAGCTGCCGTCGGACCTCGCGCGGCGCCATACGCGCGAGCCGTCCCCGCGGACGACCTCGACCCGCGCGCCGATCATGTCGCGCGGCGCCTCCGCGCCGACGAGCCGCAGGCCGACCCACCCGCCGCCCGCGCCGAGGCGGTTGACGAGCAGCCGCAGCGGGCCGGCCCCGTTGCCGATCAGCACGTCCACGTCGCCGTCGTTGTCGAGGTCGCCGAACGCGGCGCCCCGGCTGACCTCCGACCGCCGGAACGCCCCGCCCGCGCGTTCCGTCATGTCCCCGAACCGTCCGTCGCCCTGGTTGCGCAACAGCAGGTTGCGCTGCTGCAGGGGGAAGGGGTTGTCCGGCCCGAGCACGTCCAT
>CAXXTG010000255.1:0-25130 GCA_963666855.2 Vicinamibacterales bacterium
GCGCGTCGAGGATCAGGCGGTCGGCCTCTGCCGCGTAGCCGCGGACCGTCCCGCGGCTGGGCCAGGACGCGACCGCCGCCCCGTCCGCCGCGGCCTGGCTGTCGGGGTCGATGCCGCGGGCGAAGAGCACCTCGAGGCCGGCGTCGACCCCCGGCCGCCCGAGCCCGCGCTTGATCAACGTGTTGACGCTGAACGCGGGGATGTGCCCCTCGTAGAACACCACGGGATGCCGGAGGGGTATCGGCCGCTCGTAGTAGGCGTCGGGGCTCAACAGGTCGAAGAGCCGCGCGGTCCGTTCCCGGGTGTCGCGGAACCAGGCGATGCTGGCCTCCCTGTCGACCACCGGCTGACGCGCCCCATCCATAGTTCTGGTCCTTCCGGCGGCCCGATCCGGGGCGCGCGGCTGTGAGACGCAACACTACCATAGCCGGCCGGGCCGTCGGCGGCCCCCGACGGGCGGGCGGCCCGTCCGGCGGCCGCTTCCCGCCCCGGCGGCGGGGGCCGCCGCGGCCCGCCCGGCGAACGCCGGTGTGATAGCCTGAGACACGAGGACGGCAGGCCCCGGGATCGCCCCCGCGGGGCGCGGGACGCCCCCGCGGCCCGTCCGGGGCGCTCAGCCGCCGGCGGGAGCCCCGCTGCGGCGGGACGGCCCCGACCGACAAACAACGGCCGCAAGACCGGCTGTCGAGGGTGGCGATGGGCGCCCTCCTCACTCCCCGTCGCGCGGGCACCCCGGGCCGCTCCCGGCCCGGCGCGGGGCTCCGCCACGGGTTGCCGCTGCCTGCGAAAGTGGCGGAATCGGCAGACGCGCCGGATTTAGGATCCGGTGGCCGGAAGGCCGTGGGGGTTCGAGTCCCCCCTTTCGCACCACGACCGGATGGACGCATGAAGTCGGGCATCACCGAGCTGAGCGAGACGCGGCGCCGCCTCGACGTCGAGATCCCCGCGGCCGACGTGGACGCCGTCATCGACAAGCTGACCCGCCGCCGCCGCGGGCGCGCCCGCCTGCCCGGCTTCCGCCCGGGCAAGGCGCCGCTGGCCATCGTGCTCCAGCGGTTCAAGGACGAGATCCTGCACGACGCCGCGAACGACCTCGTCCCGGCCGCCGTCGAGACGGCGCTGAAGGAGCACGGGGCGAGCGTCGTCGACACCCCCGACGTGCGGGACATCTCGATCGAAGAACGCCGGCCCCTCACCTTCCACGCCCTGTTCGAGGTCATGCCGGCCATCACCGCGCTCGACTACGACGCCCTGACCCTGCGGCGCCGCCCGGTGGTCCCCGACGCGGGGGCCGAGGAGCGCGCGCTCGAGCAGCTCCGGCTGCGGGCGAGCCGCGTCGTGCCGGTGACGGACCGCGCGATCGAGAGCGGCGACATCGCCATCCTCGACCTGACGCGGCGGGCGGAAGGGGCGGACGCCGGGGCGGGCCGGGTCGACGGGCCCCAGCAGCGCGCGACCCTCGAGCTGGGAGCCGACGGCAACCCCCCGGGCTTCGACGACGAGCTCGTCGGCCTGAGCGTGGGCGACTCGAAGACGTTCGAGCTGACGTATCCCGAGGGCTCGGCGCCGGCCGAGCTCGCCGGCAGGCGGGTCACCCACGAGGTGACGGTGCGCGAGCACCACCGCCGCGAGCTCCCCGAGGTCGACGAGGCGTTCGCGAAGTCGGCGGGCGGCTTCGACTCGGTCGAGGCCCTCAAGGACCGGATCGCCGCCGACCTGCGGCGCGAGGCCGAGATGGAGACCCGGCGCGGGGTGCGGCGCGACCTCCTGCGGCAACTTTCGTCGCGGCTGACGGCCGAGGTCCCCGACGCCCTCGTCGAGCACGAGGTCGCCCGGCGGATCGAGCAGGTCGCGGCGGCGATGGCCCGGCAGGGGGTGGACCCGCGGACCGCCAACGTCGACTGGAACGCCCTGCGGGAGGAGCAGCGCGGCCCGGCCCTCGAGGCGGTCCGCGCCTCGCTCGTGCTCGACGAGGTGGCGCGGCGCGAGGACGTGAGCGTCAGCGACGAGGACGTCGACCGGGAGGTCGCGCGGCACGCCGAGCGCCTGGGCCAGACCCCCGCCGCGGTGCGCGCCCGGCTCGACCGCGACGGCGGCGTCGACAAGCTGTCGGAGACCCTGCGGCGCGAGAAGGCGATTGACTTGCTGCTGTCGCGTGCTACCATCGTGACGGCGTGAGCGTGCGCCCCGCCCCGGCCGCCCATTCCCCGACCACGACTCGACCATCATCCGTGAGCATGAACCCGCGGGCGCCGGGCGTCGCCGCACGCCCCGGCCGCCGCGCCGGAGGGTCCGAAACCGGACGCGCAGCCGCCATGTCCGAGGTGCACAACCAGTTGATTCCCGTCGTCGTCGAGCAGACCAACCGGGGCGAGCGCGCCTACGACATCTACTCGCGCCTGCTCAAGGACAGCATCATCTTCATCGGCACCCCCATCGAGGACGCCATCGCGAACGTCGTCATCGCCCAGATGCTGTTCCTCGAGGCGGAGGACCCGGACCGCGACATCGTGCTGTACATCAACAGCCCCGGGGGGTCGATCTCGGCCGGGCTCGCCGTCTACGACACGATGCAGTTCATCAAGCCCGACGTCCAGACCTACTGCATCGGCCAGGCCGCGTCGATGGCCGCGGTGCTGCTGGCGGCGGGCGCCCGCGGCAAGCGTTACAGCCTGCCCAACTCGCGCATCATCATCCACCAGCCGCTCATGTCGGGGCTGGCCGGACAGGCGAGCGACATCGACATCCACGCCAGGGAGATCATCCGGATGCGGACGCGCCTGAACGAGATGCTGGTCGAGCACACCGGCCAGGACCTGGCGCGGATCGAAGAGGACACCGAGCGCGACTACATCATGACGGCGGAGCAGAGCCGCGAATACGGTATCATTGACGAAGTGGTCAGACAGCGCGCCTAGCGTCGGCGGGCGGATCCGCCCCGCTCGGCCGGGCGTTGGGTGACGAATGGCCAAGAAAAGCGCCGAGGCGGAGATCCTGCGCTGCTCGTTCTGCAACAAGGACCAGAACGACGTCCGCAAGCTGATCGCCGGTCCGACCGTCTTCATCTGCGACGAGTGCGTCGAGGTCTGCAACGACATCATCGCCGACGACAGCCGGTTCGAGACCCGCGGCGCCCGGTCGTCGCTGCCGGTGCCGCAGGAGATCAAGAAGTTCCTCGACGAGTACGTGGTCGGGCAGGAGCAGACCAAGAAGAAGCTCTCGGTCGCCGTCTACAACCACTACAAGCGGGTCGAGATCCAGAAGCGGTCGCGCAGCCGGCAGGACACCGAACTCAGCAAGTCGAACATCCTGCTCATCGGCCCCACCGGCACGGGGAAGACCCTGCTCGCCCAGACCCTCGCCAAGCTGCTGTCGGTCCCCTTCACCATCGTCGACGCCACCACCCTGACCGAGGCCGGGTACGTCGGCGAGGACGTCGAGAACATCGTCCTCAAGCTGCTGCAGGCGGCGGGCGGCGACATCGAGAAGTGCCAGCAGGGCATCATCTACATCGACGAGATCGACAAGATCTGCCGCAAGGACGAGAACCCCTCGATCACCCGCGACGTCTCCGGCGAGGGCGTCCAGCAGGCGCTGCTGAAGATCCTCGAGGGCACGGTGGCCAACGTGCCGCCCCAGGGGGGCCGCAAGCACCCCCACCAGGAGTTCTTCCAGGTCGACACCGGCAACGTGCTGTTCATCTGCGGGGGCGCGTTCGTCGGGCTCGACCAGACGATCCAGCGCCGCGTGGGCCGCAAGATGCTCGGCTTCGGGGCCGACATCAAGACCTCGCGCGAGCGCGATCTGGGCGCGACCCTCGAGCTGGTCGAGCCCGAGGACCTCATCCGCTTCGGGCTCATCCCCGAGTTCGTGGGGCGGCTGCCGGTCATCGGGGCCCTGCACGAGCTCGACAAGCCGGCCCTGATGCAGATCCTGACGCAGCCCCGCAACGCGATCACCCGCCAGTACGAGCGGCTGTTCGAGTACGAGAACGTCAAGCTGCAGTTCACCGAGGACGCCCTGGAGGCGATCGCCGAGTCGGCCCTCGACCGGAAGATAGGCGCGCGCGGGCTGCGGATGATCATCGAGGACCTGATGCTCGACATCATGTACACCCTCCCGGGCCGGAAGAAGGTCCGCGAGTGCGTGATCACGCGCGAGGTCGTGCAGGCCAAGGGCGACCCGATCACCGTCATGGAGAAGGCTGGTTGATGGAAACCTACGAAACGCTGCCCATCGTGCCGCTGCGCGACGTCGTCGTCTTCCCCCACATGATGATTCCGTTCGTCATCGGGCGGCCGTCGTCGACGCAGGCCCTCGAGCACGCGCTGATGAAGGACAAGCGGATCTTCCTGGCGGCGCAGCAGATGGCGGTGGTCGACGACCCCAAGCCGTCGGACATCTACACGATGGGCTGCATCGCCAACATCGTGCAGAGCCTGAAGCTGCCCGACGGCAACATCAAGGTGCTCGTCGAGGGCCTCGAGCGGGCGCGGGCGGTGGAGTGGAAGGAGGACAAGGGGTTCTACCGGGTCGTCGCCAAGCTCCTCCCGAAGCCCGAGGACGCCGGCGAGGAGATCGAGGGGGCGATGAGCCGCGTCGTGTCGCTGTTCGAGCAGTACGTGAAGCTGTCGAACAACCTGCACTACGACGCGATGATCGCGGCCGTCCGCGTCGACGACGCGGGCAAGCTCGCCGACACCATCGCCGCCCATCTCGCGGTGGGGGTCGAGGAGAAGCAGAACCTGCTCGAGATCGTCCCGCCGCTGGGGCGGCTCAAGCGCATCGCCACCCTCCTCGAGGCCGAGGTGGACAAGCTGCAGGTGGACCGCCGCATCCAGTCGCGCGTGAAGAAGCAGATGGAGAAGGCGCAGAAGGAGTACTACCTCAACGAAAAGATGAAGGCGATCCAGAAGGAGCTGGGCCGCAAGGAGGACAAGGGCAGCGAGCTCGACGAGCTGAAGAAGAAGATCGAGGACGCGCGCATGCCCAAGGAGGTCGAGGAGAAGGCGGCCCAGGAGCTGAAGCGGCTCGAGGGCATGCCGCCCATGTCGGCCGAGGCGACGGTCTCGCGCAACTACCTCGACTGGCTCATCGCGGTGCCGTGGCACAAGAAGTCGCGTGAGAGCCGCGACCTGAAGAAGGCCGAGGCTATCCTCAACACCGACCATTACGGCCTCGAGAAGATCAAGGACCGCATCCTCGAGTTCCTCGCCGTCCGCACCCTCGTCCGCAAGCCGAAGAGCACCATCCTCACGTTCACCGGCCCCCCGGGGGTCGGCAAGACCTCGCTCGCGAAGTCCATCGCCCGCGCCACCAACCGCAAGTTCGTCCGCCTGTCGGTGGGCGGCGTGCGCGACGAGGCGGAGATCCGCGGGCACCGGCGCACGTACATCGGGGCGTTCCCCGGCCAGATCATCCAGATGATCAAGAAGGCCGGCACCATGAACCCGGTGTTCCTCCTCGACGAGGTCGACAAGATGTCGATGGACTTCCGGGGGGACCCGTCGGCGGCCCTCCTCGAGGTCCTCGACCCCGAGCAGAACCACACGTTCCTCGACCACTACCTCGACGTCGAGTACGACCTGTCGCACATCATGTTCGTGTGCACCGCCAACGTGCTGCACACCGTCCCCCAGGCCCTCCGCGACCGCATGGAGGTGCTGCAGCTCGCCGGCTACACCGAGCTCGAGAAGATCGAGATCGCGCGGACGTTCCTCGCCCCCAAGGCGGTCAAGGCGACGGGGCTGACCGACAAGAACATCCAGTTCAAGGACGAGGCGTTCGAGACCATCATCCGCCGCTACACGCGTGAGGCGGGGGTCCGCAGCCTCGAGCGCGAGGTCAACACCATCTGCCGCAAGGTCGCGCGCAAGGTGGTCCTCGAGGGCAAGCAGTTCTCGGAGGAGATCGCGGGCGAGCAAATCACCGGGTACCTCGGCGTGCCCCGCTACCGGCCGACGATGGCCGAGGAGCAGAACGAGGTCGGCATCGCGACGGGACTGGCGTGGACCGAGGCCGGCGGCGAGCTGCTGCTGACCGAGTCGACCCTCATGCCCGGCAAGGGGCGGCTGACCCTGACCGGCAAGCTCGGCGACGTCATGCAGGAGTCGGCCCAGGCGGCGATGAGCTACGTGCGGTCGAAGGCCGAGGAGTTCGGCATCCAGAAGGACTTCCACCGGCGGACGGACGTCCATGTGCACGTCCCCGAGGGGTCGATCCCCAAGGACGGGCCGTCGGCCGGCATCACCCTGGCGACGGCGCTGGTGTCGAACCTCGCCAGCGTGCCCACCCGGCGCGACGTGGCGATGACCGGCGAGATCACCCTGCGGGGCAAGGTGCTGCCGATCGGCGGGGTCAAGGAGAAGGTGCTCGCCGCCCACCGGGCCGGCGTCAAGACCATCATCCTCCCCAAGGACAACGAGAAGGACCTGGCGGACATCCCCAAGCCGGTGCTCGACGTGCTCGAGATGCACCTCGTCGAGTCGATGGACGAGGTGCTGAAGATCGCCCTCGCCGAGCCGCTGGTCTCGCTGCTCTCGGCCGGGGACGGCGCCGAGTCGGCGACCGCCGCCTCGGACGGCGGGATGACGCACTAATCCGTCGCCGGCCGTCGGCGGATGAAGATCCAAACCGCGGAGTTCGTCACGAGCGTCGGCGTCGACAGCCCGCTGCCCGACCCGCGGCTGCCGCAGGTCAGCCTCGTCGGCCGGTCCAACGTCGGGAAGTCGACGCTGATCAACGCCCTCGCGCGCCGCAAGGTCGCGCGGGCCGGCGGCGCCCCCGGCACCACCCGCCTCCTCAACGTGTACCGCATCGTGCTCGCCCGCCGCCGCGGCGGGCTGCTGCTGATCGACCTGCCCGGCTACGGCTACGCGCGGGGCGGAGCCGAGAGCACACGCGTCTTCGACCGCCTCGTCGAGCGCTACTTCGGGCGCCCCGCGCCGACGGGCGGCGGCCGTCCCGGACCCCCGCCGGGCGCGGGTCCTTCCGAACCACGCCGCGGCGCCGACCCCGCGGCGACGCGGGCGCCGAGGGGCGCGGTACTGCTCGTCGACGCGCGGCATCCGGGACTCGAGAACGACCGGAACGCTCTCGGCTGGCTGACCGCGCTCGACATGCCCCTGGTGGTCGCCGCGACCAAGATCGACCGCCTCTCCCGGTCCGCCCGGCACGGCGCGCTGCGGTCGCACGAGAAGGCCCTCGGCCGTCCCGTGCTGCCCCTCTCCGCCAAGCGCGGCGACGGCCTGTCCGAGTTCTGGACCGCCCTGCTCTCACTGGCCGGAAGCCCGGCGCCCGCCGCGGACCGTCAGCCCGGGCGGTAGAACGGCGGGGAACCCGAAGACCCCAACACGCGGGTATCGACACCGCCCGCCGGACCGGGCGCGGGTCGAGCCGTGGAGCGTCGGACATCGGCGCTCACGCCCCGCGGAGTGCCGGTGGACGGCCAGAGGCGTCGAAGTAACGCCTCACCGCGGACGGTCCGCAGACCGACGGCACGCCGTCAGCCGGCCGGCTCGGGGGGCAGCGGGGGCAGGCCGACGGCTTCGAGGGCCTGCTCGACGGCCCGCTGCACGGCCGTACCGGCCGCGAGGTCCGCCGCGGACTGGCGGATCACGTCGGCCGCCACCGGGAAGGGCGCGCGCTGGGGCATGAGCTCGGTGAGCGCGCGGAAGAAGATCCGTTCGACCCGCGCCCGGTCAGCGGCGCCGGCGCCCGCCACCGAGAGCCCGGTGGCGAGGTTCGTCCCGCCCTCGACGGCGAGATAGAACGCGTGGCTCAGGATCGTCGAGTTCCAGTGCACGGCGCTGTAGCAGCACCACTCGGGGACCCACGCCACGAGCTGCGCGTTCAGGAACAGGGCGCCGGAGTAGAACACGTAGCGGTCGTCCTCGGGGTACACGCCCAGGGCGAACTCGAACCGGAGGGGGTAGGCGCCCGTCTGCAGGCCCGACGACCACGGGTCCGACAGCGACCGGAGCGTTCCCGCCGCGTACTCGCCGCCGTATTCGTAGCTGCCCAGGGCGCCCTCCGCCTCGTGGAAGAACCCGGTCGACACCGCGAAGATGTCGGAATAGGCTTCGTTGACCGCGCCCTCGTGGGACGAGCCGATGACGAATTCGCCGTCGTCGCTGCAGACGGCCGGCGACGGCACCCATTCGCCGGGCTCGATTTCGTAGAGGAAGCTGGTCTCGGCGCAGGTGTACGTCTCGCCCTCCCACTCGAAGCTCGTCGGTCCGAAACGGCCGGTCACCGCGCCTCCCGCCAGGCCGTCCCCGGTGCGCGTGGCGACGGAGAAGTACGTCAGGCCGTGCATCAGCTCGTGCGCGACGGTGTGCAGCGCGACGCGCGGCTGCGTCTCCTCCGAGTCGCGCGCCACCCGGCGCTGGCCGAAGACGTAGACGCCGGCGCCCTCGGGGCCGAACGGCGGCCGGTAGGCGTAGGCGTTGAGGAAGTCGTTGTTCACGATGCCGACGATGCGGCCGTTGTGGCCGTCGAGCCCCTGCCACCCGTGCCGCTGCGCGAAGTAGTCGTAGGTCCAGCCCATGTGCACGTGGGCGTCGACCACCGCCGGGTCGTCCCAGTCGTTGTCGTCGTCGGCCGCGATGTCGCTCGACGTCCACCGCGGGACGCGGGGCGGCCCCCGCTCGACCAACCGGGCGCGCCGATCCGCGTCGAAGTCCGCGTCGAGGGTGACGACCTCGCCCGGCCGGAGGCGGTCGCGGGCCTCGTACCGGCCGCCCTCCCGCGTCGTGCTGATCTTCTTGGTGTCGCCGAGGAACCCGGCGCCGGTCCCGACCGCGGACTGCGTGTCGAACGCCGCCTCCCGCCGCAGGACGGCGCCGTCGGCGGCGGACACGTGGTAGATGTGGGCGTCCTCCAGGGTCAGGCGATACGTCAGCTCGTACGCCCCGCCGAACAGCGGCAGGACGACCGGCTCCAGCGGCAGGCGGTCGACCAGGGCCGCCCCCGTCCGCCGCACGAGTCGGTCCGCGGCCTCGCCGGCGCTCAGCGCCGGCGCCGTCTCGACGTCGATGTCGGCGTAGAGGGTGCCGAAGAGGGAGACCGTCACCCCCCGGTCGAGCTGCCGCGACACGCCCCCGCCATGCACCCGCACACCCTGGAAGAACTGCGCGAGGTACTCGTGAGTGCGCCCCGGCAGGCTGCGGTCGGCCTGGCGGGACACGACCACGAGTTCGCCGGTCCGCGTCATCCCGTCGACGGTCGCATCCCAACGCCGCAACTCGTCGACGTCGGTCGCGTACCCGACCGCCACCGGCACCTCTCCCGGCGAGAGCTGGGAGGCGGCCGGCCGGCCCGTGGCCAGAATCACGGCCCCGGCAAGGGCCGACACCAGGACGAATCGCGGAGCGGTGTGCATTTCCGGTTCCTCGGTTGCGGTAAGGGTGCGCCGCGATCCACGCGGGCGACGGCTCCGGTCCCCATCACGCGGCACCCTGCTCCTCTCAGTCTATGCCGGAGACGCGCCGACGGCAACGGGACACGCCGGCCAGCGCGACAGGCCGACCGGGCTGGGGGTGAGGGTCGGCCCCGGCGGCGCGCCGACGGCAACTGGGACACGCCGGCCAGCGCGGCGTCTCCCTCTACGGCCGGGGGGCGGCTCCCTCCCCGAGGAGGCGGCGACGGCCGCCCACGGCCGCCGTCGGGACGGGCTGAGAATCGGTATACTTGGAGGCCGGACCGGGCGCCGCGGCCCCGGGCGGGTTCGCCGACAGGAGACACTCAACATGCGATGGACGCGTCAGAGCCTCGCCGCCGCGGTCCTCGTGCTCGCCGCCGCGGCCGCGGCGGCGGGACAGGACGGCCGCGAGGTCTTCCCGTTCCCCGTCACCACGTTCGGGCTCGACAACGGGCTCACGGTGGTGGGCGTCGACTACGACAGCCCCGGCATCGTCGCCTACTACACGGTGGTGCGCACCGGCTCGCGGAACGAGGTCGAGCCGGGCTTCTCGGGCTACGCGCACTTCTTCGAGCACATGATGTTCCGGGGGACGGAGAAGTACCCGACCGAGGCCTACAACGCGGTGGTCAAGCGCATCGGGGCCGACTCGAACGCGTTCACCACCACCGACTGGACCACCTATTACATCGTCGCGAGTTCGGACGCGCTGGAGACCATCGTCGACCTCGAGTCCGACCGCTTCCGCAACCTGCGGTACTCCGAGGAGGACTTCCGCACCGAGGCCGGGGCCATCCTCGGCGAGTACAACCTGAACTTCTCGAACCCGGTGGCGCTGCTGCGCGAGACCCTGCACGACCTCGCGTACACGACCCACCCCTACAAGCACACGACGATCGGGTTCCTGGACGACATCCGGGACATGCCGAACCACTACGACTACAGCCTCCAGTTCTACGACCGCTACTACCGGCCCGAGAACTGCATCGTCGTCGTGGTGGGCGACTTCGACCAGGCCGAGCTCGAGCGGCTCGCCCGCGAATACTACGGCGGCTGGGAACGCGGCGGCTTCGAGCCCGAGATCCCGGCCGAGCCGCCGCAGACCGAGGCGCGCGCGACCCGCATCACGTGGCCGAACCCGACCCTGCCGTTCCTGATGATGGGCTACCACGCGCCGGCGTTCTCGGACGAGCGCATCGACATGCCCGCCCTCGACGTCCTCTCGCAGCTCCTGTTCTCGCAGACCTCGCCGCTCTTCCGGCACCTGTACCTGGAAGAGCAGGTGGTCGACGCCCTGCAGGGGGGTGCCCTCGACAGCCGCGACGCGCCGCTGTTCACGATCATCGCGCGCATCACCGACCCGGCGCGGATCGAGTACGTGCGGGACGCGGTCGTGGCCGAGATCGAACGCCTGAAGGCCGAGCCGGTCGACGAGGCGGTGCTCGCGGCCACCAAGTCGCACATGCGCTACGCGTTCGCGATGGGCCTCGACAACCCCGGCGCGATCGCGCAGACGCTGGGGCACTACCTGCAGCTCACGCGGAACCCGGAGACCGTGAACCGGGTCTACGCCCTGTACGACGCGGTCTCGCCGGAGGACATCCGGATGGTGGCCAACCGGTACTTCGCCGACACCAATCGGACGGAGGTCGTGCTGACGCAGGAGGAAACCCGATGACCGCCGCAGTCCTTCTTCGACGCCGCCGGGCCGTCACCGCCGGTTCGGGTTCCCGCTCCGCGCGCCTTTCGCGGCGCACGCCCGCGGGTCGGCGCCGCCCGCCGCTCACCGCCGGCCCGGGAGCCGGCGGCGGGGCCGCGCCCTCCCGGCGCGCGCGGCTGGCGCCGCTCGCCGCCGCCGGCTTCGTGCTTGCGATGGCGGCGGCCGGCCCCGGCGTGTCGACCGCGGGTCAGTCCGACTCCGCCCTCGTCACCCTGCCCGCGCCCGGCTCGCCGCTGGTGACCCTGCGCATCGGCTTCCGCACCGGGTCGGTCGACGACCCGGCCGGCAAGAACGGCCTGAACGCCCTGACCGCGCTGACGATGGGACGCGGCGGCACCGAGGCGATGACCTACGAGGCGATCACCGAGGCCCTCTATCCGTGGTCGGCGTCGATCCGGGCGCAGTTCGACAAGGAGATGACGGTGATCGTGGGCGAGGTGCACCGCGACCACCTCGAGCCGTTCTTCGACATCGTGCGCGACCTCGTCGTCGCGCCGCGTTTCGACCCCGCCGACTTCGAGCGGAACCGCGACTTCCTCACCAACACGGTGGTGTCGACGCTGCGCGGCAGCAACGACGAGGAGCTGGGCAAGGAGGCCCTGAACGCCCTGCTCTACGCCGGGCATCCCTACGCCGCCCCCGCCGTCGGCACCGAGCAGGGGCTGGCCGCGCTGACCCTCGACGATGTGCGCGCGTTCCACCGCGGGCACTACACCCGGGCAAGGGCCCTCGCGGGCATCGCCGGCGGCTATCCCGCCGGCTTCGCGGAGCGGGTCGAGCGCGAGCTGCTCGACCGCCTGCCGGCGGGGGGCGACGCGCCGGCCGACCTGCCGGCCCCGCGGGACCTCGACGGCGTCGAACTGCTGCTGGTGGACAAGGACGCCATCGCCACCGCGATCTCCATCGGCTTCCCCATCGACGTGACCCGCGCCGACGACGACTTCTACGCGTTGCTGGTCGCCAACTCCTACTTCGGCGAGCACCGCACGTTCAACGGCCTGCTCATGAACAAGATGCGCGGACAGCGGGGGCTGAACTACGGCGACTACTCGTACGTCGAGCACTTCGTCCAGGACGGCGGGTCGCGCCTGCCGATCCCGAACATCCCGCGCCGCCAGCAGTTCTTCAGCATCTGGATCCGGCCGGTGCCGCACCACAACGCCCACTTCGCCCTGCGGCAGGCCCTGCGCGAGCTGCGCGTCCTCGTCGACGACGGCCTGAGCGCGGCCGACTTCGAGGCCACCCGCGAGTTCCTCGTCAACTACTCGAAGCTGTACGTGCAGACGGGCAGCCGCCGCCTCGGGTACCACATGGACTCGGCGGCGTACGGCGCGGCGTACTTCATCGACGAAATCCAGCGCCGGCTGCCCGAGCTGACCGTCGACGACGTGAACGCGGCCGTCCGGCGCCACCTGCGGGCCGACGACCTGGCCGTCGCGGCGGTCACCCGCGACGCCGCCGCGTTCCGCGACCGCCTGCTCGCGAACGAGCCCTCGCCGCCCACCTACAATACGGCGGTGACCGAGGCGATCCGCGCCGAAGACGCGCTGATCGAGGCGTTCGAGATCGCCGTCAACCCCGACCGGGTGCGGGTGGTGGCGGTCGAGGAAATGTTCCGCGAGGTCTCCCCGGCGCCCCGGACCGACCAGTGACGGGACGCCCGCATTCCGCGCGCAAGGACGGCGACGGAAACCACCCTTGCCGCGTGCCGAGGACGACGACGGGAATCACCTCGCCTCGTGCCGCGCGAAGGCGCGGGGAACGGCGGAAAGCGGGCCGCGGTTGGCCACTCATACCGATCATTGTCCCAAGCGCAGACACAACCCGGAACGGACCGCGTTAGCGTTCAGTGGGCAACTCACGTCGCCCGCTGTCCTGACCGCCGGATTCCCGCCGTCGAGCCCCGGTAGCGCCGCCGGACGATTCGGCGCGAGGTCGGCTCCCGTCCATGTCCGCCGCGCCGCCGCGGCCCTCCACATGCCAAGATGCCCGATCCCGTCCAGACCACGACCGTGCTGCTCGGAACCGCCGCCTCGCTGGCGATCGTCCACACCCTGATCGGCATCGACCACTCGCTGCCGCTGGCCGCGCTGGGACGCGCCCGGGGGTGGGCCCTCGGCCGGACGCTGCTCGTGACCGGGGTCTGCGGCGCCGGCCATGTCGCCTCGTCCATCGCCATCGGGGCGGCCGGCGTCGGCCTCGGCGTCGCGACCGACTCGCTGCTGCGGATCGAGTCGGCCCGCGGCGGGTTGGCGGCGGCCCTGCTGCTCGCCTTCGGCCTCGTCTACACCGCCTGGGCTCTATGGCCGCGGCGCGGCGGACGCGAGGGCGGGAACACCCCGGCCGTGCCGCCGGCACGCGTCCTCGACGGGCGCGAAGCGGCGGCCAGCCCGGTGCCCAGGGCGGGCGTCCAATCAAATGCGGGCGGCGACGCGGCGGGCGATATCCGCGGACTGACCGCGTGGGCGCTCTTCGTCGTGTTCGTGCTCGGCCCGTGCGAGCCGCTCATCCCCCTGATGGTCGTGCCGGGCCTGGCCGGCGACTGGCTGGCCGTGGCGGCGGTGGCCGCGGTCTTCGGCCTGCTGACGATCGGGGTCATGCTGGCGGCGGTCGCCGGCGCCTGGTACGGGCTCGGGTGGATCGGCCGCCCCGCCCTGGAGCGCAGCGGCCGGCTCGCGCACGCGGCCGCCGGGCTCGTCGTCACCGCGAGCGGCGCCGCCGTGCTCTGGCTCGGACTGTAGCGGCCATGCCGGACCCGCGGTCGTCGGACCGGTAAGGGTGCCGCATGACCCGTCAAGATACCGGCGGATCGTCAGGACACCGGCCGGTCGTTAGCGTTGGAGGTCCGGCAGGCCGTCAAGGTGCCGGGGGACCGTCATGGCCGCGGGAAACGCAATAGCGCTGCAGGACCGGCCATAGCGCCAGCGGACGGCGGGCCATCGGAACGCCGCGCGCAGCAACGGCGCCGACGGCCGAGCGGCCAACGAAGTACACGCGGAACGCGGTGACCATCGAAGTGCAGCAGGGCAGGGCTCCCGTCACAAAACCCCGCCGCACCTCATGCCGGATGGAAAGGGTGGAACGCCCGGGCTACGGCGTCACCGTCACCGTCACGGTGACGTCCTCGTAGGTCTGGAGGCCGCCGTCGTGGGCGAGGGCGCGGAGCACGTACTCGCCGGGGCGGCTGAACGTGACCTGCGTCTCCCAGCGGCCGTCCTCGGGCGCCTCGGGGGTCGACCAGCCGGGCGACCAGGGCGATTCGCGGCCGACCCGGGTGTCCTCCCACGTCGCGATCTGCGGCGGGTCGAACGTCGCCCCGCCGGGGCCCCGGTAGACGAACCACGAGAACCGAAGCCCGGTCGCGGTGTCGGTGGTGATGCGGCCCGGCCGCCGGGGATTCGCGGGGGCGAGGGGCCGCGCCCGCGGGACGCCGTCGTCGCTGACCGACGCGGCGAGCGCCAGCGCCTCGCCCACCCGCGCGGTGCGGGCCGGCCCGCCCTCGACGGCCAGCACGGGAGCGGCGTTCTCCGCGAGCTCCGGGGTCGAGCCGGCGGCGCCGGCCGCCCCGAAGTTCGCCTGGATCACGAGGTCGTCGATGTAGTAGTCGCGCCTGAGGGTGGCGTAGGCGCGCTGGGTCTCGCCGTTGGCGGTGAGGGTCCACACCAGCTCGCGGTCGCCGAAGTCGGCGGGCACCCGGACGCTGAACACGAAGCGGTTCCGCCGCGGCTGGAAGCGGGTCGGCTGGCCCTGGTCGGGGCCGCCGGGCTCGATGGCGTTCTGCGGCCCGACCGGGACGTTCACGACCTGCTCCCAGTTCCGGTTCATGTACCCGAAGACGAGGTCGAACGACCCGTCCTCGTTCTGCACCCAGCCCTCGTAGGCGGGCGAGATGCTCTGCCCGCTCGCGAACGACTGCTGGGCGCGGGCGTCCGGCCCCGCCGCCAGCGCCGCGAGCAGGGCCAGGAACGCCGTCCCGCGGGATGACGGCAGGCAGCCGGCTGATCTCCGTGACATGCGTTGTGCTCCGAAGCCGCCCTACTGATCGCCGCCGCCCGCGTTGGCCGGCTCGTCCGAGAAGTAGTCGCTGCCGCACACGACGCAGCCGATGTCCAACCGCCCGTCCGCCGCCCGCAGGCGCTCGCGCTCGGCGACCTCGGCCGCGAACTCCTCGTCGTCCATGTAGATCGCCTGTATCAGGTTGATGAACATGTTGTCGACCGACCGGTGGCCCGACCCCGACCAGTTGCGCGGATCGACCACGTTGGGGTTGGTCGGCGTGTTGTTGAAGTAGCCGCTCAGGTGGAGGATGGTGCCCTTCGGCAGCAGCGGCGCCGCGTCGTCCTCGTACTTGTAGACCCGCACCCAGTTGTGGTCGTAGCCCGAGCAGTTGAGGGTCTCGACCGTGTCGCCCCACACCGCCTCGAGGCACATCCTGACGCCCGGGGCGTGCATGTGCGGCTCGTAGACGCTGATCTTCGTGTTCTCGGGCAGGGTGAAGTAGGCGTCCATCCGCTGGTTGTCCTGCATCGGCAGGATGTCGATGTCGGGGCCGTTCCCGAAGAACAGCAGCTCCATCTTCTTCGTGGGCTCGTAGCCGCGGGGATGGAACTTGAAGCCGACCTCGATGCGGGCGGTGGTGTCGATGCCGTTCGAGTGGAGGTGCGTGGACGGGAAGATCAGCATCGAGTCGGCCTGCAGGATCGGCCCCGCGTCGGCGTCGAAGACGTCGGCGTTGCGGCCCACCTCGTGGACCGGCCACGTGTACACGTCGGCGGGGCCGCCGTCCGGCGGCATGCTCGACAGGGCCGAGTGGTGCACGACGAAGAGGCCGCCCACGGTGTCGGACCGCACGCCGCGCGGCAGGTCGTTGCGCTCCTTGTACTCGATGGCGGCGACGTAGCGGTCCTCGGTCAGCCCCGACTCGACCTGGCCGAGCATGCCCCACCAGTCGGGCGCCTCGCCCTTCACCTCGAAGGAGGGGGAGGAGACGATGAGGTCGGGCTCGCCGATCTCCCACTCGTCGATGTCGATGAACGGCGGCGGCTCGGGCATGTCCGCGGGCTCGCCGCGCGGGGCGCCGTTGTCGACCCACGCCGCGATCGTCGCGATTTCGGCGTCGCTCAGCGACCAGTCGTCCTTGAAGCGCTGGATGCCGATGTCCTTCTCGATGTACCAGGGCGGCATGACCCCCATGCGGTTGCGCAGGCCGGTGCGCTGCTTGATCGACCGCGCCCAGGGGCGGGTGTCCTCGTAGGTGATGAGCGACATCGGCGCCAGCGAGTTGGGCCGGTGGCACTTCTGGCAGCTCCGCTGCAGGATCGGCGCGATGTCCCGCGTGAACGTGGGCGACTCCGCCGATTGGGCCCGGGCGGCGGGGGCCGCCGCGAGACCGACCGCCGCGACCAGCATGCCGGCCAGCCAGCGGGAGAGAACCTGCACACCGTGATTCGACGTCGCGTTCATGACCGCTCCCTGTTGTGGACGAAAGTACCCTATTATCTCCCGAATCGGCCCGTGGGCGTCAACGGGCGTCAGCGTCGGCGGGCGCGGGGCTTCAACCCGGTGAGGACGAGGAGGCTGGCATGCAGCGGAAGCAGCGGAACCGGTGGCGCGCGGGGCTCGCTGGCGGGCGTCGCCGCGGCGGCGTCGTTCGTCTGGATCGGCCACGCCCGGCAGGAGCAGACCACGTTCACGGGCACGTCGTTCCGGGTCGGCTCGGAGGGCGTCAACGTCTCGTCGCGCGGCTTCGAGGCCGGCGCCCGGACCCACTGGCACACCCACAGCGCCCAGTTGCTGTTCGTCAAGGAGGGCCCGGCTGCGCTACCAGGTGGAGGGGCGGCCGGTGGGCGAGATCGGGCTGCACGAGACCACGTACCTGCCCCGCGGCGTCCGCCACTGGCACGGCGCGACCCCGGACGAGCCGCTGACCCACGTCTCGGTGACGTTCCCGAACGACGCCGGCGAGCCGCTGCCCATCGAGTGGATGGAACCGGTGACCGACGAGGTCTACTCGGCCGGCGCCGACCGCTGACCGGCCCCCGCGGCCGGAAGCGCGAGCGCGGGGGCGGCGGCGGGCCGCCCCCGACGAGGCCGCCCGATGACGATGGACACCGATCGCTACGCCCGGCCCCCGCGGGACGCCGCCCTGGCCCTCGCGCGCGAGACCGACGCGCCGGCGCTGATGGCGCGGGCCTCGGCCCCCTCCGCGACGCCGGGTTCGGCCGCGCCGTCAGCTTCTCGCGGAAGGTGTTCATCCCCGTGACGAAGCTGTGCCGGGACGTGTGCCACTACTGCACCTTCGCGCGGCCGCCGAGGCCCGGCGAGCGGGCGTACATGACCCTCGACGAGGTCCTCGACGTGGCGCGGCGGGGGGCCCGCGCCGGCTGCCGCGAGGCGCTGTTCACGCTCGGCGACAAACCCGAGCTCCGTTATCCGCAGGCCCGCGACGAGCTCGCGGCCCTCGGCCATCCGACCACCATCGCGTACCTGGCGGCGGCGGCCCGCGCCGTCCTCGACGAGACGGGCCTGCTGCCGCACGCGAACCCCGGCGTCGTCACCCGCGACGAGTTGGCCGCCCTCCGCGAGGTGTGCCCGTCGCAGGGCCTGATGCTGGAGAGCGCGTCGCCGCGCCTGCTGGAGCGGGGCGGCGTCCACCACGGCTCGCCCGACAAGGACCCCGGGGCGCGCCTCGCGACGATGCGGGCGGCGGGCGAGCTGGCCATCCCCTTCACGTCGGGCATCCTGATCGGCATCGGCGAGACCCGCCGCGAGCGCATCGAGTCGCTGCTCGCGCTGCGCGACCTCCACGACGAGCACGGGCACATTCAGGAGATCATCGTCCAGAACTTCCGGGCCAAGCCGGACACGCGCATGGCGGGGGCGCCCGAGCCGACGCTGGAAGACCTGCAGTGGACCATCGCCTGCGCGCGGCTGATCTTCGGCCCCGGCATGGCGATACAGGCACCGCCGAACTTGACCCCGGACGGCTACGCGGCCCTCATCGGGGCCGGCATCAACGACTGGGGCGGCGTGTCGCCGGTGACGCCCGACCACGTCAACCCCGAGGCGCCGTGGCCCCACCTGGACCGGCTCGACCGCGAGACGGCGCGCGCGGGCAAGGCCCTGACCGAGCGGCTCACCGTCTATCCCGCCTACGTGCGGCGCCTCGACGCGTGGGTGGCGGAGCCGCTGCGCGCGGCGGTCCTGCATGCCTCCGACGCGGAGGGGTTCGCCCGCGACGGCGCGTGGTCGCCCGGCGACGCCGACGCGGTGCTGCCGGCCGCCCTGCTCGACCGGCTCGCGCGCCGGGACGCGCCCCCCGCCCCCGCGGTGCCGGCTGAGGCCGGCGGAGGCCGGCGGGGGGGCGGCGCTGCGCCGCTTCCCGCGGTGCGGGCCGGCGGCGGAGGCCGGCGGGGGAGCGGTGCGACGCCGCCCCCCGCGATGCGGGCTGACGGCGGCCGGCGGGGCGGCACCGCTGCGCCGCGCCCCGCCGACACGGTGCGGACGCTGTGCGAGCGGGCGTCGCGCGGCGGCGGGCTCGACGAGGCGGAGATCGCCGCGCTCTTCTCGGCGCGGGGCGACGACCTCGTGGCGGTGGTGCGGGCGGCCGACGCCCTGCGCCGCGAGGTCAACGGCGACGAGGTCACCTACGTCGTCAACCGCAACATCAACTACACCAACGTCTGCTACTTCAAGTGCCAGTTCTGCGCGTTCTCGAAGGGCAAGCTCAGCGAGAACCTGCGGGGCGCGCCCTACGACCTCGACCTCGACGAGATCGCCCGCCGCAGCGCCGAGGCGTGGGAGCGCGGGGCTACCGAGGTGTGCATGCAGGGGGGCATCCACCCCGAGTACACCGGCGCCACGTATCTCGACATCTGCCGCACCGTGAAGACGGCGGTCCCCGAGATGCACGTGCACGCCTTCTCTCCGCTCGAGGTCTGGCAGGGCGCGGCGACCCTCGGCGTATCGCTGGAGTCGTTCCTCGGTCAGTTGCGGACGGCGGGGCTGGGGACGCTGCCGGGCACCGCGGCCGAAGTGCTCGACGACGAGGTGCGGCAGGATCTGTGCCCCGACAAGCTGACGACGGGCCAGTGGATCGAGGGGATGGAGACCGCGCACCGGGTCGGGTTCCGGACCACCGCCACGATCATGTACGGCCACATCGACCGCCCCCGGCACTGGGCGCGGCACCTCGCGCGCATCCGCGCCCTGCAGGCGCGCACCGGCGGGTTCACCGAGTTCGTGCCCCTGCCCTTCGTGCACATGGAGGCGCCCATCTACCTGAAGGGGCGGGCGCGGCGCGGCCCGACGTTCCGCGAGACCCTGCTCATGCACGCGGTGGCCCGACTGGCGCTGCACCCGCTGGTCACGAACATCCAGGCCTCGTGGGTGAAGCTGGGGCCGCGCGGGGTGCGCGCCTGCCTCGGGGCGGGGGTGAACGACCTCGGCGGCACTCTGATGAACGAGAGCATCACGCGGGCGGCCGGGGCGGCGTTCGGCCAGGAGCTGCCGCCCGAGCGCATGGAGGCGGTGATCGCCGGGGCCGGCCGCACCCCGAGGCAGCGGTCGACGACCTACGGCGAGCCGCCGGCGGGGCAGGTGGCGCGGTCGTTCCACGCCGCCGACCTGCGCCCGGTGGTGCAGACGCCGAGTCCGGCATGGGCGCGGTCCGCCGCCCGCGGGACGCTGGTCAGGCCCGGGCTCGATGCGGCCGGCGGCGAAGCCGCAGGCAGGGAAGGATGACACCGGGTCGGCGACGAACCGAGGGCGAACCGAGTCGACAACCGGGGCCGCGCTCCGGCCGCGTGACATTGTTGAACGCGAGGAGTAACACCAATCCGAGACTAACCGAGGCCGAGTTCCGAGTCGCTCCCGTGGCGAGTCGGACCGAGCAAGGAGACGAATCGATGACTGACGACACAATCGGCGGACGGCTCTTGAAGGCGTTGAAGCGACCCGCGATCGGGGGCTCGGCAGCCCTGGTGGTGGTGCTGGTGATCGCGTTCTACGGATGGTCGTTCACCTGCCCCTGCGAACGCACGCCGGGCGCCGTCCTCTTCGGCTACGAGCAGCCGTTTCCCGTCGCCGACTGGACGTTCGCCAACGAGGTGACGTTGTGCCAGATCCAGATCAACGCCGGCTTCCGGCCGCACGCCATCAACCTGAACTGCTTCGCCAACGAAGAGGGCGACCTCTACCTGAGCTGCTCGAGCTGCGACGGCAAGCTCTGGTCCGGCTTCGCGATACGCGACGGCCGGGCGTGGCTGCGGCTCGACCGCAACGTCTACCCCGTCCACATCCTCCGCATCGTCGACCCCGACGAGCTCGACATGGCGTGGACCGCGAGGCTCGACAAGCTCCACTCCCTGGAGGAGCCGGCCAACCCGCCCGTGCCCCTCGGCTCGCCGCGGCCCGAGGGCTGGTGGACCTTCCGCGTCCGGTACCGCGGCTAGTGCGGCATGAACACCGCCGTGCCGCTGCCCCGTTTCCTCGACGGTTGCCGGGCGCGCGTGGGCGGTCGACGCGGCAGTTGCCGTAGAATGAGGCTCAGGGTCCTTCACAGAACCTTGCTTGGGCTCGCGCTCCCGGAAGCCGAGGGGAGAAGACATGGAAACTGCGGTCCGGCCAGTGGATGTGCACGCGCCGGAGACGAGTTCTGCCCTGCTCGTCAGGTTCCCGGCGGCCCTGGGCCTCACTGACGACGGGTTCTACGAGTTCTGCCGGCTCAACCGGGATCTGCGCATCGAGCGGACGGCCGGTGGAGAACTGTCGATCATGGCACCCGCGGGTGGGAAATCCAGCAACAGGAACGCGGAGATCACCTTCCAATTGCGGCGTTGGGCCAAGTTCGACGGGACGGGCATGACGTTCGACTCCTCCGGCGGCTTTCGACTGCCGAATGGCGCGGTCCGTTCCCCGGACGCCTCGTGGATCGCCGACGCCCGCTTGGCGACGCTGACCGACGAGCAGCGCGAGAGGTTCATCCCGCTCTGCCCGGATTTCGTCGTCGAGCTGCGTTCACCGAGCGACAGCCTGGCCGCGGTCCACGACAAGATGCGCGAATATATGGAGAACGGCGCCAGGCTCGGCTGGCTCATCGATCCGCCGGGCCGCCAGGTCTTCGTGTACCGTCCCGATTCGCCGCCGGAGCGCCTGGAGGCGCCGGCCAGCGTGTCGGCCGATCCCGTGCTGCCGGGATTCAGCCTGGAGACGAACGAGATCCTGTAGCCGGTGGAATCGGCCGCCTCCGGGCCGGCCCGCGTCGCGTGGCTTGCGGTCGCTCTCGGCTGCCCACGCTTCGATTCAGCCATGACCCCCGACGACATCCGGGCGTTCGCCACGCGCGACTGGGCCGCCGTCCGCGACGCCGACGCGGCCCACTGGGCGGCCGAGTTCAAGGAACGCGGTCCGGCCGCCACCGTCGCCGCCTCGCGGGCCCTGTGGGAGCATGCGCGTCGGATCAGGCCGGAGTGGCCGACCCCTGAAGACTCCGACCGCGACCTCGCCGACCACCTTCGCCTGAAACGACTCCTCGACCGGGCCCGCGCATGCCTTCGCCCGTCGCTGAGATGGGTGACCGATCGGCGCGCCGGCCGCGCTACGGCGCGGAGTCCTCCCGGTAGTCGGCGCCGGTCAGGCTGGTCAGCGCGGCGCGCTGCCATTCTCGCAGCCGGCTCGCCAAGTCCGCGGCGACGGCGGGCTCGCTCTCGGCTAAGTCGCGGCTCTCCGCCCGGTCGTCGCGCAGGTCGAACAGCTCGACGCCAGAGCCGCGCGAGCCGTCGACGACGAGCTTGTAGTCGCCGTCCATGATCACGCGCGCGCCCGCGAAGTCGCGCTCGTCGACGGCCGGGTAGCGGATGTTCCGGAAGTTCCGGGTCGGGATGCCGTCCATCAGCTTGACGAGGGGCGTCGTCCCCGACTGAAGGGCGGGATCGAGATAGGGGTCATGGGTCGCGGCCCGCGAGGCCGCCGACGTCGAAGCTCCAGAAGAAGATGGGCGCGGGACGCGACGTCATGCGGCCGTCGATGAGCGGCGCGAGGTCGATGCCGTCGAGGGGCCGGTCGGGGAGCGGCCGCCCCGCGAGGGCGGCGACGGTGGGCAGGATGTCGCTGGTCACCGCGGCCACGTCGGTCGCCCGCGGCGCGGCGATGCGCGCGGGCCATTCGATGACGCCGGGGACGCGGATGCCGCCCTCGTACATCGTGCCCTTGAGGCCGCGGAGCGGGCGTCTCCGCCAGCCCGCTGCGGCGGCGTCCCGTTTGTCGCCGTTGTACCAGAGCAGCGTGTTCTCGCGCAGTCCCGCCTCGTCCAGGTGGTCGCGCAGCGCGCCGATGGCGCGGTCCATGGCGGTGATCTCGGCGTAGCGCTCGCGGAGGACGTCGCCGAGCGGGCGCTCGATCTGCAGGCCCGTCTCGTTCGAGGTCAGCGGGACCATCCGGTCCGCGTACTTCGCGGGCAACTCGTCGTAGAGGGCGAGGTCCTCCTCCAGTCCCTGGTAGGGCTCGTGGGGCGAGCCGAACCAGACGACGGCGAGGAACGGCTTGCCGTCCGCGGCGGCGCGGTCGATGAACCGGATGGCCTCGTCGACGACGATGGCCGAACTCTCGCCCTCGAACCGCTCCGGCGGCCCCCCGTTGCGCGACAGGGTCGGGTGCAGCTCGAAGAAGTTGTCGTGCGACAGCCACTCGTCGAAGCCCATCGCCCCCGGGTTGAGGGGCGAGCCGGCCTTCACGGTCCCGACGTGCCACTTGCCGAAGTGGCCGGTCGCGTAGCCGGCGTCGCGCAGCACGTGGGCGATGGTGATCTCCTCGGGCCGCATCGACCAGTTCGGCGCGAACGTGCCGTAGCGCACCGGATGGCGCCCCGTCAGCACGCTCCCCCGCGTCGGCGAGCACGACGGGTGCCCCGCGTAGAACCGGTCCAGCCGCAGGCCCGAGGCGGCCATGGTGTCGAGGACGGCGTCTGCAGGTAGGCGTGTCCGTTGTAGCCGGTCTCCTCCCAGCCGTGGTCGTCGCCCATGAGGAGGACGATGTTCGGGGGGTCGGCAGGCTGCGCCTGCGCGAGCACCACGGGCAACGCGGCGAGGCACGCCAGAACGAGCCCCAGGGCTCCCGGTACGAATCGCTTTCGGTCCATCGCGTCATCCAATCGTCGGGGCCGGCGCCGTCGGAAGACGCTGGCGCTGTCTACGGCGCCCTCATCCTGCCATCAACCTCGCCGAACGACAACCGCCATCGGGACCGGACGGCTCCAGCGCGTCGGAGGCGCTCACGCGCGAGGCCATGCCGACGCCGAACGACAACCGCCATCGGACCGGACGGCTCCAGGGACGCTCGGACGTCGCTTCGAACGCCGCGAGCTGCGCCAAGCTCCGAGGCGAGGGCGCACGACACCAAAGTGGAGCGTTGGCCGTTGCGGGCCGTGCACCAGGCGAGCGGCACCGAGATCGGCGAGTTGACCGCGTCCGGGGCCGTCCTGCAACTTTCCTGTCGTGCACCCCCGAGGCGAGGTTGGTTCCCAGCGGAGGCCGGTGTAGGCTGTCTCTCTCGCACACCCTGGGAGACTTCAAGCGCCCGCCTCGGAGGACCGCCATGCATCGAGCCGCCGTTCTGCTGCTGACCGCGACGACCTTGGCGCTCCCGGAACCGCCCGCGCTCTACGCCCAGGCAGGACAGGGCTTCGCGGCCGAGGGCATCCCCGCCGTCCCGCTCCCGGACGCCCCCGTCGTCTACGACACCGCGGCGGGGCAGCGCATCCGCGTCTCGGTGGTCGCCGACGGCCTAACCTACCCGTGGGGCCTCGCGTTCCTGCCCGACGGCCGTATCCTCGTCACCGAGCGCCTCGGGACCCTGCGGCAGATCCGCGACGGCGTGCTCGACCCGACCCCGCTCGCCGGCGTCCCCGAGGTCTACACCGGGGGGCCGCTCGCGGGGCTGATGGACGTCGCGGCGCATCCGCGGTTCGCCGAGAACCGCTTCGTCTACCTCACCTACTCCAAGCCGACCGAGAGCGGATCGACCGTCGCGCTGGCGCGGGGGCGCTTCGAGGGCGGGGCCCTGTCCGAGGTCCGTGACGTCTTCGTGGCCGACGCCGACCTGAACGGGGGCGCGTCGCGGCTCGCGTTCGCGCCGGATGGATCGCTCTACATGACCGTCGGCGGGGCGTTCGGCGGCACTCGGCCCCTCGCCCAGGACCCCGCGAGCCACGTCGGCAAGGTGCTGCGGCTGCGCGACGACGGCGCCGCCCCCGACGACAACCCCTTCGCGGGCCGCGAGGGCCACGCGCCCGAGGTGTTCTCGCTCGGCCACCGCAACCCGATGGGCCTCGCCATCCACCCCGAGACCGGCGAGGCGTGGGCGAGCGAGCACGCCCCGATGGGCGGCGACGAGGTCAACCGCATCCTGCCGGGCCGCAACTACGGCTGGCCCGAGGTCTCCTATTCGCGCGAGTACACCGGCCTGCGCGTGTCGGAGCGGCCGTGGCAGGAGCAGATGGAGCAGCCGGAGATCGTCTGGATCCCCTCCATCGCCCCGTCCGGCCTCGTGTTCTACACCGGCGACAGGTTCCCCGCGTGGCGCGGCGACCTCTTCGCCGGCTCGCTCATGACCGGCCGCGTCGCCCGCACCGGCCACCTCGAGCGCATCGAGTTCAACCGGCAGGGGCTGGAGCAGCGCCGGGAATGGCTGCTCGCCGATCTCCGGCGGCGCATCCGCGACGTCGAGCAGGGCCCCGACGGCCTGCTCTACGTGCTGACCGGCGGCGGCTTCCTCGGCCGCGACCCCGCCCTCGGCGAAGCCGCCCTGCTCCGCATCGAGCCGGCCGAGTGACGTGATTGACGGTGGAGGTCGCCGGTCCTGAACCCGACGACATCACACCGTCGGAAGGTGTGGGGCACTTCATGACCAGTAGAGCGCGAGAACTTCTCGATGAGGCCCTGACGCTGGTGCCGGCCGAACGGGCCGACATGGCCACGGAGTTGCTGGCGAGTC
>CAXXTG010000256.1:0-4862 GCA_963666855.2 Vicinamibacterales bacterium
CCCCTCGCCGTCGGCGACCCGCTCGATGACGGTGCCGCTCGATGGATGCGTGGCCACGACGAGGGTGCCCGGCAGGACCGCGCCGCTCTCGTCGACCACGACGCCCAGGAGCTCCGCGGTGTTGGTCTGGGCGGCGGCGGTCGCGCCCGCCGCCAGCAGCATCAACAGGGCCGTCGCCCAGGGCCGCGCCCGTCGTCCGCCGCCGGTCCGGTCGTTCGCCCTCGCGCCGGCATCGGCCGGTCGGCGCGCGGCGCCGCGCCAACGCAACGGGCATCGAAATCTGCTTCGGTGCATCCCTCAATTATAGGATGCGGCCGCGGGCTGCTACACCGATGGCAACGATGGCGCCGGGGCACGGTAGCGAAAACCCCGCGTTGCCGCCGCGTCCGGCGGGCGCCGGAGGGTGGTGCGGGGTACATCGCCGGCAGGACGCAGCGGAACTCTTTCACCGTGCATGGAGGTGGATCGACGGCATCACCTGAGGGGTCGCATCGCCGGTCGGATGCGGCGGGGCCTTCCGCGGGCTCCCGGCGTCATCCGCCCCCCGCGACCTCCAGGACGTGCCCGGCCGCGCGGCGGCTCGCCCCGGGCCCGCCGAGCTTCCCGCGCACCTCGCGCAGGGCCTGCCGCGTGCGGGCGGCGTGCGCCTCGTCCGACAGGAAGCGCACCGCGTCGTCCGCCACCGCCGCCGGCGTGAACGCGGCCTGGGCGTACTCGGGCACGATCGGCCGGCCGGCGACGAGGTTGACCATGCCGAACGCGCTCACCTTGATGAACCGCCGCGCCATCCAGTACGTCAGCGGCGACAGCCGGTAGACGACCACCATCGGGCGCTCGTGAATCGCGGTCTGGATGGTGGCGGTGCCCGACGCGGTGAGCACGACGTCGGCCGCGGCGAGCACGCCGTCGGTCTGCGACTCGACGACCCGCGGCGGCGCCCCCGCGCCCCGCAGCGCCGCGAGCGGCTCGAACAGGGGATCGGACAGGCCGGGGGCGCGCGCGACGACGAACTGCGCCGACGGGACGCGGTCGCGGATGCGCCGGGCCGCGGCGGCCATGTCCGGCAGGATTCGGCGCAGCTCGTTGGGGCGGCTGCCGGGCAGCATCGCCACCACCGGCGCCGCGGGCTCGAGGTCGTGCCGGCGGCGGAACGTCTCCCGCTCCGCGGCGGCCGGCGTCAGATCGAGCAGCGGGTGCCCGACGAACGAGACCGGGATCCCGGCTTCGCGGTACAGCCGCGTCTCGAAGGGGAAGATGACGAGGGCCCGGGTCACGAAGCGCCGCATGGTCCGGAACCGTCCGCTGCGCCACGCCCACGCCTGGGGGCCGATGTAATAGACGACGGGGATGCCGAGGGCCGCGACGGCCGCGCCGATCCGGAAGTTGACCTCGGGAAAGTCGATGGCCACGAACACGTCGGGGCGTTCCGCCCGCGCCGCCCGCACGAGGCGGCGGTAGGTCCGCCAGGTGTGCGGCAGCACCGACAGCGCCTCGGTCAGTCCGGTGGCCGCGAGCCCCGCGTAGTCGGCGGTCAGGCGCCCCCCCGCCGCCGCGAGCTGTCTCCCCCCCAGCCCGAAGACCTCCGCGCCGGGGCTCAGCCGGCGGATCTCGCGGGTCAGGGCGCCGGCGTACAGGTCGCCCGACGGCTCGCCGCACGAGACCATCACCTTGGGCGCCGGCATGGTGGGTCGCGACTCGGCCCCCGCGGCCCGTCAACGCCGGAGGTCGGGGCTGCCCAGGTCCAGCTCGGGTACCGAGAGGACCTCGATGTCGCCGAATCCGGCCCGCCGCAGGTCGCGCACGAACGCGCGGGCCTCGCCCACGAGCACGATCGCGAGGCGGTCGGGGCGCAGGTGGGTGCGCGCCACCCGCCGGATGTCCTCCACCGTGACCGCGTTGATCCGGTTCGGATAGTTCGGGAGATCGTCGAGGTCGAGGCCGTACAGCAGCGCCTCGAGCACCTGGGACGCGATGGCGTTGGGGGTCTCGATGGTCAGCGGGAAGTTCCCGGCCAGGTACGCCTGCGCGTTCTCGAGCTCGCGCCGGCTCACCCGTTCGCGCCGCATGCGGCCCACCTCGCCGACCATCAGCCGCAGCGCCTCGACCGTGGCCTCGACGCGGGTGTCGGTCTTGCCGACGAAGTCGCCGCCGTAGCGGCGGCTGCCGATCTCGGCCGAGGCCGAGTAGGTCAGCGACCGTTCCATCCTCAGCACGCTGCCGAGCCGGTTGCCCCCCTCGCCGCCGAGGATCTTGATGGCGACGTCGAACGGCAGGTGGTCGGGGCTGGCGCGGGGCAGGGCGGCGTGCCCGATCCGGATGGCCGTCTGCAGCGAGCCGGGCTTGTCGATGACGACGATCCGGCGCGCGGGCTCGGGTATCCCGCCGGCGGGGGGCGCCGCCGCCTCCGTCCGGGGCGTCCAGTCGCCGAACGCCCGTTCCGCCGCCGCGAACGCCGACTCGGCGTCGATGTCGCCGACGATCGCGAGCAGGGCGTTGTTGGGCGCGTAGTGCGCGGCGTGGAAGTCGACGAGATCGCCGCGCGTGATCCGTTGCACCGACGCCGGCGTGCCGTTCGACGGCTGCCCGTAGGGGTGGGTCCCGTAGATCAGCCGCGAGAGCACGACCCCCGACAAGTACTCGGGGTCGTCGTAGCTGACCTGGAACCCCGACAGCACCTGCTGCCGCTCGCGCTCGATCTCGGCCGGCGCGAACGCCGGGTTCCGGGCGGTGTCGGCGACCAGGTCCAGGCCGAACTCGAAGCTGTCGGTCATGACGAGGACGTTGACGAAGCTGAGGTCGGTGCCCGCGCCGGCGCTGAGGATGCCGCCGCGCGAGTCGATGGCGTCGGCGACCTCGGTGGCGCTCCGGCTCGTGGTGCCCTGGTCGACCAGCGCGCCGGTGAACGTCGCGACCCCCGGCTTGCCGGCGGGGTCGTAGACCGATCCGGCCCCGATGATGAGCCGCAGGTTGACCGCGGGCTGCTCGTGGTGCATCACCACCACCACCCGCAGCCCGTTGTCCAGGGTCCGCACCTCGTAGGGCGGGAACGTCGCCTGGCGCCACGGCAGGGGCGGCGGCGGGCTCTCCCGCGGCCAGTCCGCCACCGGCTGGCCGGCCGCGGCCGCGGCGATCATCGACAGGCCGAGGAGCAGGAGGCCGAGCCGTGGAACGGCGCGGGCCCCGGCGGGGTTGGCCGGGCGCCCGGCGGAGCCCTCGGGCCTCGGGCGGCGACGGGCGGGCGGGACCTGCGCTCCGCGCGGCGGCGGTCCGGCGGGACCTGCTGCGGCTCATTGGTCGTCTCCGCGGCGGAAGAAGGAGCGCCCGGGCGGCGGGGCGGGCAGAATCGTCAGCACCAGCCGGTTCTCCTCGGTGAAGTAGGTGCGGGCCACCCGCCGCACGTCCTCGCGGGTGACGTCCATGAAGATGTCGAACTCGGCGTCGACGGTGGTGATGTCGTCGTGCGCCACCGCCGCGTGGACCAGGTGCGAGGCCTTCTGCTCGATGGTGAGGCGGCCGAACACGTAGTCGCGGGCGAACTGGTTCTTGGCCTGCAGCAGCTCCTGTTCGGTGATCAGCTCGGTCTTCAACCGGTCCAGCTCCTCGATCAGCGCCGCCTCCGACTCGGCCGGCGTGCGGCCCGGCTGGACGATGGAGACGGCGTAGTACAGGTTCGGGTCCTCGATGAGCAGGCCGTCGCCGGCCGCCGACACCGCGAGCTGGTCTTCGTAGACGAGCCGGCGGTAGATGCGCGAGCTCTCGCCGTCGGACAGGACCTTGTTCGCGATGTGCAGGGGATACGCGTCGGGATGCCCGTCGTAGGTGATGTGGTGGGCCACGATGACCGCGGGCAGGGGCCAGTTCTCGGACTGGGTCAGGGTCACCCGGCGCTCCCCGGTGGACGGCGGCTCGCGGGGGATGTCGCGGGGCACCGGCCGCTCGGCCTTGGGGATCCGGCCGAAGTACAGCCTGATGTGGGCCAGGGCCTGCACCGGGTCGAAGTCGCCGACCAGCACGAGGGTCGCGTTCTCGGGCACGTAGTAGGTGTCGTAGAACTCCTGGACATCCTCGATCGAGGCGGCCTCGAGGTCGTCCATGCTGCCGATGACCGAGTGCTTGTACGGGTGCACCGTATACGCGTGGTCGTACAGGATCTCCGACAGCAGGCCGAACGGGGCGTCCTCGTAGCGCCAGCGCCGCTCCTCCTTGACCACCTCCCGCTCCGCCTCGAACGTCCGCTGGTCGATGCGCAGCGTGGCCATCCGGTCCGCCTCGAGCCACAGGACCAGGGGCAGGTACTGGGACGGCACCGTCTGGAGGTACGTCGTGGCGTCCTCGGTCGTGTACGCGTTCCCGTCGCCCCCCACGCGCGAGATCATGGTGAGGTGCGAGTCGGGGAGCACGTTCTTCGAGCCCTTGAACATCATGTGCTCGAACAGGTGGGCGAACCCGGTGCGGCCCGGCCGCTCGTTCTTCGACCCGACGTGGTAGACCATCTGCAGGTGGACGATGGGCGTGGAGTGGTCCTCGGAGAGGATCACCCGCAGGCCGTTGTCCAGGGTGTGCATCTCGTAGTCGAGCGGGGTCGGCCGGACCGCCCCGTCCACGGCGGCCGACGCGGCGAGCACGCCGGCCAGCACGACAGCGGGCATCGTACCGGACGCCGGGGAACTCGCGCCGCAACCGCCGCGCCGACGCCGGATCGCGGAGAGAATCGTCTGGAGCATGGGCCGAATTATGGCACAGCCGGAGGCGGGTCTCGGGCCGGAATCGCGGACGGCGGGGGCGGTCGGCTTCCGGCGATGAGCCGCGCGGCCCCGGTTCTACTTCAGCTTGAGCAGCGGATAGTCGGGAAACCGCGGGGT
>CAXXTG010000257.1:0-15909 GCA_963666855.2 Vicinamibacterales bacterium
CGGGCGGACCGGCTGGCGGTGCTCATCGGCGGGGAACGATATCACGGCCGGCGGGCCCGGCCGCCCGCGGCCATCCGGGGCAGACGCCGCCGGCGATCTTCCCGGGCCGCGCCGGGCCGCGGGCGGTCAGTGGTGAGCGGGCGGGGGACGTGTTCGGGAAGTGCGTGGGGGCGTCCGCCCGGGGTCGCCGGCGGGCCCGTGGCGGCCCGTGATGGAAACCCGGCGTCGCGCTGCTCGAACGCGGCGGGGCTCGCCACGGCCGGCGGACGGGTTGATCGGGCCGAAGCCGGAATGCCAAAATGCGCGTATCGAGTCGGCAGAGCAGTCTGGACGTCGGGGCCGCGCGCGGCGCCCCCGTCCGGCCAACGAACCCTCCGGGCGTCGGCGCCGTACTGGACGCGGGCTCCCGGGGCAACAGGAGACGACGGATGAGCAGGTGGTTGACCGTGTGCGGTGCGGCGGCGGTGTCGGCGTTCGTGTTCATGGGCGGCGCGGCGGTCGAGACCGCGTCGGGCGTCGGGGCGGGGCTCCCCGCCGCGGTGCAGGAGGCCGAGAGCTCAACCCTCGACGGCGTGTTCACGTCGGCCCAGGCGCGCCGCGGGCGGCGGGTCTACAACCAGAACTGCGCGTCCTGCCACGGGCAGGAGCTACGGGGCGGCGAGATGGCGCCTAGCGTCGCCGGCGCCGGCTTCATCGTCTACTGGACGGAGGTGCCGGTTGGGGTCCTGTTCGACCGCATCAAGATGACGATGCCCGAGGACGGGCCGGGGCGGCTGTCTGACGAGGAGTACACCGACGTCGTGGCCTACATGCTCGACCGGAGCGAATATCCGTCCGGCGAGACCGAGCTGCCCGCGGACAAGGCGGAGATGGACAAGATCATGATCGTCGCCGCCGAGTGACGCCGGCCGGGCCGGAGGGGGACCCCGAGCGCGGCGGCCCCGGCGCGGACGCGCCGGCTACCCTTTCGGCCCCGCCAGGGCCCGCGCCGCCTCCCGGGCGTAGTAGGTGATGACGATGTCGGCGCCGGCCCGGCGGATGGCGGTCAGCGTCTCGATCATCACCCGCTCCTCGTCCAGCCAGCCGAGCCGCGCCGCCGCCTTGGCCATCGCGTACTCGCCGCTGACCTGGTAGGCGGCGGTCGGGCGTTCGAACCGGGTCTTCACCCGGTGGATCACGTCCAGGTAGGGCATCGCCGGCTTGACCATGACGATGTCCGCCCCCTCCTCGAGGTCCAGGGCCACCTCGCGCAGCGCCTCGTCGGTGTTGGCGGGGTCCATCTGGTGGGTGCGGCGGTCGCCGAACGCGGGGGCCGAGTCGGCCGCGTCCCGGAACGGGCCGTAGAACGCCGAGCAGTACTTCGCCGCGTAGGCCATGATCGACACGTCCTCGAAGCCCCGCGCGTCGAGCCCCCGCCGGATGGCTCCGACCCGTCCGTCCATCATGTCGGAGGGGGCGACGACGTGGGCGCCGGCCTCGGCGTGCGACGCCGCCGTCTCCACGAGTCGGTCGACGGTGGCGTCGTTGAGGATCGTCTCGCCGTCGAGGATGCCGCAGTGGCCGTGCGACGTGTACTCGCACAGGCAGACGTCGGTGACGACGGCGACGTCGTCGAGCCGGCCGCGGATGGCGCGCACCGCGGTCTGGACGGGGGCGGCGGGGTCGGCGGCGGCGGTCCCCCGCTCGTCCTTGTCGGCGGGCAGCCCGAACAGCAGTACCGCCCGCACCCCGTCCGCGCGGGCGTCGGCGGCCTCGGCGACCGCCTCGTCGACCGAGAGCTGGAAGACCCCCGGCATCGACGGCACCTCGCGCCGCACCCCGGCCCCTTCGCACACGAACAGCGGGTAGACGAACAGGCCGGCCGAGAGCCGCGTCTCGCGCACCAGACCGCGGATGGCGGCGGTGCGGCGCAGCCGTCGGGGGCGGTGCAGGGGGCCCGCGGCCCCGCCGCGGGCCGGGGCGTCGGCGGCGGGGGCGTCGGCGACGCGGGTGTCCATGATGGCCATCAGGCTTCCTCCTCGCGGTTGCGGCGGTCGCCGAGCCGCTCGACGATCGCCTCGATCAGCGCCGGCGCCGTGGACTCGGCGGGCATGATCGTGGTGGCGATGTCCAGCTTGGCGGCGGCTTCGGCCGTCACCGGGCCGATGCACGCGACCTCGACATGCCGAAGCAGCTCCGCCGCCTGCCGTCCGCCCAACGCCCGCGCGAAGTTCCTGACGCTGGACCCGCTCGTGAACGTGACCACGTCCACCCGGTGCCCGCGCAGCATCCCGCGGACGTCCGGGCCTTCGCGGTCGAGCTCGGCCGGCACCGTACGATAGGCGGTGACCGCGGTCACCTCGGCTCCGGCCCGCCCGAGCTCCGCCGGCAGCAGGTCCCGGGCCAGATCCCCGCGCGGCAGCAGCACCCGGACGCCGGTCAGGTCGCCCTGCCCGCGCAGCGCGCGGAGGACGCCCTCGGCCCGGTAGGCGTCCGGCACCAGATCGACCCGCAGCCCGCGGCCCGCGAGGGCCTCGGCGGTGGTCGCGCCGACCGCGCAGAGGCGCGGGCCCTCCAGGCCGCGCATGCCGCCGCCGGCGGCGGCCAGGCGCTCCGCGACGCGGGCCACCGCGTTGACGCTCGTGAACACGACCCAGTCGAACGTCCCGATTCGGTCGCAGGCGGCGTCGAGCGGTCCCGGATCGTCGGGGGGCGCGATGGCGATGGTCGGAACCGCTATCGTCTCGGCGCCCAGCTCTTCCAGCCGCGCCGTCATCTTCGCCGCCTGGGTCCTCGGGCGGGTCACGATCACCCGCACGCCCGCGAGCGGAAGGGCCCCGGAACGTGCGGCGGGCCGGATGGTGCCGGCGTCCTCTTCCATGACCGTGCTCGCGCGCATCCCTGTGGGGGCCGTCGGGCGATCAGCCGCCCCGGCCGGTGAGGGGGTTGTACCACCTTACGCGCGGAAAGCGGGCGAAGTCGGCGTCGGCCGTGTGAATGACGGCCCGGTGTCGAATCCCCGCCGCGGCGATGAGCGCATCGGTCGTCAGTCCGCCGCCCGCCCCCGCGACTTCGAGGAGGGCGAGGGCCTGGTCCAGGTCCGTTCCATCCACGCCGACCACCGTCACCACCGACCGGTTCAGCCAACGGCGAACCTCCGCCGCCGCCTCGCCGGGCGTCAACGGATTGCTGAAGGCGGCGCCGTTCGTGCTCACGCGGGCGAATGCGAGCACCACGGCCGGCGCCATTCCGATCGTCTCGTCGCCGCCCAGACAGTCTCGCCACCAGCTTGCGGCGGAGCGATGGAAGGGGCTCGACGAGTCGCAGGCGTACACCAGGAGGTTGGTGTCCGGGATGATCACCGCGTCGTCCGCTCCCGTACGAGACGCGCCGTGAGCTCCTTGAAGCGCTCGACCTCCAGCGCGGCGTCCAGATCGTGCATCCGGGTCGGATCGACGCCGGCCCGGAGCTGCATCGGCTTGGCCCTTATCGTGAATCGGGGTTCCGCGCCGGAGCCCGCGCGGGTCCGTAGGCCCCGCCGAATGGCATCGTTGAGCGCCACCTTGAAGCTGACGTTGCGCTCCCGCATCGCACCGCGCAGCAGACGCTCCGTGTCGGCGTCGAGGGTGACGGTGGTCCTCATATCATGGCATCATGATGTCATCCTCGTTTGCTGTCAAGAGTGCACACCGTGCTACACCGTGCACGCCCCGGCGTCGATTCCGGGTAGAGTAATGAGAGCCGGAGCGTACCGATCATGAGCACGATTTCGCTGGCCGCCGTGGCGCGCGCCCTCGACAAGATGTTGGACGGTCAGATGACCGCGCAGGCGCGCATCGCCGCCCATCTCGTGGCGGCCGGGGAGGCGGCCGGGCACGACCCGGCGCGTCTGATCCGGACCTTCGACGCCGTCGCGGCGGAGACGGTGCTCGACGAGGTGTGGATCACCGACGAGCGGGGCGTCGTCTACGTCACGAACGTCCGCGACGGCGCCGGGGGGCCGATGCCGTTCGAGTTCTATCCCGATCCCGCCGTCCAGCCCCAGGCCTCGGCGTTCCACCCCCTGCTCGCGTCCCCCGTCGATGCCGACGCGGTCGTCGCGCAGGCGGCGCAGGTGCGCGAGATCGACTACGAGGTCTACAAGTACGTGGGCGTCGGCGGCGTCGACCGGCGCCGCATCGTGCAGGTCGGCAACGCGCTCGCGTTCGAGGAGCAGGCGCCGAGCGACGCCTACACGTCGCCCATCATGACCGCGGTGCTCGCCGCGTTCGGCGAGCCCGACCTGCTGAGCGCCTCGCACACCGACCGGCTCGCGGAGATCCGGCCCGTCTTCGAAGCCATCCTCGGCCGGCAACTGGTGGTGCAGGCGGCGCTCGCGGGAGCCTTCGTCGCCGGCGCCGAGGCGGCGGGGTGGGCGGCCGGGGAGATCGACGGCAGGTTGCGGCGCATCGTCCGCGCCAGCCCCACCGGCGAGATTCACGTCCTGGCCCCGGGTGGCGACCCCGTCTACGGAAGCGGCCCGGCCGCCCCCGCCGGCGGCGGGCCGGGCGGCGGCGCGCCGGGGCCGGCGGCGGACGGAGCGCGGTTCGTCGAGCATCCCATCGCGCCGCGCGCGTCCGACGGCGCCCTCTGCAAGGTCGTCACGGCGGCGGGCCCGGGGTCGGACCGGGTCGTGCGGGTGGGGCTCCCCATCGACGACGGCTCGCTGGTCTCTCCCCGGTTCGAGGCG
Organism: Vicinamibacterales bacterium; assembly: GCA_963666855.2. Lineage (GTDB taxonomy): Bacteria > Acidobacteriota > Vicinamibacteria > Vicinamibacterales > UBA8438 > JAJEEA01. The sequence continues at coordinate 4,709 of CAXXTG010000257.1, forward strand.
GCCGCCGGCTGACCGATCCTCCGGGCGTCCGCGCGGTTCTACGATCCAGACTCCCGGCGGACGCCGGGGGCGCTGCCCTCCTCCGGCGCCGCGCGTTGCGCGGCCTCGAGAATCGGGCCGGCGCCGTCCGCGAGGAGGGCGCCGGCGACGGCCTCGCCCAGCGCCGGGGCCGCGCCGGCGGGCATCGCGGCCTCGCGGCGGAGGTGCCGCGCCCCGTCGAGGGAGGCGACCATCGCCCGCAGGCGCAGCCGGTCGCCGTCGCCTTCCGCGAGGGCCCCGATCGGCGCGTGGCAGCCGCCGCCGAGGGCGGCGACGAGGGCCCGCTCGGCCGCCAACGCGGCGCGGGCCGGCGCGTCGTCGACGGCGGCGAGGGCGGCCGCCGTCCCCGCGTCGCCGGCGCGGGTCTCGACCGCGACGATGCCCTGTCCCGGGGCGGGCAGGCAGGCGTCCGCGTCGATGGGCATCGAGATGCGGTCGGCCAGGCCCAGCCGCTCGAGGCCCGCCACGGCGAGCACGAGCAGGTCGTACCCGCCCGCGTCGAGCTTGCGCAGCCGCGTCCCCACGTTGCCGCGCACGAGCCGGAACTCGGCGCGGGGCCACGCCCGGCGCAACTGCGCGACGCGCCGGACGCTGCCGCTGCCGACGCGGGGCCCCGCGCCCGCGTCGGTCTCCTTTCCGACCGCCGAGAGCGTCGACGGCGGGTCGGCTCCGGCCGGCAGGACGACGGCGTCCCGCGGGTCCGCCCGCGGCAGCGCCGCCGCGATCTCGAGCCCGTCGGGCAGCTCCGCCGGCACGTCCTTGGCGCTGTGCACGGCGAGGTCGATGTCGCCGCGGAGGAGGGCCTGCTCGATCTCCTTGACGAAGACCTGCTTGCCGCCGATCCGCGACAGGTCGGCCTCGCGGAGGCGGTCGCCGGTGGTGGTGATGATCGTGATCTCGCACCCGCGGCCGCTCCGGCGCACGCGGGCGGCCACCGCGTCGGCCTGCCAGAGGGCGAGCGCGCTCCCGCGGGTCCCGAGCCTGAGCGGGTTCACGACGCCACCGGGGTCTTCGGCGCGGCCGGGGGCTCGGGCGCCCCCGCCGTCACGATGTCGCGGGGGGAGGTGGCGGATCCGCCCCCGTCGGCGCCGGCCCCGTTCTCCGCCAGGTCGAAGAGCCGGGCTACGGCCTCGGCGTCCTGGGCCGCGGTCGCCGCGTCGCGGGCCGACTTGAGGCGCTCGGTCGGGGTCAGCAGCAGCTTCTGGACGAGGAGCCGCGTGATCTCCTCGACCCGCGCCCGCGCCTCGGGGGTGAACCGGCTCAGCTTCGGCTCGAGCCGTTCGAGCTCGGCCTGGCGGACCGCCTCGAACCGCCGCCGCAGGGCGACCACGGTGGGGATCGCCCCCCGCGAGCGGAGCCAGGCCGCGAACTCCTCCGCCGCGTCCGAGACCATCGCCTCCGCGCGGGTGGTCTGCTCGCGCCGCCGCGCCAGGTTCTCGCTGACGATGGCCCGCAGGTCGTCGATGTTGTAGAGGAACACCTGCTCCAGCTCGCCGCAGGCGGGCTCCACGTCCCGCGGCAGGCCGATGTCGATGACGAACAGCGGCCGGTTCCGGCGCGCGTGCATGACCCGCTCGATCGCCGGCCGGGTCAGGATCGGCGCCGACGCCCCGGTGGCGGTGACGACGACGTCCACCCGCAGCAGCTCGTCGTCGACGGCCGACCAGTCCACCGCGACCCCGCCCACCTTGTCGGCGAGGTCCGCGGCCCGGGTCAGGGTGCGGCTCGCCACCGCGATGCGCCGCACCTGTTGCGACCGCAGGTGGGTGGCGGTCAGCTCGGCCATCTCGCCGGCCCCCGCGACGAGCACCGAGAGCCCCTTCATGTCGCCGAAGATCTTGCGGGCGAGCGAAATCGCGGCGAAGCTCACCGAGACCGCCCCCTCGCCGAGGCCGGTGTCCGACCGGACCCGCTTGCCGACCGTGAACGACCACGGGAAGAGCTTGTTCAGCAGCGTGCCGGTGCACCGCTCGCCCGCCGCGGCGGCGTAGGCGTCCTTGACCTGGCCGAAGACCTGCGGCTCGCCGACGACGAGCGAGTCGAGGCCGGCCGCGACCCGGAACAGGTGCGCGGCGACCGCGCCGTTGGTCCGCGCGTAGAGATGCGGCGCCAGCTCGTCCTCGGGAACGTCGTGGAAGCCGCTCATGAAGCCGGCGAGGTCGTCGCGGGCGCGGTCGGGGTCCTCGCAGGCCACGTAGATCTCGGACCGGTTGCAGGTCGTCAGCACCACCGACTCGGTCGGCGACGGGCGCAGGGCGAGCTCCCGCAGCGCGGTCACGATGCCGCGCTTCGAGAAGTCGACCCGCTCGCGCAGATCGACCGGCGCCGTGTGGTGGCTCACGCCCAGCAGCAGCAGGTCCATGCGGGCTCGGCACTCAGAAATTGTGGCTCTCCGTCAGGAAGTACCCCACCGGCACCAGGTTGACGAGGACGATGGAGAACCCCAGCGTCGACAGCCAGGCGTCGCGGCGGCCGCTCCAGCCGATGACCCGGCGGGCGTAGAGCTCGAAGGAGTAGACGGCCCAGCTCAGCACCACCACGAAGATCTTCGGGTCGGAGAACGACATCGCGAGCACGCGCGGGTCCGAGGATTCGGGCTGCAGCAGCGCCGCCCAGATCACGCCGACGATCAGCCCCGCGGTCAGGAAGAGCCACCCGACGCCCACCGCGCGGCCGTTCATCGCGTCCACCGCGTGCAGCGACGGCAGCCGCGCCGCGAAGAACCCGAGCTGCTTCGACTTCAGTTCGCGGAACAGCAGCACGTAGGTGACGCCGACGACGCACGCGAGGGCGAACGCGGCGTAGGCGAACAGCAGCGACAGCACGTGGGCGGCGAGCAGGGGGCTGTCGAGAATCGGAGCCGGCTCGCGCACCGTCGCGCTCAGGGTCGAGATGGTCTGCAGCCCCACGAGGAGGGGGGCGATGAACACGCCGAGGGCGCGCTCGTCGGTGGTGACCTCGGTGTAGAGGTAGGCGACGGCGAGCATCCACACGAACGCGGAGATCGCCGACGCGGTGTCGACGAACGGGAGATGGCCGATTTCGACCGTCCGCATGCCGATGACGAACGTGTGGATGAAGGCGGCGGCCGACAGCGAGGCGGTCGCGAGCCGGCCCGCGCGCGGGCTGCGCCGCACGAAGAACACGGCGTAGACGACGCCCGACACCAGATACAGGAGCAGCGGCAGGAAGGTCATGGTTCGTGACGGTCCGGCCGGCCGGGGCCCGCGACCCGACCGGGCGCCCCGGCTCTGCGTTCCACGGCGCAGACGGCTAGTTCATGGTCGGCGCGTAGTAGCCCAGCTTCGTCCGCGCGGCGACGTTCGGCTGGTCGACGCGGACGACGAGCCGCCGCCACTGGCCGTTGCGCAGCGGGTTCTTCGACGTGTACCCCAGGGTGTACTGACTGGACAGCTCGTCGGATATCTGCTGATAGATGGCCGCCAGGTCCTCCACGCGCTGCGGGAAGAAGGCCCGGCCGCCGGTCTCCTGCGCGAGCTGGCGCAGCACGAAGTCGGCCTCGCGGAACCCGCGCCGCGTGCGGATGTCCCGCGAGCGCAGCCCGATCGAGTAGATGACGGTGTCGGAACGCTTGGCGAGCTCGAGGACCTCGTCGAAGTCGACGAGGCTCGACGTGTCCTCGCCGTCCGACAGCACGACGATGGCCTGCCGCCGGATCTCGCCGGTGGCCGCCGCCGCGATCTTGCCGAGCTCCTTGAGCGAGATGTAGATGGCGTTGTAGAGCGAGGTCGAGCCGCCCGCAGACGTGCGGCGGATCGCCGCCGACAGCTCGTCGCGCGAGTTGGTGAACCCCTGGCGGATCTCGACCCGGCTGTCGAAGTCGATGACGCTGGCCAGGTCCTCCTCGCGCAGCCGTTCCGCGAAGCCGATGGCGGCCTGCTGGGCCGTCTCCATCCGCTCGGTCATGCTCGCGCTCGTGTCCATCAGCAGGGAGAGCGCGATGGGGAGCTGGGTGCGCGTGAAGAACGTGATGTCCTGCAGCGCGCCGTCCTCGTAGACCTGGAACCGGTCGGCGTCGATGTCGGTGACGTAACGGCTGTCCCGGTCGGTCACGGTGACGTTCAGCGAGACCAGATCGACGCCGGCGCGGAACGCCGGCGCCTGGGACGCTTCCTGGGCGCGCGGCGAGGCCGGGGCGGCGAGGCCGGCCAGCACCGCCGCGGCCGCCGCGAGGCGGAGGCGCCGGGCGCTCCCGCCGCGGGCCGCCGGCCGCGGACCGGGGCCGTCGACGCCGCCGGTCGGGCCGGCGGCGCGGAATGGGGACGCTGGGGGGTTCCGGCGACCGGAGGCGCCGGTCGACGGTCGCGGTTCGCTCGTCATGGGCTGCCGTCTCCTGTCCGATTCGCCGGGGTTCCCCGGGCCGCGAGATCCGCCCGGCGCATCCGCACCGAGACGGTCTCGGGCGGGATCAGGCCGGGGGGCCGCGAGTAGACGACGCGGTACTGGTTCGTCATGACCGCGGCCAGGGCCTCCATCGCGCCGGGCGCGGCGGTGCTCAGCAGCAGGTCGTAGCGCTCGCCGCCGGTCGCTTCCGGCAACTGCGCGAGGGCCCGGTCGCGCTGGAGGACGTCGCCCGAGAAGCCGAACGGATCGCCGCGCAGCGCGGTGTTGCCCCGATCCTGCACCACGACCACGTGGGCCGCGGCCCCCGCCGCCTGAAGCGCGTCGCGGGTCCGCCGGTAATCGTAGCGGCTGAAGTCGAGGCCCTCCGAGGCCACCACGACCACCGCCGGGCGCGGCGCCCCGCGCCGTTCGAACCCGCGCGCGGTCTCCACCAGGGCGTCGAGGAGGTAGGCGGCGCTCTCCGGGTAAGAGAAGACGAGGCCGATGCCGTCGCGCAGGCGGTCGAGCCGGCGGGTCGACTCGACGAGCACGCGCGGCGGGCCGCCGAAGCTGATGAGGGCGACGTTGTTCCGTTCCGCGAGGACCGGCACCAGCCGCTCCAGCCCGTTGCGGATGTCCCGGACGGCGAACGCGGCGGACGCGCTCGTGTCCACCAGCACCGCCACCTGCATCGGGATCCGCGCCGGTCCCGCCCGCAGGACCTCGCGTTCGACGCCGTCCTCCTCGACGACGAACTCGACGGGGCCGAGGTCCGGCACCGGCGCGCCGTCCGCGTCGAGCACGCTCACGAAGAGGGCCCGCTCGTTGTCCTGCGCCCCGACCGGGGCCGCCGGAGCGGCCAGCAGGCAGACGGCGGCCGCGAGCAGGGCCGCGGCGAGCGGCCGGTCCGGCCCGGCCGGTCTTCGGCGCGTCCCGCCGGCCCCCGATGGTCGAGGCATGTCCACAGTCCCCCAGACCCGCTCCACAGCCGAAGTATAGCCGCTTTTCCGGCCGGCGGTCCGCCGTTTCCTTGACACCCGCCCGCGCGATGCTATAGATTTCGGCGTCCGCGACCGGCCCTGCCGCATCGGAGCTTTCAGGCACAGGCTTGCGCCCGGAGGGGGTGTCGATTCATCCGGTCGCCGACCGACTGTACACGGGGTGAAATCCGATGATCGAGGCGTACGTTCCGGTTCTGCTGTTCATCCTCGTCGCGATCGGCTTCGCCATCTTCACGTTGATCGTCTCGTCGCTCGTCCAGTCGTCGCGCTACAGCCAGGTGAAGCTCGAGCCCTACGAGTGCGGCATCGAGCCGGCCACCGACGCGCGCGACCGCTACAGCGTCCGCTACTACCTGATCGCGATGCTGTTCGTGATCTTCGACATCGAGACCGTTTTCATGTTCCCGTGGGCGGTCATCATGGACGAGCTGCTCCTGTTCGGCCTCATCGAGATGCTCGTCTTCCTGTTCATCCTGGTGCTCGGCTACGTTTACGCGTGGCGCAAGGGGGCGCTGGAGTGGGCCTGAGCCGCGTTCCCGGCGCATCGGTCGCCGGGGGCCCGGCGCGGCGGGCCGCCGACGGAGCCGGCCGGGGTGCGGGAGCTGGTTTTAGGGCCGGCGTCCGCGTCGTAGATGGGTGCCGCCGGGCCGCGGTCCCGGCCGGGGGGCGCGGCGGCGTAGGCGGCGCCGCGGGCGCCGGTTTCCGGATTGGCAGATCCGTTCCGCGACGCGTTCGCGGGGCGGCGCGGAGTTCTCTTGACTATGGCAGACGCACCGAAATCGGGTGAACCGGCGGCCGAATCGCCGGGCGCGCGACCGTCCGACGCCGCCCCCCCGCCGGCCGCGTCTCCGGCCGAAGGGTCGGGCGCCGGCGCGCCGGAGCGGGCCAAGCCGGCCGCCCCCGAGGTGCCGAAGGCCGCCTCCGCGTCGAAGCCGGCCGCCGCGAAAGCAGGTGCCGGGGCCAAGCCGGCCGCCGCCAACGCGGCGAAGGCCGCTCCCGCGTCGAAGCCGGCCGCGAAGGCCGGGGCCGGGGCCAAGCCGGCCGCCGCGAAGGCCGGGGCCGGGGCCAAGCCGGCCGCCGCGAAGAAGCCGAGGCCCAAGCCGAAGCCGAAGGCGCCGCCCGAGGCCCCCAAGGGGCCGGCGGATCCGCCGCCGCCCGAGGGTCTCGAGAAGCCGGCGTTCCTGACCGCCCTCGAGGCGGCCCTGGGCGACCGCATCGAGCAGCTCGCCTACTGGGTCGGCGACTGGACGGTCATCGTCGCCCCCGGGGCCCTGCCCGAGGTCGCGGCGTTCCTGAAGAACTCCGACGAGGGGTCGTTCGACTACTGCGCCGACGTCACGGCGACCGACTGGCCGCCCCGCGAAAAGCGTTTCGATGTAGTGTACTGCCTGTACTCGACGCGGCGCCGGCAGCGGATCCGCGTCAAGGTGCGGGCGGGGGACGGCGAGCCCGTGCCGTCGGTGACCGGCGTGTGGCCGGCCGCGAACTGGCTGGAGCGCGAGGTGTGGGACATGTTCGGGGTCAACATCACCGGGCATCCCGACCGGCGCCGGATCCTCATGCCGCAGGAGTGGCAGGGGCACCCCCAGCGCAAGGACTATCCGCTCGAGGGGCCGGGCGAGCTGCTGCTGGAAAGCCCGATGGAGTGGCTGCGCCTGCGCAACGTCGGCGACGAGGCGGAGATCGAGTAACCGACCATGACTGGCCAGGCAGCGGCGGCGCCCGCGGCGGCGCCCATCTTCGACACCGACGAGCTCGTCATCAACATGGGGCCCCAGCACCCCAGCACGCACGGCGTGCTGCGGGTCGTGCTCCGCCTGGACGGCGAGCGCGTCGTCGACGCCGACATCGTCATCGGCTACATCCACCGCGGCATCGAAAAGCTCAGCGAGAACCGGGACTGGACGCAGATCATCCTGCTGACCGACCGCATGGACTACGTGGCGGCGGCCACCAACAACCTCGGCTACTGCGAGACGGTCGAGAAGCTGATGGAGATCGAGGTGCCCCGCCGCGCCCGCTACATCCGCACGGTTCTCGCCGAGCTGCAGCGCATCGCGAGCCACTGCCTCTGGCTGGGCACCCACGCCATGGACATCGGGGCGATGACGGTGCTGCTCTACGCGTTCCGCGAGCGCGAGCTCGTCCTCGACCTCTTCGAGGACTACTGCGGGGCGCGGCTGACCTACAACTCGATGCGCATCGGCGGGCTCCCCCTCGACATTCCCAGCGGGTGGGACGCCAAGGTGCGGGCGTTCTGCGACGTCATGGAGGCGAAGGTCCCCGAGTACGAGGAGCTCCTGACCAACAACCGCATCTGGCTGGAGCGCACGCGCGGCGTCGGGGTGATCTCGGCCGAGGATGCGATCGGCCTGGGCCTCTGCGGCCCGCCCCTGCGCGGGTCCGGGGTCTACCGCGACGTGCGGAAGGACGAGCCCTACGCCGCCTACGACGAGTTCGAGTTCGACGTGCCCCTCGGCACCCGCGGCGACACCTACGACCGGTACCTGATCAGGCTCGAGGAGTTCCGGCAGTCGATCCGCATCATCCGCCAGGCCCTCGACGGGATGCCGGAGGGGCCGGTGATGGGCAAGGTGCCCCGGCTCATCAAGCCGAAGGCGGGCGAGACGTACCACGCCATCGAGTCGCCGAAGGGCGAGCTCGGCTACTTCATCGTGAGCGACGGGCGGGCCACCAACCCCTACCGGTTCCGGGTCCGGCCCCCGTCGTTCTGCAACCTGCAGGGCCTGCGGCCCTTGATCGTCGGCCACCTCGTCGCGGACGTGGTCGCCCTGATCGGCACGATCGACATCGTGCTCGGCGAGGTCGACAGATAGATGCTCGACACCATCGTCATCCCGCTGCTCAAGATCGCGGTGCTGCTGAACGCGGTGCTCGTGTCCGTGACGTTCATGGTCCTGCTCGAGCGCAAGGTCATCGCGTGGGCGCAGTCGCGGCTGGGGCCGATGCGGGTCGGGCCCTACGGGGTGCTGCAGGCCATCGCCGACCCCATCAAGCTGCTCCTCAAGGAGGACATCAGGCCGGTGCGGGCCGACCCGATGCTCTTCACCCTCGCCCCGATCCTGTCGCTGGTGCCGGCCCTGGTGGTGTTCGCGGTGGTGCCGTTCGGGGGCGACGAGCTGTTCTACGTCACCGACATCAACGTCGGCCTGCTGTTCGTCATCTCGGTGACCTCCATCGGCGTCTACGGCATCATCCTCGCGGGGTGGGCGTCGAACAGCAAGTACCCGCTGCTGGCGAGCCTGCGGGCGTCGGCGCAGCTCATCAGCTACGAGATCGCGGTGACGATGACCCTCGTCAGCGTCATCCTGACCGCGGGCACCCTGAGCATGGTCGGCATCGTCGAGGCGCAGCAGCAGTCGGGCCTGTGGTTCGCCTTCGTTCAGCCGGTGGCCTTCGTGCTGGTGTTCATCGGCGGGCTCGCCGAGACCAACCGCGCCCCGTTCGACCTCCCCGAGGCCGAGCAGGAGCTGACCGGCGGCTTCCACACCGAGTACAGCGGCATGCGCTTCGCCCTGTTCTTCCTGGCCGAGTACGCCAACATCATCGTCATCTCGGCCGTCGTGACGATCCTCTTCTGGGGCGGCTGGCTGCGGCCGTTCCCCAACGTCGAGGCCCTCGCGTTCCTCGACCTGATTCCCGGCTGGATCTGGTTCTTCGGGAAGATGTTCGTGTTCCTGTACATCTTCATCTGGATCCGGGCGACGCTGCCGCGCTACCGCTACGACCAGCTCATGCGGCTGGGGTGGAAGGTCCTCATCCCGATCGCCATCGGCAACATCGTGGTGACCGGCGTCGTCAAGGTGCTGCTCTAGAGCCATGGTCGAAGCAATCGTCTTCTACACGCTCGCGGTCCTGATCCTGGGGTTGGGGGTGGCGGTGATCACCACCCCGAAGACCGTCCACAGCGTGGTGTTCCTCGTCCTCAACTTCCTCTGCGTGGCGGTCCTCTACGTCGTGCTCCGGGCCGAGTTCCTGGCCGTCATCCAGGTCCTGGTCTACGCCGGCGGCATCGTCGTGCTGTACCTGTTCGTGGTCATGCTCGTGAACCTGAAGCAGGCCCCCGAGGCGCACGAGGACCCCCGGCGGCTGGCCCGGCTCGGGCTGGCGCTGTCGGGGGCGGTGCTGCTCGAGCTGGCGGGCATCGTCGTCTACAGCTTCGGCCGCGTCGCGCCGGCGTCCGCCCCCGCCGCCGCCGGTCCGCTGACGGGCGCGGGCAACACCGAGGAGCTCGGGTGGCTGCTCTACACCGACTACCTGATTCCGTTCGAGGTGGCGTCGGTGCTCCTGCTGGTCGCGATGGTCGGGGCCATCGTGCTCGCGAGACGAGAGTCGTAGACGATGGAAATCACGCCGGCGCACTACACGGTTCTCTCGGCCGCGCTGTTCAGCATCGGGGTCATCGGCGTCCTCGTGCGGCGCAACGTCATCATCATCTTCATGGCGATCGAGCTGATGCTCAACGCCGTCAACATCAATCTCGTGGCGCACGCCCGGTACCTGGAGAACCTCGCCGGCCAGGTGTTCGTCGTGTTCGTCATCGCGGTGGCGGCGGCCGAGGCCGCGGTCGGGCTGGGCATCCTCCTGGCCTTCTTCCGGAACAAGGAGACCGTGAACATCGACGAGATGAACATCATGCGCTGGTAGGCCGCGGGCGCGCGTCCCCTGAATCCGACATCACCCACGGTAGACGATGGATCTCATCTGGCTCATTCCCGTGCTGCCCGGCGTCGGCGCCGCCCTGAACGGGATCTTCGGCGTGCGCTACTTCAGCAAGCAGACGGCCGCGGCCATCGCCTGCGGCACGATGGCCGGGGCGTTGCTGCTGTCGCTCGTCGCGTTCGTGCAGCTCCTGGGGCTCGAGCACCGCGAGCACCTCGTCGAGCTGGCCCACTGGATTCCCCCGATCGCCCTCGAGACGGCGTCCGGCATGGGCGCGTTCGAGGTGCCGTGGGCGTTCCGGCTCGACCCCCTGTCGGGGATGATGAGCCTCATCGTCACCGGCATCGGGTTCCTCATCCACGTCTACTCCGTCGCCTACATGGACCACGAGCCGCGCGGCGGCTACGTGCGGTTCTTCTGCTACCTGAACCTCTTCTGCTTCTTCATGCTGACGCTGGTGCTCGGCAGCACCTTCCTCGTCATGTTCGTGGGGTGGGAGGGGGTCGGGCTGTCCTCGTACCTGCTGATCGGGTTCTGGTACCACAAGAAGAGCGCGGCCGACGCCGGCAAGAAGGCGTTCGTCGTCAACCGCATCGGCGACTTCGGGTTCATCCTCGGCATCTTCCTCATCTTCTTCACGTTCGGCACCCTCGACTTCCGCGCGGTGGCGGAGGCGGCGGCGGGGATGCCGGTGGAAACGGGGGACGTTCGGGGTCCTCTCGCTGATCTGCCTGCTGCTGTTCGTCGGGGCCGTCGGCAAGAGCGCCCAGATCCCCCTGTACGTCTGGCTGCCCGACGCGATGGAGGGCCCCACCCCCGTCTCGGCCCTGATCCATGCCGCGACGATGGTGACGGCCGGCGTGTACATGGTCGCCCGCAACGCGGTGCTGTTCACGCACGCGCCGGAGGTGATGTTCATCGTCGCCGTCATCGGCGTGCTGACGGCGCTGATGGCGGCGACGATCGGGCTCGTGCAGACCGACATCAAGCGGGTGCTGGCGTACTCGACGGTCTCGCAGCTCGGCTACATGTTCCTCGCCACCGGGGTCGGCGCGTTCGCGGCCGGCGCGTTCCACCTGATGACGCACGCCTTCTTCAAGGCCCTGCTTTTCCTCGGCAGCGGTTCGGTCATCC
>CAXXTG010000258.1:0-13435 GCA_963666855.2 Vicinamibacterales bacterium
CACCCGGGCCGGATCTTCCTCGTCGACACCGCCCAGGGACGCATCATCGACGACGAGGAGATCAAGTCGGGGCTCGCGGCCGAGCACCCCTACCAGGACTGGCTCGACGCCGAGGTCGTGCACCTCGACGACCTGCCGCCCGCCCCCGGGGCGGCGCCGGTCGACCAGGAATCGCTGCGGCGGCGCCAGCGCGCGTTCGGGTACACGGAGGAGGACCTGCGCATACTGCTCGGCCCCATGGCCGCGCAGGGGGTCGAGCCCGTCGGGTCGATGGGCACCGACACCGCGCTGGCGGTGCTGTCGGACCGGCCGCGGCTGCTCTACGACTACTTCAAGCAGCTCTTCGCGCAGGTCACCAACCCGCCGCTGGACGCCATCCGGGAGGAGCTCGTCACGGACATGAGCTCGACCCTGGGGGCCGAGCGGAACCTGCTGAAACCGGAGCCGGCGTCCTGCCACCAGATCCGCATCGAGTACCCGATTCTCGACAACGAGGAGACGGCCCGCATCCGGCACAACCCCGACCCGGCCCTGCGGGCGGTGACGCTGTCCACCCTGTTCGACCCGCGCGAGGGCGGCGGCGCCATCGCGAAGGCGATGGACGAGCTGTGCCGCCGGGCCAGCGCCGCCGTCGCCGACGGCTGCGCCATCCTCGTGCTCTCGGACCGCGGCGTCGACGCCGACCACGCCCCGATCCCCGCCCTCCTCGTCACCGCCGGCGTGCACCACCACCTCGTGCGCGAAGGAACCCGGACCCGGTGCGCCCTCATCGTCGAGTCGGGCGAACCGCGCGAGCCGCACCACATGGCGCTGCTCCTCGGGTACGGCGCGGGGGCGGTCAACCCGTACCTCGCGTTCGAGACCATCGAGGAGCTCATCGAGCGGGGCGACGTCGGCGACGTGGACCCGCGGAAGGGCATCCGCCATCACATCCTCGCCCTCACCAAGGGGGTGCTGAAGGTGATGTCGAAGATGGGCATCTCGACCCTGCAGAGCTACCGCGGGGCGCAGATCTTCGAGGCGGTGGGGCTGAACAAGGCCTTCGTCGACCGCTACTTCACGTGGACCCCGTCGCGGCTGGAGGGCATCGGCATCGACACCGTCGAAGAGGAGGTCAAGCAGCGGCACGGGGCGGCGTTCCCGACCCGCGGCGACGAGGACGACGAGCTCGACAGCGGCGGCGAGTACCAGTGGCGGCGCGACGGCGAGTACCACCTGTTCAACCCCGACACCGTCTACAAGCTGCAGCACGCCACCCGCAGCGGGCAGTACGCCATCTACCGCGACTACGCGCGGCTCGTCAACGACCAGAACCGCAAACGGGCGACCCTGCGCGGGCTGTTCAAGCTGCGGCCGGGCGACGCGCCGGTCCCCCTCGACGAGGTCGAACCGGCGGAGTCGATCTTCAAGCGGTTCTCCACCGGCGCGATGTCGTTCGGCTCGATCAGCGCCGAGGCCCACGAGACCCTGGCCATCGCCATGAACCGCATCGGCGGCAAGTCGAACACCGGCGAGGGGGGCGAGGACCCGGCGCGGTTCACCCCCGACCCCAACGGCGACCTGCGGCGGAGCGCGGTCAAGCAGGTCGCGTCGGGGCGGTTCGGGGTCACCAGCGAGTACCTCGTGAACGCCGACGACCTGCAGATCAAGATGGCGCAGGGGGCCAAGCCCGGCGAGGGGGGCCAGCTCCCCGGGTTCAAGGTCTACCCGTTCATCGCCAAGATCCGCTACTCGACCCCCGGCGTGACCCTGATCTCGCCGCCGCCGCACCACGACATCTACTCGATCGAGGACCTCGCCCAGCTCATCCACGACCTGAAGAACTCGAACCCGCGGGCGCGCGTGCACGTGAAGCTCGTGGCCGAGGTGGGGGTGGGGACGGTGGCGGCGGGGGTGGCCAAGGCCCACTCCGACGTCGTCCTCATCTCGGGGCACGACGGGGGGACCGGCGCCTCGCCCCTGACCAGCATCAAGCACGCGGGGGCGCCGTGGGAGCTCGGCCTCGCCGAGACCCAGCAGGTGCTGGTGATGAACAAGCTGCGCGACCGCATCGTCGTCCAGACCGACGGCCAGATGAAGACGGGCCGCGACGTGGTCATCGCGGCGCTGCTCGGGGCCGAGGAGTACGGGTTCTCCACCGCGCCCCTCGTCGTCGAGGGCTGCATCATGATGCGGGTCTGCCACCTCGACACGTGCCCGGTGGGCATCGCGACCCAGAACCCCGAGCTGCGCAAGCACTTCTCGGGGCGCCCGGAGTTCGTCGAAAACTACTTCCGCTTCGTGGCCGAGGAGGTGCGCGAGGCGATGGCGGAGATGGGCTTCCGGACCATGGCGGAGATGATCGGCCGCGTCGACCGGCTCGACACCGCCGGCGCCGTCGATCACTGGAAGGCGCGGGGCCTCGACCTGTCGCCGATCCTGATGAACCCCGACATGCCCGACACGGTGGCCCGGCGCTGCGTGCGCGAGCAGGACCACGGCCTCGAGCGGGCCCTCGACAACACCCTCATCGAGCGCTGCAAGCCGGCCGTCGAGCAGCGGACGCCGGTGTCGTTCACCCTGCCCATCCGCAACGTGAACCGGACCGTCGGCACCATGCTCGGGTCCGAGATCACCCGCCGCTGGGGCGGCGCGGGGCTGCCGGACGGAACCATCGACGTCACCTTCACGGGGTCGGCCGGGCAGAGCTTCGGGGCGTTCCTGCCGACCGGGGTCACCCTGACCATCGAGGGCGACGCCAACGACTACTTCGGCAAGGGGCTCTCGGGCGGCCGCCTCGCCGTGTATCCGCCGCGGGCGTCGACGTTCGTCCCCGAGGAGAACATCGTCATCGGCAACGTCGCCCTCTACGGCGGCACCGGCGGCGAGGCGTTCGTGCGCGGCGTCGCGGGCGAGCGGTTCGCGGTGCGCAACAGCGGCGTGCACGCGGTTGTGGAAGGCGTCGGCGACCACGGCTGCGAGTACATGACGGGTGGCCGGGTCGTCATCCTGGGCCGCACGGGCCGCAACTTCGCGGCGGGCATGAGCGGCGGCATCGCCTACGTGCTCGACCGGGCCGGGACCTTCGCCCAGCGCTGCAACCCCGGCATGGTCGACCTCGAGACCCTCGACGACGACGACGCCGAGCTGGTGCGGCGGCTCATCCGACGGCACGTCGACCACACCGCGAGCGCCAACGGCCAGGCCGTGCTCGACGGGTGGGACGCGGCGCGGCCGGCGTTCGTCAAGGTGATGCCGCGCGACTACAAGCGCGTGCTCATGGCCGAGGCCAAGGCGCGGGCGGAGTCGCGCGAGCCCGGCTTCGCGGAGCTGGTCGGCACCGGCGCCAACTAGGGGCTCGGGCGAAGCGTCTGGCTGACGGGCCGGTCGGGCCGGTCAGCCGGTGGGCTGCCCGTGCTATTCTGGCCAGTAAAGGGGCTGGGCGAGGCGGGGGACGACTCCCGCCGCAAGGAGACAAGCATTGGCCGAGACTCTGGAAGTGATCGACTTGGCGATAACGGCGCTGGTCGCGTATGGCGTGCTGCGGCTCAACAGCAAGTTCGACCAGCTCAAGGGACGCGTGGACGAGCAGGGCGAGCAGATCCGGACCTTGACGCTCCGTCAACCCTGACCCCGGCCGCGCTTCCGCCCCCCCGCGCCGGGGACGTCCGAACCCCGGCATACGAAACAATCATGGGAAAGCTGAAGGGATTCATCGAGATCGAGCGGCAGAAGCAGGCGAGCCGCGACGTGGCGGAGCGGATCCGCGACTGGGGCGAGGTGTACCTGCCGTACGCCGACGAGGACCTGCGCGCCCAGGGGGCGCGGTGCATGGACTGCGGCATCCCCTTCTGCCACCAGGGGTGTCCGCTCGGCAACCTCATCCCCGACTGGAACGACCTCGTCTACCGCGACCAGTGGAAGGCGGCGAGCGAGCGCCTGCACAAGACCAACAACTTCCCGGAGTGGACGGGGCGGCTCTGCCCCGCCCCCTGCGAGGGCTCGTGCGTGCTCGCGATCAACCGCGACGCGGTGACCATCAAGTCGATCGAGATGGCGATCGTCGAGCGGGCGTTCGAGGAGGGCTGGATCCGGCCCGAGCCCCCCGCCGCCCGCACCGGGAAGACGGTGGCCGTGGTCGGCTCGGGGCCGGCGGGGCTCGCCGCCGCCGACCAGTTGAACCGGGCCGGGCACCGGGTCACGGTGTTCGAGCGGTCCGACCGCATCGGCGGACTGCTCCGCTACGGCATCCCCGAGTTCAAGATGGAGAAGCGGTTCCTCGACCGCCGCCTCGACATCCTCGAGGCCGAGGGCGTCGCCTTCCGGCCCAACACCGACGTCGGGGTCACGGTGACGGCCGCGGAGCTGCGGCGCGGTCACGACGCGATGCTGCTCGCGGGCGGGGCGGGACAGCCGCGCGACCTGAAGGTCCCGGGGCGCGAACTCGCCGGCATCCACTTCGCCATGGAGTACCTGACGCTGCAGAACCGGCGGTGCGAGGGCGACGCGATCGGCGACGACGAGTTCATCAGCGCGAAGGACAAGCGGGTGGTCATCATCGGCGGCGGCGACACCGGGGCCGACTGCCTCGGCACCGCGCACCGGCAGGGCGCCCGGTCGATCCACCAGTTCGAGCTGCTGCCGCAGCCCCCGGCGGAGCGGAGCGAGGCCAACCCGTGGCCGGAGTGGCCCAACGTCTTCCGGGTGTCCGGCGCCCACGAGGAGGGCGGCGAGCGCGTCTACTCGGTGTCCACGGAACGGTTCACGGGCGACGCGGCGGGGCGGGTGACGGCGCTGCACGCGACGCAGGTCGAGATGAAGCGCGGGAACGGGCGCCCCTCGTTCGTCCCGGTGCCGGACAGCGCGTTCACGCTCGAGGTCGACCTGGTGCTGCTGGCGATGGGCTTCGTCGGGCCGACCCGCGGCGGGCTGCTCGACGAGCTCGGGGTCGAGCTGACGGACCGCGGCAACGTGTCGCGCGACGGGAACTGGATGACCAGCGTCGACGGCGTGTTCACGGCGGGCGACATGCAGCGCGGCCAGTCCCTCATCGTGTGGGCGATCGCCGAAGGCCGCAGCGCGGCGGCGGGCATCGACCGGCACCTGATGGGCGAAACCCGGCTCCCCATGCCCCTGCCGTGACGCGGCTCCGCATCTCCGCGCGGGAGCCCGACCGCCGGCTCCCGCCGATTCCCGCGAGCTTGCGCGCAGAAGCGCCGACGGCGGCCGCACCCGGCCGCTGCCCGCCCGCGGGCCGACTGACGAGGACGAACGACGACGTGGCGAAAGGACAGGGCTCGACGGACATCCAGCGGCTGGAGACGCTGGCCGAGGTGAACGACGCCCTCGCGGGCGGGTCGAGCCTGCGGGCCGCCCTGCAGCGGGTGATGCAGTTGCTCGACCGGCGCGACAGCGTCGTGTGCGGCTCGATCACGCTGCTGAGCCCCGACTCGGGGAACCTCCACGTCGAGGCGTCCGAGGGGCTGACCCCGGAGGGGCGCTCGGCCCGCTACGCGGTCGGCGAGGGGGTGACGGGGCGGGTCGTCGAGACCTCGAAGCCGGTCATCGTGCCGCGGGCCAGCAAGGAGCCGATGTTCCTCAACCGGGCCCGCCGCAAGAACCTCGACCGGCGCGACATCAGCTTCATCTGCGTCCCCATCAAGACCCGCAAGAGCAAGAAGTCGGTGGGGGCGATCAGCATCGACCTGCCGTTCGAGAAGGGGCGCGACTACCAGCGCTACGTCAAGTTCCTCGACGTGGTCGCGACGATGATCGCCCAGGCGATCCGCGTGAACCACCTCGTCGACGCCGAGCGCCAGCGGCTGGCGGAAGAGAACGTCCACCTGCGCGAGGAGCTCCAAGAGCGCTACGACTTCGCGAACATCGTGGGCACCAGCAGCCCCATGCGGCAGGTCTACAGCCAGGTCGCCCAGGTCGCGGGGGCCAACACCACGGTGCTGGTGCGCGGCGAGTCGGGGACCGGCAAGGAGCTCATCGCCCACGCCATCCACTACAACTCGCCGCGGGCGAAGAAGCCGTTCATCAAGGTGAGCTGCGCCGCCCTCCCCGACTCCCTCATCGAGTCGGAGCTGTTCGGCTACGAGCGGGGCGCGTTCACCGGCGCGCAGTCGCGCAAGAAGGGGCGCTTCGAGCTCGCCCAGGGCGGCACCCTGTTCCTCGACGAGATCGGCGACCTGAACCCCTCGACCCAGGTCAAGCTGCTGCGGGTGCTGCAGGAGCGCGAGTTCGAGCGCCTCGGCGGCACCGAGCCGGTCAAGGTCGACGTGCGCCTGATCGCGGCCACCAACGCCGCCCTCGAGAAGGCGATCGCCGCCGGCACGTTCCGCGAGGACCTGCACTACCGCCTCAACGTGTTCGCGATCTTCGTGCCGCCGCTGCGCGAGCGGAAGACCGACGTGCTGCTGCTCGCCGACCACTTCCTCGAGCGCTACGGCGTCGAGCACGGCAAGCAGGTGCGGCGCATCTCCACCCCCGCCATCGACATCCTCATGGCCTACCACTGGCCGGGGAACGTGCGCGAGCTCGAGAACGCCATGGAGCGGGCGGTGCTCGTGTGCGACGGCAGCGTCATCCACGCCCACGACCTGCCGCCGTCGCTGCAGACGGCCGAGGCGTCGGGAACGGTCATGAGCCAGTCGCTCGGCGAGGCCGTCGAGGCCTACGAGAGGGACCTCATCGAGGACGCCCTGAAGGTGACCCGCGGGAACCGCGTCAAGGCCGCCTCCCTCCTCCGTTCGACCGAGCGGATCGTGAGCTACAAGGTCAAGAAGTACGAGATCGACTGCGCGCGGTACCGGGCCTGAGGGGCGCCCGGCCGGGGCGGCGTACCGCGCGTAGCCGTGATATCGTGGCGTCTCAGACGTCCCCCGGACGTTGTCACAGGAGACCACGATGCAGCGTTTCGCCCTTCTCGCCGTCCTCACCGTCCTCGCCGCAAGCGCCGCGCCCGCCCTCGGCCAGGCGCCGGAAGTGCGGCCGGTCACCGACGCCATGCTCGCGGACCCGCCGCCCGAGAGCTGGCTGAACTGGCGCCGCACGCGGGACGGCTGGGGGTACAGCCCGCTGGACCAGATCACCCGTGACAACGTCGGCGAGTTGCGGATGGTGTGGTCGTGGGCGATGGAGACGGGGTCGCAGCAGACGACCCCCATCGTGCACGACGGCGTGATGTACCTCGCCAGCCCCGGCAACATCATGCAGGCCCTCGACGCCGCGACCGGCGACCTGCTGTGGGAGCACCGGCGCGAGTTCCCGACGGCGCGCGGACGGGGGCGGCCGAACCGCGGCATCGCCATCCACGGCGACCGCATCATCCTGAACACCGCCGACGCGAACATCGTCGCCCTCGACGCGCGGACCGGCGAGGTGGCGTGGGAGACGGAGGTCGCCGACGCCGCCAAGGGGTACCAGTACACGAGCGGGTCGCTCGTCGTCGACGGCGTGGTCATCTCCGGCATGGCCGGCTGCCTGCGGTTCTGGGACGACGGCTGCTTCATCACCGGGCACGACGCCGCCACCGGCCGCGAGCTGTGGCGCACGTCGACGGTGGCGCGGCCGGGCGAGCCGGGCGGCGACACCTGGGGCGACCTGCCGATGATGTTCCGCGGCGGCGGCGACGCCTGGATCGCCGGGTCCTACGACCCCGCCCTCGGGCTCACGTTCTGGGGGGTGGCGCAGGCCAAGCCGTGGGCGCAGGTGAGCCGCCGCACCGACGGCGACGCCCTCTACACCAGCTCGACCCTCGCCCTCGACCCCGCCACCGGCGAGATGCGGTGGTACTACCAGCACCTGCCGGGCGAGTCGCACGACATGGACGAGACGTTCGAGCGCATCCTCGTCGACGTCGACGGGCGGCCGTCGGTGTTCACGATGGGCAAGCTCGGCATCCTGTGGCAGCTCGACCGCGAGACCGGCCAGTACATCAACGCCACCGACCTCGGCTACCAGAACATCGTCGACATCGACCCCGAGACGGGCGGGATGTCGTTCCGGCCCGGCATGATGCCGGTGCTGAACGAGCGCCTGGAGTTCTGCCCGAGCCACTCCGGCCTCAAGAGCTGGCGGGCCATGGCCTACCACCCCGAGACCGAGGCGTTCTACATCCCCCTGACCCTGAACTGCCAGCGCACCGTCTACGGCGACGTCGAGTGGCGGGAGGGCGGCGGCGGCGCCGGCATGCTGTTCCGCGAGAACTTCCTCCACCCCGACAGCGGCGGCAACCTCGGCGAGTTCGTGGCCATGCACGTCAGCGGCGAGATCCTCTGGTCGCACCGGAAGCGGACGCCGTACATCTCGGCCTCGCTGACCACCGCCGGCGGCCTCGCCTTCGTGGGGACGTTCGACCGCCGGGCCTACGCCTACGACGTCGCCACCGGCGACGAGCTGTGGGAGACGCGCCTCCCCACCTCGGTGCAGGGCTTCCCCATCACCTACGCCGTCGACGGCCGGCAGTACGTCGCCATCGGGACCGGCATCGGGGGCGGGAGCTGGACGACGATCCCCCTCGAGCTGACCCCCGAGAAGCGGCGGCCGAACGGGGGGAACGGGCTGTTCGTCTTCGCCCTGCCTGAGTAGTCGCCACGCGAGGGTCCCTGGCGCGCTAGGGAACGAGAGGCGTCAAGTCCAATCCTCACAGCAACTTGGAGCGAAACCTGGGCAGCTTGGCGGCTCACCCCGAAACTGCCCAAATTCTCTCTTGACACCCGCCCATAGTGTGGGTAGAGTAGCTGTTCTGTGGCGCGCCTAGGCCTGTGAAGGGGCCGGCGCTAGGGGGGGTTACTCGTGCGTATAATCTTCGGAGCGAAACACCTGCTGGTCGCAGCAGCTACGGTCGCCGTACTCCTTTTTATGGAAGTTGGTGCCGTTGGACAAGAAGCTCAGTTCCCGGTCGACGGTGAACACAGTGTGTCGGCGCTGCCGTTGACTCAGGAGGCGCCGGGATATAACCCGACGACCCCAGAAAAAGTCGAGCTGGGAAGGCTGCTGTTCTGGGACCCGCTTTTGTCGGGACCCGGAGACGTAGCCTGCGCGACGTGCCATCATCCCACAAACGCCTATGCGGAGGACCGCGACCTGTCGCTCGGCGTGACGGGCACCGGCCGGGGCCGCTTCCGGCGTAACGGGCATCTCGTCAAACGCAATAGTCCGACGGTTCTGAACGTTGCTTTCAACGGCATCGATGAATCGGGCCGCTACGACCCGGCGACTGCGGTGGCGTTCTGGGACAATCGCATCAGGAGCCTCGAATCGCAGGCGCTCGAACCGCTCAAGTCGTTTGAGGAAATGCGAGGGGACACCTACCCGGAGGATGAGGCTGTCGCGAGAGTGGTGGCGAAGCTCCAGGCCAACGCCGAGTACCAGAGCCTGTTCGCCGAGGCCTTCGGCAGTGAACAGCCGGTCACCGCGGAAAACCTGGGCAGGGCGATAGCGGCGTTCATGCGGTCGCTGCTGGCCAACAACTCGCCGTTCGACCGCTACATGCGCGGCGACCGCAGCGCCATGACGCGGGAACAGGTCAGGGGAATGCAGCGCTTCGAGGAGATCGGGTGCATCAGGTGCCACAACGGGCCCATGTTCTCCGATTACAAACTGCATGTCATGGGCGTGCCCGACAACCCCGCTCTTGCATCAGGTCTCACAACGCCCGCCTCCGACGGAGGCGCTCAGAACCCTCCTTGCGCGGCAGCTCCTCCGGAGCCGCGTACTGCAGCGTCCCGAGCAGCGTGCGACAGCTATGCGTTTCGTACGGCGTCGCTGCGAAACCTCGAACTGACCTTCCCATACGGGCACAATGGCATGTTCCGGACGCTGCGCGCCGTCGTGGGGTTCTATGAAGCCACCATCGCCGGCGAGTCCCGGAACCCGAACGTCCGCTACGAGGAGCTCGATCCGCGGCTTCGCGAGTTGCAGAACGTGGACGAAGAAGACGTGGATCTGATCGAGTTCTTGATTGCTCTGAGCGATGGGTCATTCGATCGGACGATTCCCGAGCGCGTACCGAGCGGCCTGCCCGTCGGCGGGAACATTCAATAGAGTCGAGTACGCGCCGTCGTGGTACGGTGCTGGCTTTCGGACACCCAAGTGTTGAGGCATAGCGATTGGAGGACTCACATGAAATCGATCTCTCTGTTTGTACTCGGCGTAATGGCGGTTGCGATGAGCGCGCAGGCGCAGGTCTATGAGGAGCGCCGGGTCGATACGAACGACCCCATCCAGAAGCCGTTGCTCGCCGCTCCGAACGCGGCTATGGCCAGGGACGCCACGGTCGTCAAGTGGATTCGGAATCCGGCGAAGAGTCCGGAGGACGATGTCACGGCTGCCGACTTTACGTTTGAAGTTTTGAGGCCCGGCCCCGGCCGTCTGGTCTGCTACGACCTGACCGGCTTTCCTGGAGAGCGGCCGTGGTCGGTGGAGTGCAGCAGCAGCGACGCCAACATGGCGCGCATCGCGCAGAATCGAGCGTTCGCGGAGATGGGGGCCAAGGCCCAGCCACTGCTGGCAGATGGCACGCGCGCCGGGCGTCCTGTCTTGTCGAGCAGCGGCACCGGAGGGATTAGGGATCTGGTTGTGGCCGCCGGGAAAGACGGAACGCGTGAGCTGCCCGAAGCCGGGACCATATGGTACAACCTCCGGGGCGATAGCCAGGACACCGCCATCTGGCACACGTTTATCTCCATGCCGAACT
Organism: Vicinamibacterales bacterium; assembly: GCA_963666855.2. GTDB lineage: Bacteria > Acidobacteriota > Vicinamibacteria > Vicinamibacterales > UBA8438 > JAJEEA01. The sequence continues at coordinate 10,685 of CAXXTG010000258.1, forward strand.
TGATGGCGGAGCAAGTCGGACTGCCGAACAACCGCGACGCGGGCGGCGCCTGGCTGATGTTCGAGGGCACGCCGGAAGCCCACATCATGATTGGCGGCCGTTAACCGGCAGAGAGTTTCTCGGCCTCGGGGTTTTCGACCACGAATCGGGGGGAGGTGTGACACCTTCCCCCGATTTCCCGCAGGTTGCGAATCACTTCGCTTTGCGGTGAGCCTTATGAAGTATCTACTGACAGGTCTTCTTGCCTCCGCTCTTCTTGCCTCCGCCACGATGTTTGCAACCCAGAGCAGACAGACGTTCTCAGGCACGATCACCGATGAGGAGTGCCCCAGCGCCGATCATTCCGGAATGCGGATGGGGTCGACCGACGCTGCCTGCGCCATCGCTTGCGTCGATGACCACACCGTCCCGTTCGTTTTGTTTGACGGCGAAGCAACCTATCTGTTGAGCGACCAGGACAAATCAAGAGAGTTTGCCGGACAGAAAGTAGAAGTCGTCGGCACGCTGGACTCCGAGACCTGGACGATCCAGGTCACTTCAATGGTCGCGGCCGAGTGACCCATCGGTCTTGAACGCCATCTCGATGCGCCGTTCGTCCTTGCGCGAGACCTCCCGCTCGACGAGGAACGCGAGCTGCCCCTCGTCCGTTTCGAGCGGGAGGCGGGTGACGTAGCGCACGCCGGACTCGTCCTTCCCCTTCGTCCGAGTGTGACTTGCTTCAATCTGGACACTCGCCCTGCCGGAGTGAGCGCGGGGCGCTCCACTCGAACGCGTGATTCCATCCGATAATCTGTCGGCTTGAGGCTTGCTGCCCCGCGCCCTCGCGTCGTCAGCGATGCTGACCGGAAGCTCGACCAGCATCGGCGTGACCAGAACGTCGACGTGGTCGAACGCCGCCGCGACCGCCTTCCTCACCAGCGCGAGCTCATGGCGCGCCTCGGCGTAGTCGGCCGCGGACATCTCCGCGCCCCCCTCGATGCGCGCCAGCGTGCTCCCGGCGTACAGGCCGCGCCGCTCCTCGAGGAGGTCGGCGTGGTAGGCGTACGCCTCGACCCCGACCGTGCGCGCCGCCGGCAGCGGTGGCAGCTCGACGTCCCGCGCGCCCGCCGTCAGGTCGCCGAGGACACCGAGCGCCCGCTCGACGGCGGTCAGCACCTGCGGGTCAACGTCCTCGTAGAACGCGCGCGGCACCCCGAGGCGCATCGCCGACATCCGCCGCCGGAGCGCGCCCGCGTAGTCGGGGATGTCGGCCTCGATGCTGACGATGCCCCGCGGGTCGTAGCCGGCCATCGGCTGCAGCATGAGCGCGGCGTCGGCGACCGACCGGCACATCGGGCCGACGTGGTCGAGCGACACACTGAGCGCGCGGGCAAACCGGCAGCTTCGCCGGACGCTGGAGGCGACTTCGCAGGTAGGTAGGTAGTCATGCTACGGTCGCAGCGACATTCCGGTCGTGTTGGTGGGATTCGGCATCTACGGGTGCCGGGTTGTTGAAACGCCACGGAGAGATCGATGATCAGCCATCTGACGGCGGCGGACGACCACACGAGGGCGTGCTCGTGAAGCGTACATGCATTGTATTGGTGACGGGATACTCCCTCGGACTGCTACTACTGGCGCAGACGTTCGCCGTGACCGTCACAGCCCAACGAGCCAAGGTGTCGGTCACTCCACATAGTCAGATCTTGGTGGAACTCCCGCCCGCGGGTGCCACCGCCGCCAACCTCTTCGATCTGAATGGCACGACGCTCGTCTTCAGCCCCGACGGCCGAGGCGGCTACTCCCGGTCGGTCCAGCCGCTCGCGTGGGAGGAAGACCTCGGCCGAGAGCTCACCGAGGGGGAGGAAATCGACCTGAGGTTCCCGTTCGACTTCGCCGGCCGAACTTGGCGCTCCCTCCACGTCAGCAAGCACGGGGCGCTCACCTTCGGAGGCCCACTCGCCTATTGGTACGACGACGCGGCCAACCGGTTCGACACGATGAGGGAGATCGCCGCCAAGTTCGTGACCGACCCCACTATCAGCCCGCTGTTCAAGCCGGGGTACGGCGGCATCACCGGTGATCGCGATCCTCTCGCTAGGCAGCTCGTCGCGCACCACTCGGACCGTGTGGTGGTCACCTGGTTCGCGTCCGAACCCCATTTCTACGACGCCTTTCCTCCCGAAGCCCCCGACCGCTTCCAGGCAGTGCTGGGCACTGACGGCAGCGTCCGCTTCCACTACGGCTCCATCGCCAGCGGCGACGGCGTCGCGGGTCTGTTCCCGGGCGACGCCGAAGTCCTCAAGGGCAACGCCATCGCCACCATTGCCGACCCGCGGGACCCCGAACTGCCCGGCCATCTGGATCTGATCGAGGCCGCCATCTACGAAACCGCCGGCGACGCGGTGATCGTGGAGTTCACGATGCGGAATCCCGTACCGGATCCGGAAGAGGGTACGCGTTTTTCGTATCGACTCGCTCTCGACGCGGACCGCCCGTTCTGGCCCGATTCCTACTATCGGCACACCGATGCCGAACACGAGTGGCGTATCGTCTTGCGCGCGGACGGTGCACCTTGGGCCTACGGAGGCGGCCTCTTGCCGCGCGAGGGCAACCGAATCACGATGCTCGGCGAAGTCCCGGAGCACCTTCGCGGCATTCCCACCAGCATCATCACCCAAGTGGCCTGTTTCGACAACCCCCGTTGCGACCGAGCCGACGACTCCCGGGCAATGGAGATCGAGCTCCCTTCTCGATCCCCGTCGGTGGACC
>CAXXTG010000259.1:0-6244 GCA_963666855.2 Vicinamibacterales bacterium
CGAGCACGGCGTGTTCGCGCCCGGCGACACGGCGACCTCGCGGCTGCTGGCCGGATTCGCCGTCGACGTGACGGCCCTGTTCGACGCCCCCGGTTCCGGCGCCTGACCTGCGGGCGGTCTCCGGCCTCGGCACGCTCCAGATCCTCCGTGCAGGCCTCGATGGCGAAACCGCACCTCCTCGTCGAGGGCGTCCTCCAAGCGCTCGCGCCGGACCCAGGCCGTCAGGAACGACCGCAGCCGCGATAACAGCGCCGCTCTCTTCAGAATCTACCGATGCCGCAGCGCGTCCATCGGGTCGACGCGCGCCGCCCGATGGGCGGGGACGAGCCCGGCGGCCAGGGCCACGGCGGCCAGTCCCGCCGCGGCGGCGACGGCGACGGCGGGCGGCATGCCCTCGATCTCGTAGAACACCGATTGCGCGACGCGCGCGAAGGCGAGGGCCGCCGCGAGCCCGAGCGCGCCGCCCGCGAGGGCCATGCGCCCGACCTGGCCGAACACCATCGCGCGCAGCCGCGCCGCGTCCGCGCCGAGGGCCATGCGCAGGCCGATCTCGCGCGTGCGCTGCGCCACCGCGTAGGCGAGCACGCCGTAGAGCCCGACCGCGGCGAGGAGCGCCGCCAGGACCGCGAACGACGTCAGCAGCCCCGCCGCCATGCGATCGTCCGTCGTGTTCATCTCGGCCGCCCGGGACAGGGGCATGGGGAACGCGGCCGGCAGGTTCGGATCGACGGCGGCGACGACGGCGGGAATGGAGCGCACCACCGCGTCGGACCCCGCCGAGCTCCGGACGTAGAACCAGAGGCCGCCGATCTCCTCTTCCTGTCGATACGGGACGAAGACGACGGGCGGCGTAACGTCGCTCCGCAGCCTGCTCCGCACGCTGCCGACGACCCCGACGATCTCGATGTCGAGCTCGGCGTCGGGACCGCCGGGGCCGAGGCGGCGCCCCACCGCCTCGCGTCCGAGATCGAACTCGCGGACGAACGACTCGTTCACGACCGCGACCTTCGGCGCCTCCAGGGTGTCCGCCGCCGAGAACGTGCGGCCCGCGAGCAGGGGGATGCCGAGGGTGCGGAAATAGTCGGTCCCGACGCGCTCCAGCCGCGTCCCGCGGTCCGTGTCCGGCCGGGCTTCGACCCCCTCGACCCTCACCTCGGCGGGCCGGCCGGGGCCGCCATCGAGCAGGAGGCGCGAGGCGGCGGTGACGCCGGTCACGCCGGGCTGCGCCGACAGACGTTCGCCGATGCGTTGGTACACGGCCCGGCTGCGCACGGGGCCGTGGCCGTTCGACTCGGGCGCCACGTGGAACGTCGCCACGTCGTCCGTCCGGAACCCCGGGTCGACGCGATTCACGTTGTGCAGGTTCAGGATGAAGAGCCCCCCCACCGCGAGCAGCGTCGTCGCCAGGGCGAGCTGGGCCACGACCAGGCCGTGGCGGAAGCGCGTCGCCGAGTGGGCGCCGCTCGGTTGGCCGGCGACGTCCTTCATGGCCGCGAGCGGGGCCCCCCGGGTGGCGTAGAGCGCGGGGAAGACGCCGAAGACGACCACGGCCGCCAGCGAGACGGCGGCGGTGAACGGCACCGCGTAGGGGTCGAGCGCCGCCCGGAAGATGTCCGCGACGAGGGGGGGCACGAGGGTCCAGAGGAGGCGCAGCGTCCAGTGCGCGGCCACCAGCCCGGCCGCGCCGGCCAGCGCCGCGAGGAGGCAGGACTCGGTCAGGAGCTGCGCCAGGAGATGGCGGCGCGACGCGCCCAGCGCGAGCCGCACCGCCATCTCGCCGGTTCGGGCGGCCGAGCGGGCGAGCAGCAGGTTGACGACGTTGGCACACGCGATCAGGAGGACGGCGGCGGTGATCGCGAAGAGGAAGAACAGGGCGACGCGCTGCCCGCCCGCGTTGTCGCGCCACACGCTCTGCCCCTGCCATCCCGGTTCGACCTGCAGGGGTCTGTCGAGGAACCGGGCCATCGCCTCGGTGCTCATGCCCGTCTGCAGGGGCGCCTCGACCTCGGCCAGGATGCTCCGGTACAGCGGCTCGAGGGCCGCGCGCGCCTGGTCGATGGATACGCCGGGCTCGAGGCGGGCGAAGAGGTAGGTCCAGTAGGCGCGCCGGTCCTCGAACCCGCCGTCCCCTTCATGCGAGAGCAGACCGCGCATCGTGAGCGGCACGAAGAACGCGTACGGCCTGTTGATCGTCGTGCCACGGAACCCGGCCGGCGACACGCCGACGATGGTCAGGGACCGGCCGTTCACGACGAGGACGTCCCCGATCACGTCCGGCGATCCGTCGAGCTCGGTCTGCCAGAAGTCGTGACTCAGGACCACCACGGGATGGCCGCCGATCGGCTCGTCGGCCTCGGGGCCGAACAGTCGGCCGGCGGCCGGCCGCAGGCCCAGCGCCGGGAAGTACGACCCCGAGACCTGCGCGCCCCAGGCGGTGACGGCCCGGCCCCGGTAGGCCACGTTGGCGTCGAGGCCCCTGTGCGCCGCGAGCGCGGAGAAGACGGTCTGTCCGCCCGCGAGGTCACGGAACATCGGGTAGCTGAACACGTGGTCGCATCCGCCGGCGTTGCTGGCGCGGCAGGACCCTGGCTTCGGGCCGGGGCTCTCGAGGTTGACGAGCCGCTCGGGCTCGACGACGGGCAACGGCCGCAGGAGGAACTGGCTGTAGAGGGAGAAGATCGCCGCGTTGGCCCCGATGCCGAGGGCCAGCGACACGACCGCCACGCCGGTGACGAGCGGCGTCTTGAACAGCGTGCGGAACCCGAGTCGGATGTTGGTCATCGTCCGCTCCAGCTCGTCGGCGAGCCGCAGGCCTCGCGCCCGCCGGCAGTCGTCCTTCACGCCCTCGATGCCGCCGAACTGCACCCGCGCGCGGCGCGCCGCCTCCCGCCTCGGCACCCCGGCGCGCACCAGCTCCTCCGTGCACGCTTCGAGGTGAAACCGCAACTCATCGTCGAGCGTGTCCTCGAAGCGCTCCCGCCGGGTCCACGCGCCGAGGAACGAGCGCAGGCGCACGAGCACGTCACGCCTCCCCGGGGGTGGCTTGGAGGGCGGCGGCCATGGCCGCGGCGAGCCGTTCCCAGCCCGCCGCCGCCTCCTCGAGCCGCTGCCGCCCGGCGTCGGTCAGGCGGTAGTACTTGGCGCGGCGCCGGTTCTCGCTCTCGCCCCACTCCGACTCGATGAGCCCCTGGTGCTCGAGCCGGTAGAGGGCCGGATAGAGCGAACCCTGCGGCACGTCGAGGGCCTCTCCCGTCATCTGCCGGATGCGGAGCAGCACCCCGTAGCCGTGCAGGCGGTCGAGCGAGACGGCCTTGAGGATCAGGAGGTCGAGGGTGCCGGGGAGCAGGGTGGCGGACTTCGTGGTGTCCATGGCGTCTCCTAGCGTGTCTAGAGGACAGTATCACTTCTCTCCTAGTTTCGCAAAGAGGATCCGTTCTTCGCCCTTGGCGTCGCTTCCGAACTGGGCAGATCGGCTTGCGCCATCGATGATTGCATGCAATCATCGCGAGGCGCAGCAAAGTGCGTGACCGGGGAGGGGCAGCATGGCGAGCATCACGATCCGCAACCTGTCGCCGGAGTCGAAAGCGAAGCTCAGGCGACGCGCCGAACGACGAGGGTGCAGCCTCGAGGCCCTGACCCGCTCGATACTCGACCAGGCTGCCGACGACACCTCCGTCGCGACCGGATTCCCCGATGACCTGATCGCGCTCGTCGAGCCCGGCGACGACATCGAGCCGTTCCTCCGCGAGCGCAGACAGCCGCAAGAACCCATCGACCTGTCGTGATTCTGCTCGATACCAACGTCCTGTCGGAACTGACCAGGCCGGCGCCGTCAGTCCAGGTCGTCACGTGGCTCGCGGTCAACGAGCCCTCGCTGGCGGTACCGACGATTGCGCTGGCGGAAGTGCGGTACGGGATCTCACGGCTGCCCCAGGGCCGGCGGCGATCGAGTCTGCTGGACTTCTGGCGGGCGACATGCGAGCGGTTCCGGGACCGAATCCTGTCGTTCGATCGACGTGCCGCCGAAGCGTACGGAGACATCGCGGCCAGGGCGGAGCGATCAGGCAGGCGGCTCAACGTTCAGGACGGCCAGATCGCAGCGATCGCGCTCGTGCATCGGATGCAGGTTGCGACCCGGAACGTCGCCGATTTCGAGCCGTCGGGCGTGGCGCTCGTGAACCCTTGGGACTGACGCCCTGCGCCGCGGCCGGGCGGTGGAGACCACTCGCATGCCGCTGAACGCGGGCGACCGCTACGCCGGGCACTTCGACGTCGCCGGCCCCCTGGGCGCGGGCGGCATGGGCGAGGTCTACCGCGCCCGGGACACCCGCCTGAACCGCGACGTCGCCCTGAAGATCCTCCCCGACGCCTTCGCCGCCGATCCGGACCGGCTGGCCCGGTTCCAGCGCGAGGCCGAGCTGCTGGCGTCGCTCAACCATCCGAACATCGCGCAGATTCACGGCCTGGAGGAGGACGGCGGCACGCGGGCGCTGGTGCTTGAGCTGGTCGAGGGGCCCACCCTGGAAGAGCGGATCGCCCGGGGGCCGATTCCCCTCGACGAGGCCCTGGACATCGCGGCCCGCATCGCCGACGCCCTGGAGGCGGCGCACGGGGCCGGCGTGATCCATCGGGACCTCAAGCCGGCCAACGTCAAGGTGCGGGACGACGGCGCCGTCAAGGTGCTCGACTTCGGCCTCGCCAAGGCGCTCGAGGCGGGGCCCGCGTCGGGCTCTCCGCACGACTCGCCGACGATGGCGACGGCGGCGACGCAACTGGGCGTCATCGTGGGGACGGCGGCGTACATGTCGCCCGAGCAGGCGCGGGGCCGGCCCGTCGACCGCCGCGCCGACGTGTGGGCGTTCGGCGCCGTCGTCTACGAGATGCTCACCGGGCGCAAGGCGTTCGAGGGCGACGACGTCACCGGCATCCTCGCCGAGGTCATCAAGTCGGAGCCGGCCTGGGCATCGCTGTCGGCCGACGTGCCGCGGGCGGTGTCGGGCGTGCTGCGCCGCTGCCTGGCCAAGGACCCCGGGGAGCGCCTGCGCGACATCGCCGACGTCCGGCTCGGCCTGCTCGGGGCGTTCGAGGACCCCGACCGCCCGGCCGCCGACGCGATGCCCGCGTCCGCACCCGGCCGCCGGCGCCGCACGGCGGAGCTGGCCGTCGCCGCGGTGCTGGCCGCGATCGCCGCCGGCCTCGGCGTCGGGAGCCTGCCGGCGCCCGAGCCGCCGCTCCGTCCGCCGGTGCGGTTCACGATTCCCGCCTCGCCCAACCTGGGGCCGATCCTGGAGCTGTCGCCCGACGGCCGGTACCTCGCGTACCTGGAGGGCGACGAGTCCCGCGAGCCCCGTCTCTGGGTGCACTCGTTCGCATCCGGCGACGCCCGCCCGCTGGCGGGAACGGAGGTGGTGGGCGTTCCGCCGTTCTGGTCCCCCGACGGCCGGTTCATCGCATTCAGCGACGGGAGCACGCTGAGGCGGGTCGACGTGGCGGAAGGCGTGGTCGAATCCATCGGCGACGCGCCCGGCTTCCTGGGCGGAAGCTGGAACGAGGACGGCGTCATCGTGTTCGGCGGCCGAACCGGCGTCATGCAGGTCTCCGCCGCCGGCGGCACGCCGGCCCCGGTCACGGTGCTGGACGAGGCGCGCGGCGACGCGGGCCACGCGGCGCCCCGGTTCCTGCCGGGCGGCCGCCACTTCCTCTACCTGCTCGTGTCCACCGACCGGAGCGTCAACGGCCTCTACGTCGGCGCGCTGGGCGTCGACCCCGCCGAGCAGGATCCGACCCGGCTCCTCGCGACCGGGCTGACCGCCGCGTACGCGGCGCCGACGGCCTCGACGGGGGTCGGCCGGCTGCTGTTCATGGAGGAGCGGCGCCTGCTCGCGCAGCCGTTCGACCACACGCGCCTGCAGCTCGCGGGCAGCCCGACGGTGGTGGCCGAAGACGTGGACAGCGTCAACTTCTGGGCGTCGTTCTCGGTGTCGCCCACCGGGACCGTCGCGTGGCGCCGGGCCAGCACCGCCGGTTCCGTGCGATGGCTCGAACCGACCGGCGACGAGTGGACGCCCGGCGCGATCGGCGGCCTGAACGCGCCGAGGAATCCCCGCCTGTCCCCGGACGGTCGCCGGCTCGCCCTCGTGGAGGACGGAGACCTCTGGGTGTTCGACCTCGACGGACGCCCGCCCATCCGACTCACGTTCGACGACTACGGCACCGCGACGCCGGTCTGGACGCCGGACGCCTC
>CAXXTG010000260.1:0-16515 GCA_963666855.2 Vicinamibacterales bacterium
CACAACGCGTTGCTCCTGTTCTCGACGGAGACGACGGCCCGGCCGGCGTCGCCGGCCGGCCAGCGGGCGCGGCCGCCGGCCGGCGATTCGATCTCGATGGCCGCCCTGAGCTTGGTGTCGCCGAGCAGGTCGGTCGCCGGCACGTTCGGCGCCCTGTAGATGAGGATGTAGTGGTGCATCTTCAGGGCCTGGGAGAAGCCGTGCCAGTAGCGATGGAACCCGGCTCCGCCCGCGAATCGGCCCAGCCTGCCGGCGGGGACTTCGTGGAGGAAGTAGGGCGCCGACGCCAGCAGCGTCGTGTCGTCGAACCCCACCGCCCGGGCCAAGGCGGCGATGTCCGCGATCACGAGTTCGTTCTCCAGCACGCCCTTCTCGCCCTCGGCGAGGCTCGTGGGCGTATCGGCGTGGCCGACGCCGGGTTCCGACATCACCACGATGCCGCGGGGCCGGAGAATCCGGTGCATCTCCGCGAGCAGGGCCCGCTGGTTCGGAACGTGGTGAAACGCGTCGTAGACGACCACGCAGTCGCACGCGGCGTCTCCGATGGGCAGCGCGCGTCCGTCGAAGACGGCGAAGCGCGGGTCGAGCGACCAGTTCGTCGCGGGCTCCCGCTCGAAGAGCCGCCGGCCGAGGGAGAGCGCGGTACGGGACACGTCGACGGCCACCGTGCGGCATCCGTAGCGATTCAGAAAGTGTGACAGCCAGCAGGTCCCGGCGCCCACCTCCACGACGGTGTCCCCGGGCTGAATCCGGCCCGCCGCCATCACGGTGCCGGCCCGGATCAGGTGGTTGGGGAACGAGCCGGGGTCGCTGAACGGCTTGTCGATGAGCGCCTGCGGATGCGGATAGCAGGCGTAGTACCGTTCCGCCGCCGCGTTGTATTCGTCCGCGCGGTTCAGGAGATCCCGGTCCTCGACCGTCGATCCGGGGCCCTGCGCCTGCCGGAACGGCAGCAGCGCCAGGCGGTACAAGCCCTCCAGGAGGAACGACAGGGAATGCTCGATCACCGGCCACAGGCGCGGGTGGTGCCGTTTGATGACCCGCAGGTAGTCGACCGGGCTCGTCATCGTCGCCGCGATTCTAGCAACCCGCGGCGGACCGCGCGTTGCGCCGCGCCCGCCCGACGAGGCGCGACGGCACCCCCGGCCGCCGACAGCGTCGTCGCGGGAGGCTCGGCCGGGGCCCGGCCCGTGTGCAACGCCCCGTCCCGGCGTGCTACAGTGGCGCGTTCACTCGGCGCGCCGGCCACCTCTGACGACGGATACCGACCATGTTGAGCAGTTGGCAGCAGGACTACACGCCCATCGCGGACAGTCTCGGCTACTCGACGATCGCCGCGGCCATCCCCCTCCTCATCCTCTTCTACATGCTGGGGGTCCGCCGCAAGCCCGGGTGGATCGCCGGCCTCACCGCCCTCGGGGCGGCGGTGGTGCTGGCCGTGGGGGTGTACGGCATGCCCGTCGTGCCGGCGGCGGCCGCGATGGTCTACGGGGCCGCGTTCGGCCTGTTCCCCATCGGTTGGATCGTCATCGCGTCGCTCATCCTCTACCGGGTGACGCTCGACTCGGGCCGCTTCGAGATCATCAAGGACTCGATCGGCTCGCTCAGCGACGACCGCCGCCTGCAGGCGGTGCTCATCGGCTTCGCCTTCGGGGGCTTCATCGAGGGGGCGGCGGGCTTCGGGACGCCGGTGGCCATCGCCGCCGCCATGCTCACCGGCCTGGGGTTCTCCCCGTTCTACGCCGCGTTCATCTGCCTCATCGCCAACACCGCGCCGGTCGCGTTCGGCTCGCTCGGCATCCCCGTCGTGACCCTCGCCCAGGTCACGGGGCTGCCCGAGATGGGGCTGAGCGCCATGACCGGCCGGCTGTGCGCGCTCATCGGCATCATCATCCCCGCCTACATGGTGGTGGTGATGTCGGGGTTCCGCCGTTCCCTCGAGGTGCTGCCGCAGGTGCTGGCGTGCGCCGTCACCTTCGCGGTCGTGCTGTTCGCGGTCACCAACACCCTGGGGCCGGCGCTGGCCGTCATCCTCGCGTCGATCGCGGCGATGATCGCGATGGTCGCGGCGATGAAGGTGTGGCAGCCGGAGAAGCCGTTCCGCCTCGAGGGCGACGTCGCCGCGACGACGCAGTCGCGCACCCACACCACCGGCGAGCTGGTGTCCGCGTGGACGCCCTACATGCTGCTCGTGGCGTTCGTCCTCGCGTGGCGCTACCAGCCCATCCAGGGGCTGCTGAACAGCCTCGGCACGACGATCCCGGTGCCGCTGCTGCACGACGTCGTCACCCGCGTGCCGCCGCTGACCGCCGAGCCGTCGCCGTACGCCGCGGTCTACAACTTCAACTGGCTGTCCGCGGCCGGCACGTCGTGCTTCCTCGCCGCGTTCACGGCGTCGATGGTCATCGGGCTGCCCGCCGGGAAGTTCTACGGCATCGTGGCCGCGGTGCTCAAGCAGCTCCAGAAGCCGCTGCTGACCATCGCGTCGGTCCTCGCCCTCGCGTTCCTGATGAACTACGCGGGCATGACCTCGACCCTCGGGCTCGCCTTCGCCGCCACCGGGGCCCTCTTCCCGTTCTTCAGCGCCATGCTCGGCTGGACCGGCGTCTTCCTGACCGGCAGCGACACGTCGTCGAACGCGCTGTTCGGGACGCTGCAGGTGGTCACCGCCAACGCCCTCGGGCTGAACCCCATCCTGACCGCGTCGACGAACGCGGCCACCGGGGTCATGGGCAAGATGATCTCGCTGCAGAGCATCGCCGTCGCCGTCGCCGCCACCGGCATGGCGTCGTCGCAGGAGGGCCGCCTGTTCCGCATCACGCTGAAGCACAGCATCATCCTGGCCCTGAGCATGGCGGTCATCACGATGATCTTCGCCTACGTCCTGCCGCAGCTCGTGCCGCCGCCGCCGGCGTGATCGGTCGCGCCGGTCCAGCATGCCCGTCGTCCGGTCCGGCCGGTCGGCGGGCATGTTCCGGCGTCGCGGCATCGCGACGCCGTTGCCATCGTCGGGATGCCGATGAAGTTGAAGATCGTCCTGGAACCAAGCGACGAAGGCGGCTACACGGTGTACGTGCTCGGTCTTCCCGGCTGCATCAGCGAGGGCGACACCGTCGCCGACGCGATCGCCAACATCCGGGAAGCAATCGAGCTGTACCTTGAGCCGATCGAGAGCGACTGAAGCGACTGCTCCGGCCGCGGCTCACAGCGTCGACGGCACCAGCAGCATCGCGACCGCGGTGACGAGGAACAGGACCACCGCGACGAGGCCGCTGTAGCCGAGCACGTCGCCGAACTTCATGCGGGTGACGGTCAGGATGGGGATGGCCCAGAACGGCTGGATGAGGTTGCTGGTCGAGTCGCCGTAGCAGTAGGCGAGCAGGGTGGTGGTGGGCGAGACCGCGAGGTCGCGCGCCGCCGGCAGCAGGTAGGGGGCCTCGATCAGCCACTTCGAGCCGCCCGAGGGGACGAACACGTTCACGACCCCCGAGTAGATGTAGACGATGAGCGGATAGGTCTCGGTGGTCGCCACCTGCACGAAGAGCCCGCCCAGCCAGTCGCCGAGGGGGGTGCCGTTGATGACCCCGAAGATGCCGGCGTAGAACGGGAACTGCAGGATGACCCCCGACGCCGTCCGCGCCCCGTTGCCGAACGCCCGCACGAGGTTCGCGGGCCGCCGCTGCAGCAGCATCGCCCCCATCAGGAACACCGCGTTGTAGGCGTTGATGGTCCAGCTCGCGCCGAACCCCTGGGTCACGATGGAGTGCCCGAGGGGATAGCCGATCAGGATCACGGCGAGGAAGATCCACCCCGGGAACGCCTCGATGCCCGCGGCCGGCGTCGTCGGCTCCGTCTCCTCGGGCATCGCCGGCATGATCTGCGCCAGCTCGTCCTCGGTCAGCGTCCGCGCGTTCTTGCGCGGGTGCAGCATGGCGACCATGCCGAGGCCGACGACGGAGACGACGGCGAGATAGCCGAGGTTGAACGCGTTGAACAGGGTCTCGGTCACCGGCAGCAGACGGTCGACGAGGGGCTCGGCCCCGGGCGGGGGAGTCGTGATGGGGTTGCCGGCGGTGGCCATGATGAGGGGGGCCGACCCCGACAGCCCGCCGTGCCAGACGGTGCCGAGGCCGAGATAGCCGGCCGCGATCAGGATGCGGATGTCCGCCCGGGGATTCCGCCGGGCCACGAACGGCAGGAACAGCGCCGAGGCGACGACGCTCGCGGCCCAGTTGAAGTAGGCGACGACGATCGAAAACAGCCCCAGCAGCACCACCGCCTGCACCGGCCGGTCGACGTCGGGGCGGCTCGCGAGCCAGTCGAGGAAGCGGAACGCGGGCCGCGACGAGACGCAGGCGTGGGCGGCGATGAGGGCGATGGCGAACTGCATCGCCAGCTCGAGCAGCGCCCACATGCCCCCGCCCCACGCCAGCATCGTCTCGTTGAGGCCGGCGCCGGCCCCGAACATGGCGAGCAGCATGGCCAGCACCGTCAGCGACATGCACACCACCCACGAGTCGGGTATCCAGCGCTGGGTGAAGCGGGACAGGCTCTCGCCGAGGTTGCCGATGAGCTGGATGATGGCAGACATGGAATCGCGCGCCGCCGGGCCTCAGGCCGCCTCCTCCGCGGCCGGGGGCTTCGCCAGGTACAGGCACACGAGCGAGCCGATCGACAGCACCGCCGCCCCGAAGAACGCCCACTGGTAGTTGCCGAAGGTGTCGAAGACGAGGCCCGCGAGCCGCGCCCCGACCACCGCCGCGAGCCCCCACGCCAGGAACAGCAGGCCGTAGTTCACCCCGAGGTGCTTCGTGCCGTAGAAGTCGGCCGAGGTCGCCGCGAACACCGCGAGCAGGGCGCCGTAGCAGAAGTAGACGGCGAAGACGCCGAGCCCGAAGAACACGACGTTCGAGCCGAGCAGGTAGAGCAGGGGCATGGCCACGGCCGACACCAGCACCATCAGCCGCAGCACGTTGAGGCGGCCGAGGTTGTCCGACATCGCGCCCGAGAGCACCCGCCCCACCGTGTTGCCGACGGCCCCGACCACGAGCCCGATCAGCGCCACGCTGCCGATGCCCGCCTCGGTGCCGAACGGCACGAGCTGGCTGATGAGCCCCAGCCCCGCGATGGCGCCCATGAAGTAGGCGAGGAAGAGGAAGTAGAACGCGCTGCCCCGCAGCATCTCCGACGGCGTGAACTCGCGGACCGTCCGCGTCACCGCCGCCTTGAGCTGGCTCGGGTCCCAGCCCTCGGGGGCGTAGCCGTCGGGGGCGGGTTTGAGCAGCCAAGCCCCGATCATCGATACGATGAAGAAGACGATGCCGTATATCTGGAAGGTCGCCTGCCACCCCGATCCGGGGATGAGCAACTCGTCGGCGATCGGCCCGAAGACGCCCGACCCCGCGCCGTAGCCGCCTACCGCGATGCCGATGGCGAGCCCGCGCCGGTCGGGGAACCACTTCGAGACGACGGGTATCGCGATGGAGTAGCCGATGCCGTTGCCGGCCCCCGCGATGAGCCCGTAGGTGATGTAGAGCCACGCCAGCGACGTCGTGTAGCTGGCGAGGAAGAACCCCCCGCTGAACAGGAGCCCGCCGACGGCGGCCAGGGTGCGGAACCCGACGGCGGCGTGCAGGCGGCCGGCGAGGACGAACGTCACCGCCATCGTGAAGATGCCGATGCTGAAGGTCGTCGACGTCTGCTCGCGGGCCCAGCCGAACTCCCCCTCGAGGGGGAGCACGAACACGCTCCACGCGTAGAACGAGCCGAGGACGACGTTCAGCATCGTCCCCCCGATCAACGGGAGCCATCGGTTGCCGGCCTGCGAATCAGCCATCGGGTTCTCCTACTTCAGGGTGGGCATGCTCAGGCTCACCGCCTCGGGCCGGTCCGGCCAGCGGGTGGTGACGACCTTCGTCCGGGTGTAGAACCTGACCCCGTCCTCGCCGTGCACGTGGAGGTCGCCGAACAGCGAGCCCTTCCACCCCCCGAACGAGAAGAACGCCATGGGCACCGGAATCGGGACGTTCACGCCGACCATCCCCACCTGGATGTCGCGGGCGAACCGGCGCGCCGCGTCGCCCGAGCGGGTGAACACCGCGGTCCCGTTGCCGTAGGGGTTCCGGTTGACGATGTCGATCGCCTCGTCGTAGGTGTCGGCGCGCACCACCACCAGCACCGGCCCGAAGATCTCGTCGCGGTAGATGGGCATGTCGACCGTCACCCGGTCGAACAGCGTCGGGCCCAGGAAGAAGCCGTCCCCGCACCCTTCGACCCGGACGCCGCGGCCGTCGACCACGAGGTCGGCCCCGGCCCGCTCGCCGATGTCGACGTAGCCGGCCACGCGGTCGAGGTGCTCGCGGGTGATGAGGGGCCCCATCTCGACCCCCTCGCGGTCGCCGGGGCCGACCCGCACCGCGGCGGCGCGGTCGCGGATGCGCGACACGATGGCGTCGCCCGCCCCGCCCACCGCCACCACCGCCGAGATCGCCATGCAGCGCTCGCCGGCCGAGCCGTAGGCGGCGCCGATGAGGGCGTCGGCGGCGGCGTCGAGGTCGGCGTCGGGCAGCACCACCGCGTGATTCTTGGCCCCGCCGAGGGCCTGCACCCGCTTGCCGTGGGCGGTGGCGGTCTCGTAGACGTGCCGGGCGACCGGCGTCGACCCGACGAACGAGACGGCGGCGACCTCGGGGTGCGTCAGCAGGGCGTCGACCGCCTCCTTGTCGCCGTGCACGACGTTGAAGACGCCGGCCGGCAGCCCCGCCTCGTGCAGCAGCTCGGCCGCCATCATGCTCGCCGAGGGGTCCTTCTCGGACGGCTTCAGCACGAACGTGTTCCCGCACGCGAGGGCCACCGGGGCCATCCACATCGGGCACATGATCGGGAAGTTGAACGGGGTGATCCCCGCGCAGACGCCGAGGGGCTGCCGCGTGCTGTGCGAGTCGACGCCGGCCCCCACGTCCTCGGCGTGCTCGCCCTTCAGCAGGTGGGGGATGCCGCTCGCGAACTCGACCACCTCGAGGCCGCGCTGCACCGAACCGGCCGCGTCGGCCAGGGTCTTGCCGTGCTCCTCGGTGACGACCCGCGCGATGTCGCCCTTGCGCTGCTCGAGGAGGTCGCGGAAGCGCATGAGGATGCGCGCCCGCCGGAGCGGCGTCGTGTCGCGCCACGCCGGGAACGCGGCGCGGGCGTCCCGCACCGCGGCGTCGACGTCGGCGGCCGTGGCGAACGAAACCGTCCGCACGGTGCGTCCGGTCGCCGAATCGGTGACGACGCCCTCCCGGCCGCCGGCGGGGGCGACGCGACGGCCGTTCACCCAGAACGGCACGGTGGGGACGGCGGCCTGCGTGGTCATGCGAACGCGAAGTGTATCAGAAAGGCGTGAGCGGGGCGGGAGACGAGAAAGGGGCCGCCGGCGCTGGCCGGCGGCCCCTCCCGATTCCCGATCCGCCGGTTCGGCGGGCTAGATGTCGAAGTACATCGCGAACTCCCACGGATGGGGCCGCAGGCGGATGGCGTCGACCTCGCCGCGCTTGTACTCGATCCACGTGTCGATGAGGTCCTGCGTGAACACGTCGCCCTTCAGCAGGAACTCGTGGTCGGCCTCGAGGGCGTCGAGGGCCTCCTCGAGGCTGCCCGGGGTGCTCGGAATCTTCGCGTGCTCCTCGGGCGGCAGGTCGTAGAGGTCCTTGTCGAGCGGCCCCATCGGCGTGATCGCGTTCTGGATGCCGTCGAGCCCGGCCATGAGCAGCGCGCTGAACGCGAGGTAGCCGTTGCAGGTCGGGTCGGGGAAGCGGGTCTCGATGCGCTTCGCCTTCTCGCTGCCCGAGTACACCGGGATGCGGACGGCGGCGCTGCGGTTCCGCATCGAGTAGATGAGGTTGATGGGGGCCTCGTAGCCGGGCACCAGCCGCCGGTACGAGTTGGTGGTCGGGTTGCAGAACGCGAGCAGGGCGGGGGCGTGCTTCAGGATGCCGCCGATGTAGTGCACCGCCGTCTTGCTGAGCCCGGCGTAGGCGTCGGCCTCGAAGAACGTGTTCTTGCCGTTCAGCCACAGGCTCTGGTGCACGTGCATGCCCGACCCGTTGTCCATGAAGATCGGCTTGGGCATCAGGGTCACGGTCTTGCCGTGCTTCCGCGCCACGTTCTTGACGACGTACTTGTACTTGAGCAGCTTGTCGCCCATGTTGACGAGCGAGTCGAAGCGCATGTCGATCTCGGCCTGCCCCGCCGTCCCCACCTCGTGGTGGTGCACCTCGATCTCGACCCCGACCTTCTCGAGCTCGAGCATCATCTCGGTGCGCAGGTCCTGGTGGCTGTCCATCGGCGGCACCGGGAAGTAGCCCTCCTTGTACCGCGGCTTGTAGCCGAGGTTGCGCGAGTTGCCGGCCGCGTCCGGGTTCTCCTCCCGTCCGGCGTTCCAGAAGCCCTCGGCCGCGTCGATGTGGTAGAAGCCGTGCTGATGGCTCTGGCCGAACCGGATGTCGTCGAAGATGAAGAACTCCGGCTCGGGGCCGAAGTAGGCGGTGTCGGCGATGCCGGTGCTCTTCAGGTAGGCGTTGGCCTTCTGGGCGACGTAGCGGGGGTCGCGCGAGTACGACTCGCCGGTGATGGGGTCCTTGACGTTGCAGATGATGTTCAGCGTCGGCTTCGCGAAGAACGGGTCGACGAAGGCGGTCGAGGCGTCCGGGAAGAGCAGCATGTCGCTCTCCTGGATCGCCTGGAACCCGCGGATGCTCGACCCGTCGAACCCGACGCCCTCCTCGAAGGCGTCCGCCTCGAACTCCTTGGCCGAGATCGTGAAGTGCTGCCACAGGCCCGGCAGGTCGATGAAGCGGAGATCGATCGCCTGGATCCCCTTCTCCTTGATCAGTGTCATCACGTCGTTCGCTGTCATCCGTGTGTCCTCCTGTAACACCGTTTCGTTGACGTTCTTCTCGGTCTCTTAGCCCGGAGAGCGTCGCCTACGGCTCCGCCCGCCGCCCAACCAACCCGGCTAGGCGGCTAGGCCGCCTCCCCCATGCCCAGCGCCGCTTCCAGATCGGCGCGGAGATCGTGCTCCATGTCCGGCGACAGCTTCCCGCCGTCCCGCGTCAGGTGGAACACGTCGGTCGCGCGGTCGCCCTCGGTGGAGATCAGCACCAGGTCGATGTCGCAGCCGTGCTCCGAGATGACGCGGCTGATGCGGTGCAGCAGGCCCCACTGGTTGGCGCCGCCGACCTCCAGCACGGTGTACCGGTCCGAGTAGAAGTGGTCGAAGTGCACCACGTTGGGCAGCCGGACCGGGCGCCGCCGCGCGCGCGCCGCCGCCTCGCGCCCCTTCAGCATCGACTCGAGATCGACGGCGCCGGTCAGGACGTCCCGCAGCAGGCGCGTCAGCTCGGCCGGGCCCGACTCGTTGAGGGCGAGGAACTTGTCGGCGTCGACGAATCGGAACAGGTCGAGCACCACCCGCTCGCGGTTGCTCATCGCCTGGCCGCGCAGGATGTCCATGCCGAAGTACGACAGCACCCCGCAGATCTTCGAGAAGATGCGCGGTCGGTCCCGCGTCGCCACGCTCAGCTCCCACACCTCGTCCTGCCGCTCGAGGTCGACGCGCACCGCGTCGGGCTCGAGACCGCGCGACAGCAGGATGTGGTCGTACACCCGCCGGGGGGCGACGAGGCGCAGGTAGCGCCGGGGCAGGCCGTCGAGGAAGCGCGTCACCTGCTCCTCGGTGATCTCCGCCGGCCGGCCGTCCAGCAGCTCGGCCACGCTCTGCTCGCCCTTCGCGATCACCTCGTCGCCGTAGCCCAGGGTCAGGCGGTTGTAGGTGTCGACGTACAGGCGCCAGAGGAGCTCCTCCTTCCAGGGGGTGAGGGTCTCCGGGGTCGTGCCCTGCACGTCCACCAGGGTCAGCAGGCACAGCATCCTGAGCCGGTCCTCGGTGCCGACGAGCCTGGCGAGCTGCCGCGGCACCTCGGGGTCCTGGGTGTCCCGCTTGAACGCGGTCTGCGACATCGCGAGATGGTGGCGGATCAGGAACTCGACGGTGCGGGCCGCCGGCGGGGCGACCCGGAGCCGGCGCAGGGGACCCGCGACCATGCGGCAGCTCTCTTCCGCGTGGTTCTTGTTCGTCCACTTGCCGACGTCGTGGAACAGCAGCGCGAGCACGATCAGCTCGGGCTCTTCCAGCTCCGCCAGCGCCCCCGCGAACCGTCGGCGCGACGGCGTGCACGAGTCGGGATCGGCCAGGTCCGACAGGTTGCGGATGGTCACGAGGGTGTGCTCGTCGACCGTGTACTTGTGGTAGAAGTCGCGGATGACCCGGCAGTAGACCTTGCGGAACTCCGGGAACATGCGCCCGAGCAGCCCGTTCTCGTGCATCTCCGACAGCCGGTCGTAGAGGCCGGCCCTCGGCTTCAGGAAGCGCAGGAACCCCTCGCACTCGGCCCGGCCCGGGAAGAACTGCTCCGACGTATAGCGGTCGCCGTGCCGCTCGATGAACGTGAGCGTGTCGGGCGCCACCGCGCAGCCCTCGTCGACGGCGGCCTGGAACACCGGGAGCCACGTGCCCGGCTGCATCGACGCGCGCACCGTGTCGACGAGGCCGACCCCGTCCTGCCTGCGCTCGATGTTCTCGGCGACGCCGCGGGTGGGGACCGGGGCGGGGGCCGGGCCCGTGCCCTCCAGGACGTGCGACAGCACCCGCGACACGATGCGGGCGTGGTGGAAGTAGACGCTCATCAGCGCCTCGACCGTCCGCGCCTTCGTGCCCGGCGAGCCGAAGCGCCCGGCCGCCGCCTCCTGGTGCTCGTGGCTCAGGATGTTCTGGTCGCGCTTGTTGTCGAGATGCACCATCGACCGGATGCGCAGCAGGAACTCCTCGGCCTCGTCGAGGGCGTCGTCGCGGCGGCCGGTGATGACGGGGGCGACCCCGTCGGTCTCCCCGGGGGCGAGCGCGGTCAGGGTCCGGATCGCGGACAGGTCGCGGA
Source organism: Vicinamibacterales bacterium (assembly GCA_963666855.2). Classification (GTDB taxonomy): domain Bacteria; phylum Acidobacteriota; class Vicinamibacteria; order Vicinamibacterales; family UBA8438; genus JAJEEA01. The sequence goes on from CAXXTG010000260.1 coordinate 10,974, forward strand.
GGCCGCCGGGGGCCTCCTTGATGTCCGGCTCGAGGTGGTAGATGGTGTGGCTGAAGTGCCGTTGCCGTTCCGCGACCAGCCCGCGCAGCGCGTCGACGGCCGCCCCGCGCCAGGGCGACCCGGCGTCCAGGACGAGGGCCGCGAGCCGGTCGAAGACGGCCGGCTCGCCGGCCACGAGCCTCGCGTCGGAGACCGACACCAGGAACTCGGGGTTGTCGGTCTCCACGTGCTCGAGCTCGTCGACCCGGCGCACCTGGTGGCCGACGTCGAAGCCGAGGTCCCACAGGGCGTGCAGCAGGGTCTTGGCCAGCCGCTCCTCGGCGGCGGCGATCGGGCTGTCGAACAGGATCAGCAGATCGATGTCCGAATGCAGGCAGAGGTGGCGGCGGCCGTAGCCTCCGATGGCGGCCAGCGCGACGGGGGCGGTCGAGGCGCCGGGCCGGGCGCGGGCGTCGGCGAGGACCCCGCCCAGCAGCCGGTCCACCGCGGCCGAGTATTGGTGGGCGGCCAGCCGGCCCCCGCGGGCCTCGCGCACGTCCGCCTCGTAACGGTCGCGGGCGGCGCGGAGCGCGTCGGCGGGGGACGGATCCTCCGCGGTCGCGGCGCCGGGTGAAGTGCTGGTCATCGGTTCGGGACCGCGGGCCCGGGCGGCGCGGCGCAGGCTTCCGAAGCGCGCCCCGGGAGCGGGAAGCCCCGCAGCGCCGGGAGCCCGCACGGAATCGCGCGGTCGGTGCGCGGGCGCGTCCCGCGCCCCGCGGTGTCGATCACGGGCCGGCCCGGTTCGGTTCCGGTTCGAGGCCGGCCGCCTTGCGGCTGTCCGCAAACGGTACATCTTACCAGAGGCGGGGTGTGGATTCGCTCGGGAAGGCGGGGTCCGGCGCCGGGCCGCCGGCGCCGGACCCCGCCGCGTGGACGCGTCCCGGCTAGTAGCCGACGCTCAGGCCGAAGAGGGCGATGACCTTCGTGCCGCTGTCGCCGCCGTCGATGGCCTTCGCGCCTTCGCCGAGCCTGAGCATGTTGACGCCGAGGGCGAGCCCCCACTCGCCGTACTCTTCGCCGACGTTCAGGGGGATGCCGAGCGACGCGCCGATGCTGAAGAAGCCGAACGTCCCGCCGGAATGGAGCTCCATGTGCCCCTCGTCGTCGTGGTCGTGCCCGTCGTCTTCGTGGTGGCCCTCGGCCAGGGCCATGTACTGGTAGTAGTCGTTCAGGCTCAAGCCGAGCGTCACCGGGAACGACAGGCTGACCGGCGCGTCCTCGAGGGGCGCCGACGGCTCGATGCCGAGCTCGAAGTAGCCGCCCTTGTCGTAGCCGTCGGCGCCGCCGGCGGTCTCGAACGCGAACGTCGCGTACGGGGCCACGGGGTTGTCGACGCTCAGGCCGAACGCGATCTCCTTGGTCGTGCCCCAGCTTCCGCGCGGACTCATGTACGCCGTGTAGGTGATGTCGAGGCCGACCGGCCCGGCGGCGCCGCCGATGCCGGCGTAGAAGTCGGTCTCGTAGAAGCTCTCCGGCGCCCCCGAGAACCCGGCGTCGCCGACCGAGTGCAGGCTGCTCCAGGTGCCGGCGGTGATCGAGGCGGCGCCGAAGCTGATGCTGGCGTCGAGGAACGGCTGCATGATGAAGCCGCCGGTCTCCTGCACGATGCCGCGGAAGTAGTACTGGTTGACGATGTCGGCCCCGGCGCTCATCGAGATGTTGCCGTCGTTCTGCGCGGCGGCGGGGCCGGCGAGCAGGACCGACGCCGCCGCCGCGGCCAGGGCCGCGCGGGCCGGGCGGTTCGTGAAGGTGGTCGCGCGTGTCGAAGTCATTGCCGTGAATCCTCTCCCTTGGAACTGGTTGTCATGCCTGTGACGAACGCGACGCGGGCCGGCGGCGGCGCCTCCCGGCCGCGTCGTTCTCCTGTCGTTCCGCGTGTCGGCGCCGGTCGCGTCGTTCTCCTGTCGGCGTCGGCCGCGTCGTTCTCCTGTCGTTCCGCGTGTCGGCGTCGGCCGGCCGGGCCGCCGGCGGTTCGGGCGGCCCGGGTCGCGGCGGTGCCGTTCGCGTGTCGTGCGAAGGCGCGTCCCGGGGCCGCCGGGCCGGCGACCGGCCCGCGCCGTGTGATGAAGGGGGGCGCCGCCGCGTCCGCGGGCGCCGGCGCCCCCTCCGCCGCGCCGGCCGGGCCGTCAGGCCTGGTTGATCTGGAAGCCGCCGTAGGCCTCCATCCCGTGCTCGCCGACGTCGAGGCCCATGCGCTCCTCTTCCGCATCCACCCGCAGCCCGAGGCTCGCCTTGAGCGCGAAGAAGATGATGAACGCCGCGACGAAGCAGAACACGCCGTACGCGAGGACGCCGATGAGCTGCGTCAGGAACGAGTGCTCCGCGTTCGTGCTGAAGATGCCCACCGCGAGGGTGCCCCAGACGCCGCAGACGAGGTGGACGGAGATCGCCCCCACCGGGTCGTCGAGCTTCGCGCGGTCGAGGGCCAGCACCGACCCGACCACGATGATGCCGGCGACGAACCCGATGATGATGGCCGACATGACCCCCACCGTGTCCGCGCCGGCGGTGATGCCGACGAGGCCGGCCAGCGACCCGTTCAGCACCATGCTCAGGTCGGGCTTGTGCTGCAGCCCCCACGACGCGGCCATCGCCCCGATGACGCCGGCCGCCGCCGCGAGCGACGTCGTGACGAAGACGAGGGACACGAGGGCGGGATCGGCGCTCAGCACCGACCCGCCGTTGAACCCGTACCAGCCCAGCCACAGCAGGAACACCCCGATCGTCGCCAGCGGCATGCTGTGCCCCGCCACCGGCCGGATCTTGCCGTCGACGTACTTGCCGAGCCGCGGCCCGAGGACGATGACGCCGGCCAGCGCCGCCCAGCCGCCGACCGAGTGCACGAGGGTCGAGCCCGCGAAGTCGTAGAAGCCCATCTGGTCGAGCCAGCCCGCGCCCCACTTCCAGGACCCGGCGATGGGGTAGATGACCGCGACGTAGACGGTCGTGAAGATCAGGAACGAGCCCAGCTTGATGCGCTCGGCCACCGCCCCCGACACGATCGTCGCCGCCGTGGCCGCGAACATGCCCTGGAAGATGAAGTCGGTGTAGTAAGTGTAGCCCGGGTTGTAGGCCGAGGTGTTGCCCTCGGTCCCGGGATCGAGCCCGAAGCCCGCGAACCCGACGAACTCGCCGAGGCTGAAGTCCCCGGGGTACATCAGGTTGAAGCCCACGATGGCGTAGGTCAGCAGCCCGATGGCGATGATCGCGGTGTTCTTGAACAGGATGTTGACGGTGTTCTTGGCCCGCGTCATCCCGCTCTCGAGGGCCGCGAAGCCGAGGTGCATGATGAACACCAGGAAGGTGGCGACGAGCATCCAGGTGTTGTTGACCGTGAACATCTCCGGGGAGACGTCCTGCGCGGACGCCGCGCTCGGCGCGAGCACGAGGCCCAGGAGCAACAGCGCGTAGCGACCGACCCGCCGCGGCAGCGTATTCGTCATTGGTGGTTTCCTTCCGTTCTGTGCGGTCCGTCCAACCTCGCCCAACCAACCCTGGGGGCGCCGCAGACTCCTACTAGAGCGCTTCCTCCCCGATCTCCCCGGTCCTGATGCGGACCGCCTGCCCGACTTCGCTCACGAACACCTTGCCGTCGCCGATCGACCCGGTCCGCGCGGCCTTGGGTGATGGCGTTGCTGGCCGCCTCGACGAGCTCGTCCGCCACGACCGTCTCGATCTTCGCCTTGGGCACGAAGTCGACGGTGTACTCGGCCCCCCGGTAGACCTCGGTGTGGCCCTTCTGGCGCCCGAAGCCCTTGACCTCGGTGACGGTCAGGCCCTGGACGCCCGCCTTCGCGAGCTCGTCCCTGACGTCATCGAGCACGTGGGGCTTGATGATTGCGCTGATCAGTTTCATCTCGACTCTCCTGGCTTGTCCGCGGTCGACGTGACCGCCCCCCGGCCGCGACCGATGCCTGAACCGCGATGCCGTCGCCGCAACCGGTGTCCGGCCGCATCCGTTTCATTCCTGTCATATCTGCAAGCAAGTACCGGGCCACTTTCGCCGGGGGCGTCCGTGATCGCGAAAAGGCCAATGAATCCGGGGTCTGACTGTCGGGTGGAGAAAGTCGACGGGTGGGCCGAATCGACGAAATTGTCGGGCAGGTAGCGCCATTCCGACGTTCCGCGCGGCCGCCCGCGGGCGGAGCGGCGCGGTCGCGCGGCCCCGGGGAGGCGCGCCGGAACGGCCCGCGACGGACCCCGGACGCGTGCGGCGACTCGTGATGGCGGCGCGGTCGGGCGGCCCCGCGGCGGGCGGCCGGGCGCGTTCAGCGCCTCGCGACGTCCGCGAGGGCGCGCCGCGCGTACGCCGCCGTGTCGGGGTGCGGGTCGGTGTCGAGCACCGCCATCAAGTGCTGATAGGCGGCCGTCGGCTGGTCGCGCGCGTAGAGCTGGACCAGCCCCGCCCCGAGGTGGGCCTCGGCCAGGTACGGGCCCAGGGGATAGTCGCGGAGGTGCCGCTGGTAGACCGCGAGGGCGGCGTCGGGATGGTCGTGGTTGGCGAGCCATCGGCCGAACTCGAGGGAGTCGCGGGGCATGAGCAGCCGCACCGTCCGCGCCGGGCTGAGCCGGAAGTAGTCGGGGGCGGCCGCCTCGTGCTCTCCCGCCGCGATCAACTGGCGGATGCCGCGCGCCGACGAGGGGTCGGCGTCGATGACCGGCGCCGCCGGTGCCGGGGCCGCCGGCGCCGGCGCATACTCCGCCGGCCTCGCCTGGACCTCGCGCCGTCCGCCCCACCAGGCGCACGCCAGTCCGCCCACGAAGCCGCCGATGTGCGCGCCGTAGGCGACCCCGCCGCCCCCCCCGCCGCTCGTCGCGAGCAGCGGCAGCAGGTTGTCGACGACCAGGTAGATGCCGAGCACCAGCCGCGCCGGGGCGTGGACGACGTTCATGAAGAACGGAAACAGCATGATCCACAGCTTGACGCGGTTGCGCGGGAACCACACGAAGTAGAAGCCGAGCACCCCGGAGACGGCCCCCGAGGCGCCGACCATGGGCACGGCCGAGCCGAGGTCCAGGACCGCGTGCGAGAGGGTCGCCAGCACCCCCGTGCCGAGGTAGGCGGCGAGGTAGCGCCACCGCCCCAGGCGGTGCTCGACGTTGTCGCCGTAGATCCACAGGAACAGCATGTTGCCGGCGAGATGCATGAACCCGCCGTGGAGGAACATCGACGTCAGGAGGGCGGAAAGGCTCGGGTCGGCGGGGCGGAAGCCGTGCGCGAAGACGACGAGGTCGTAGGCCGACACCTGCCGCAGCAGCGACTCGAGGGCCATGCGGCTGGAGAGCCGGGGGGTATATCTCGCGGATGTACTCGCCCAGCGCCGGGTCCTCGAGGGCCGGCCGCAGGCCGCTCAGGGGCAGCGTCACGAGCACGAAGACCGCCGCGTTGACCCCGATGAGGGTCCACGTGACGACCGGCGTCCCGCGGGGGTTCGGCTCGTCGCCGAGGGGGAGGAACATGGATCAGCCGGATGTCGATCGGTCTGCGGCGGCCCCGGCCGGG
>CAXXTG010000261.1:0-17859 GCA_963666855.2 Vicinamibacterales bacterium
TCCCGCGAACTCTGCTGCGCGTTCGTGATCGACTACGCCTCGAGGCTCGTCAGGAGCGCGAACGACCTCGAAGAAGCCGAGTACGACTTCTTCACCGCGTGCCAGAAGCTCGCCGACACCACGCACGAGCTGCGCCGGCCCGACGGCGGACGGCTGGTGTTCAATCCCATCGTCTGGCTGGTCGACCGGGCCAACGATCTGCCGGCGTGGTTCGTGGTGGGCAACGATCGGATACGGACGGTCGTCGCCGAAATGCCCGACCACCAGGCCAGGCTCGCGGTCGCGGAGCGGCTGGCCGGCGACCTGCCGGGCGTCGATGCGATGAGCGAACAGGAGCGCGCCGGCGCGACCGGCGTGTTCGGCAGCCTGACCGACGGTCTGACGGTCCGCGCCATGATGCAGATACGCACCATCGCGCGCAGTCAGGACCTGCCGTTCGCGCAGATCGGCGACGCGATCCGCTCGTACCGGGTGGGCATCGCCGACAACCCGTGGCGCCAGGCGTACCTGTACGACCGAATCCGTTCCGGCGAGCGCGAGATCACGACGTCGGTCAAGGGGCAGGCCCAGGCCGTGCAGCAGACCCTCGACATCCTCAAGCGGTCGGTCACCGGCCTCACCGGCGCCCAGGCGTCGAGCTCGGGCAACAAGCCGAGGGGCATCCTGTTCTTCGCCGGCCCCACCGGCGTCGGCAAGACGGAGCTCGCCAAGGCCGTCACCCGCCTGCTCTTCGGCGACGAGCAGGCCTACATCCGCTTCGACATGAGCGAGTTCTCGGCGGAGCACTCCGACGCGCGGCTCATCGGCGCGCCGCCCGGCTACATCGGCCACGACGCGGGCGGGGAGCTGGTGAACGCGGTGCGGCAGCGCCCCTTCGCGGTGGTGCTGTTCGACGAGATCGAGAAGGCGCATCCGCGGATACTCGACAAGTTCCTGCAGGTCCTGGAGGACGGGCGCCTGACGGACGGGCGCGGCGACACGGTGTACTTCTCCGAGACGGTCATCATCTTCACGTCGAACCTGGGCGTCTACGTGCGGGACGAGCACGGAGAGCCGGTGCTGAACGTATCCCCCGACGACGACCACGCCGCCGTGTCGAGGAAAATACACCGGGCCATCGAGAACCACTTCAGGTTCCAGCTCCGACGTCCGGAACTGCTGAACCGGATCGGCGACAACATCGTGGTATTCGACTTCATCCGCGAGGACCTCGGGCGCCTGATCATGGACAAGATGCTCCGCAACGTGGTCGAGCGGGTGCGCGACGAGCACGACGTGACGCTGGAGATCGGCGAACAGCCCCAGGCGGTGCTGGTCGAGCAGTGCCTGGGCGACCTGACGCACGGCGGCCGGGGCATCGGCAACCGCATCGAGACGGTGCTCATCAACCCGTTGGCGCGGGCCCTGTTCGACGCCGACCTGACGGCGGGCGGGACGGTCACGGTCGATCGGCTCGCCGAAGTGGACGGCGCCTTCGAAGTGACGCTGGCATGAAGATCCGGCTCAACAAGGCGCACTTTCCGGTGACCACGCTCGGTTACGGGCGCCGGCTCGGACTGTGGGTCCAGGGATGCGGCATCGGCTGCCGGGGCTGCGTCTCGCGCGACACCTGGGACCCCCGCGGCGGCTGGGAGGCGGACGCGGCGGACGTGCTCGCCTGGTGCGACGCCCGGCGCGCGCGCGGCATCGACGGGATGACCATCAGCGGCGGCGAGCCGTTCCAGCAGCCGCGCGCGCTGGCGGGGCTGCTCGCGGCGCTCGACGGGTGGCGCCGGGGGCTCGATCGCCCGTTCGACGTGTTGTGCTACAGCGGCTTCCCGCTCCGCGAGCTCCGGCGGCGCCACGCCGACATCCTTGGCCGGCTCGACGCGCTCATCCCCGAGCCCTACGTCGAAGCGCCCCCGGGCGCGCGCGCCTCCGCGCCCGGCCGGTGGCGGGGCTCGGCCAACCAGCCCCTGGTCGCGCTGACTCCGCTCGGGCGCGCGCGCTACGGCGGGGACGCGCGGCCGGCGGAGCGGGCGCCGCGCATCCAGGTCGACGCGGAGCACGGGGCGCTCTGGTTCATCGGCATCCCGAGGCCGGGCGACCTCGACAAACTGGCGGAGCGGGCCCGGGCGCGGGGCGTCGTGCTGGGGGGCGTGTCATGGCGCGCGTGAAGGTCTGCCGGCTGTGCGGCCGGCAGAACGATCCCGACGAGCTGTTCTGCGAGGCCGCCGACTGCGGCGTGTCGCTGGCCGATGTGAGCGTGGTCGACAGCGATACCGTCGGCCAAGGAGAGGCCGCGGGCGACGCGGCCGGCGGGGGCGGGGCGGCCGGCGGGGGCGGCCGGCGGGGGCGGGGCGGCCGGCGGAGGCGGGGCGGCCGGCGGGGCCGGTCCCGGCGACGGACCCGACGCCGGTGCGATCCACCTTCAACAACGCCTTAGTCGCGTCTCTCAGAGCGGACGCACGGTGCGCGACGACGGGACGGGCCAGGCCGGGCCGTGCGCGCTGGTGTTCCCCTGGGGCCGGGTGCCCGTCGCCGGCGAGCTGGTGGTCGGACGCGGGGCGGAATCGTCCCCGATCAGCGGACACCTCGACGCCTTCCCGACGGTCTCGAGGCGGCACGCGGTGGTGGGCGCGGCGCAGGGCCGATGGACGGTCCGCGACCTCGGCTCCACCAACGGGACCTTCGTCAACAACGCGCGGCTTGCGGAAGGCGAGACCCGGGCGATTCAGAACGGCGACCGGGTCGGTTTCTCGCAGAGCCTGCAGGTCCAGGTGGAGATAGCGGGGGCGGGGGGCGCGCGTGGCTGACACCAATGACGGCGGGAGCCTCGTGATGGAGGTGACGGCGGTCACCCACCGGGGGAACGTCCGCAGCCACAACGAAGACACGATCGTCGTCGACGGATGGACCTGCGGCGACACCATGGACGCGCCGCGCCAGTCCGCCCACGGCTTCGAGCCGTCGACCCTGGTCGCGGTCGCCGACGGCATGGGCGGCCACGTCGGGGGGCGCGAGGCGAGCCGTCGCGCGGCGGAAGGCCTGGTGCGGCTGATCGCCGGCGACGCCGGTCCGGCCGAGGTCGCCGCGGCGGTGCGGACGGTCAACCGCGAGCTGTTCGACGCCGCCGCCGAGAACCCGGCGCTCAGGGGCATGGGAACGACGGTGGCGGGCATCGTGGCGACGGCCGCCCGGACGGTCTGGTTCAACGTCGGCGACAGCCGCGTCTACAGCGTGCGGCAGGGGTTCCTGCGCCAGCTCAGCGTCGACGACGTCCCGGCCGGGGGGCCGGCGGGCGGCCGCATCACACAGGCCCTCGGCGGCGCGCACACGTTCCTCGAAATCGAACCGCACGTCGGCAGCGAGTCGACGCGGGCCGGGCGGCGCTACCTGCTCTGCAGCGACGGCCTGACCGACGCCCTGCCGCTGGAGACGGTGGAACGCGCCCTGTCGGACGACGACCGGGCCCTCGTCGGCGAGCTGCTGGCCGCCGCGCTGGCGGCGGGGGCGCCGGACAACGTCTCGATCGTCCTGGCCGGCGTTCGGCCGCCGAGCGGCGACACGGACCGACCGCCGGGCGATGCCCACGCCCGGAACCAGGACTCCGGCGCCGCGGAACCGCGCGGACGCCTGCAGCGCTGGTTGGGCGGCGTGTGGAGCGGCGGGCGACGCTCTGCGAGCCGGGAGTCCGCCCCGTAGAACCGCGCCGACTCCCGGAAAGTTGGCTGTTGGTTGAGCGCCCAGCGGAGCGGTAGACGACGACGGGCGGGGCCGGGGCTCTGGGGCCCCGGAGAAGTCGACGATCACGCGGCCTGCTGGACGCGATCGTCCGGGCGTTCGGCTTCCTGCCGGGAGGTGGGGGAGGTGGCCCGTTCCGATGTCGCTGGTGGCCGGCGCTTGGCATCGGGCTGCCGAGGGCGTCGACGAAGGTGGGGGAGGTGGCCCGTTCCGATGTCGGTGGCGGCGGGGGGGCGGCGAACCGACCGCGGGCGGGGGCCGCGCGCGCGCCGCGCGCCGCTTGGCCGAACGACGGCCGGCCGCCGCCGCGCCGGCGGCGTCGCCGGACGGTTCGTCATGAATGCGGATGCAGCCCGGGTCGACGATGACGCCCGAGCGCGTGTTCGGCCGCGCCCCCCGGCTGACTATCCGGTAGTCGCATCCGGTCCACCCGCCGAGCTGCCGCACGGCGCGGTTGACCTTGCACTTGCGCTCTTCGAACCACTGTCTCTCGACCCCGTAGCGCTCCAGCCGCGCCTCCACGCGTTCGCGGTTGCCGTCGAGCGGGTCGGCCAGCCGGCGGTACTCGCACAGATACTCCTGCGCCAGCCCTTCCGTGTTCCACGCCGCGAAGCCGCGCGCGTCGAGCCGGCGGCGCACCATGAGCGCGTAGAACGCGAAGTCGGCCGGCGCCAGTTGGCGCGCCTCGCCGTCGATGACGACACGGCGCCGCGGGTAGCGCAGCTCGAGCCGCCGCCACCGGGCACGCGCGCCGCCGTTCGACGCCGCGAATTCGATCAGCCTCGCGACGCGGGGGGCGTACACGCAGCCGACCAGCAGCCCCTCGAAAAAATCCGCGCCGCGGCCGCCGGCGAGCAGCCGCGCGAGGTCGGCGGGCACGACGGCGCGGCGGAGCCGATCGAGCTCGGCGGCGCCGCGTTGCGCGAGCCGCATGGTCCGCCGCGGCCGGCGGTTCGTCTTTTTCATGACACACTCCTTCTCCCGGCCGGTCCGACATCGAGCCCCCGGGGCTCCACGCCGGCCCGGCCGCGTCGTCTCGATCGCGAGCGATCTCCCCCGACTAGACACGCAAGGACCATGCCATTCCCGCACGAACGCCTCCGGGCAGAGTTCCCGCCGGAAAGTGGCTCCGAAGCCCGACAAGGACCGGCGACAGTGGCTCCGGAAAGCGCCGACGCGTCATCACCGATGTCAGATCCGCTACCCCGCGCGCCCGGCCGCGCCGCGCGCTGGACTTCCCCATTGCCGCGATTGCGCCTGCCCCGCGCAGCCGCCCGTACCGCCGTGCCGAACTTCCCCCGTCGCCGCGCCCCCCTTGCTTCGCGCGCCCGCCCGTACCGCCGTGCTAGACTCCGCCCATTGTCCCGAGGTAGCCGATGCGCCGACCCGACCAGACCCTGCGCCGGTACTTCGCCGGGCTGTTGCGCGGGGGCGAATCGCGCAGCAGGGTCACGCGACGCGCCGGCCGACGCGCCACCGCCGACCGGTACGCCGAACGCCTGTGGACGCTCGGGCTCACCACCGCCGTGGCGCGCCCCTCCGCCTGGGGCAAGATCGACGCGCTGACCGAGGCCACCGTCTGGATCCAGGACCTCCGCGCGGCCGAACGCGGTTACCCCGGCGGCCGGCCGCACCACCTGTCCACCGTCCGGGTGCTGCACGGGAACACCGTGGTCAGGACCAACCTGCCTTCCTTCTTCCGCACGCGGGACGCCCTGGCCGCGTCCCGCCCGGCGGCCGACGGCTCCGTCACCCTCGTCCTGTCCGGTCCTTCCGACGACCGCGCCGCGCCGCTTCCCGAGTGGTGGCGCACCGCCCTGGAAGACCTCGGCATCGACCTCGCGGCCGTCGCGCGGCAGGCGCCGGACCGCCTGCTGCCCTTCGGCTCCGGCATCGAGACGTGCGAGATCGACCCCGACATTCTGCGGAGTTTCAAGAAGAGCCTGCGTTCCGCCTTCGACGCCGTCGTCGAGTCCATCGAGGGGAACCAGTTCACCCTGTGGCTCCGGCCCGGCGGCCGCACGTATCCCGTCGCCCCCGGCTACCGCGTGCCCTACACCGTCGGCTACTGCCTCCCGCACCGGTTGCGCCACTACTATCTCGCCCGGACCGCCGACCCCCTCGACCCGCGTCAGCTCGGCGAGACGCCGGGGGTCGGACTCGAGGTCCTGGTGGAACCCCACGCGGGGACCGTCGCGCGAACCCTCAGCCATGTGTTCACCGAGTCGCGTCTTTCCGGGTTCGTCGCCCACCATCGCGCCTGCGCCGAGCGCCTCGCCGAGGTTCTCCCCGACAACTGCGCGCACGTCGAGTCGATCGAGAAGCGGATCTGGAACGCCACCGAACCGCACGCGTTCATGATGCCGCTCGTGAACTACGGGTCCGAACCCCACCACACGCCCCGCGTCGTGGCGCATTGGTACGTCCCGGTGTCGAACCTCGACCCGCCCACCCTCTATCGGCTCGCGGCCCTGCGCCAGCGGGCCAACCGCGCCTTCTTCGACACCCTCTACGGGCTCTATTGCGACGCCGCCGCCCGCGAGCTGACGCGCTGGCTGCTCGAGCCGGCGGCCCCGCCCGGCTCGCTGAACGCCCGGCTGAAGTCGCTGAGCGCGCTCTACAGCGTGCACGTGGAGATCGAGGCGGGCGTCCTCGACCCCGCCGGCGGCGCCGAGGGCATCCACGCGCACTTCAGGACCCTCGACGACCACGGCTTCGGAGACACCGCCGGCCTGCCGTGGGGCCAGACCTTGAAGGTCCTGTGGCTCAAGGGCATGAAGGCGCTCGAGAGCGTGTCGATCGCCTGGCGCCCCGGCGGCGACGCGCTGACCGCCCGCGCGAAGTTCGACGTGCTGCTGAGGGTCTACGACAACCTCCGGCAGGAGGCGCAGAAGCGGCACGACGCGCGCTACTACCTGGGCGTCTTCCGCGACATGGCGAACGCCGCGGGCCGCATCCGGCAGTTGATCGACGAGGCCGGACAACACATGGGGCACCGGGACAACCATGCCCATCTGAAGGCCATGGACCCGTTGTGGTACAACGACGACTACGCCGTGACCTGCGAGTACAGGGGCAGCCGGAGGCAGATCGATCCCGACGGCCCGTGGTTCGTTCCCGCCCACGACTGCTGCTTCACGAAGGAGGCGCAGGGCATGGAGATCGGAGACTGCGGGAGCGAGGGCGACGAATGCGCGGCCGAGCATTGGCGGCGGCTGTACTACGTGTTCCAGGGTCCCGCCGACGGCGTCTCGCCCGCGGGACGGGGAAGCCCGGAGCAGGCGACCGGGATACCGGAGCGCAGCGCCCGGGGCACGCCCGCCGCCGTGCGCTTCACCGACTTCATCGAGCGGTACGGCGGCCGATGCGGCACCAATCTCTGGGAGTGGCTCAAGTCCAGTTGCGCCTACGGAGACGACGCCCCGACGGTGCCCGCGATCGTGACGATCCTCTTCATGGACGAGGCCGAGGCGGTGGAGATGAGCGCGCGGCTCGTCGCGCGCTTCGACCGCCACGAACGCGCCGGCCTGCGCGGACTCGCCCCCGGTTGGCAGAAGTCGCTGCGCGGCATCGCGGACATCGCCCGCGAGCGGTCGAGGACGATAACCCTGGACGTGGACGACGACTGCATCCTGAGGTTCCTCGTCCGGGGCCGGGGCATTCCCCGCATGGTCGCGGCGTTCAGGGACAAGATGGCGAGCGGCGTGAGGGCGGGCACGGGCATGCGGCAGCTCGCGGACGTCCTGATGGCGGAAGACGCGGCCGAACTGACCGGCTTCTCCATGAACGGCGTGCGGATCGACCACGACCCGGGCGAACCGCGGGAACTGGCCGTCACCTGGCTGCCGGGGGGCGGCGAACCGGCGGACCGCCCGCAGCCGGCCGCCGGCTGACGCGGCCCGACGCGGCCAGCGCGATGACCGTCCTTTCGTTCGGGCTCGACGGCAAGTTCGGCGGCGAGGGGCTGGCCGCGCTGGGGATCGACGCGCGCGACCGACTGCCGAACGCCCGGCGCGGTCTCTACGACGCGCTCGACGACTGCGCGCCGCCGATGCTGCTGCTGTTCCACGGGCAGCGGAACAGAACCCGCGACCTGCTGAGGAAGCACCAAGAGCTCTACGTGGTGCACGTCAAGAGCAGCCTGCACCGCTACGGCGGCCTCGGCGACCGGGAGCGCGAGCTCGAGTTCGCCGTGCCGAGCCCGCGGGGCGGGGGGCGGTGGGAGAGACAACCGGACGCGGTGAAGAGCAGATTGCGCGGCTTCGTCGAGAGCTTCCGCCGCGGCCGGCCGGACTGGACCCTGCTCGAGGCACCCACGGTTCACGGAATACGTCATCGCCTGCTACCTGACCGCGCTGGCGGGCGGCGAAGCGCCCAGCGCCTGGCGGCGCGGCTTCGAGCGCGAGGCGGCGGCGGTCGAGGCCGGGCGGTCGTCTTGGGAGGAGCGCCGCGACGCCGGGCGCATGCGCGAACTGCTGCGGCGCGCGTGCGGAGGCCGGCCCACGTCGGCGCGCCCCGAGGCCGCCGAACCGCCCCGCCGCTTCGAGGTGGTCGCGCTGCCCGGCCTGCCGTGCGGTGCCGCGCGCGAAGCCGGCCGCTGCCGGCATTCCTTCCTGGAGAACGTGTTCCAGGTGCTGGACGACCGCGGCTTGGCCGCGTGGCTGGACGACGAGCGCGAAGCGCGCGCCTTCGCGGACTCGGCGCGCTCGGTGCGCGACAACGTGGCGGGGTTCTCGCCGACGGGGATGCTGCCGATGATCGCCCCGCTGGTCCGGTTGCCGGCGGCCGAAATCGAACCGCTCCAGACACGGCTCGACGCGGCGTTCCGCCGCGCATTCGCCCCCGCGGACGTGGCGCGCCGTCTCGGCGCGCGTCTCGACGCCCTGCTTGGGGAGATGCGCGCGCGCAGGCCCGGCAATCCGGCACCGGGCCCCCTCGCGCGCATTCGGCGGGCGGCGCGCGCCCTCCACGACGAGATGACCCGTCTGCCCGACGGGTTCTGGGTGCCGTCGCCGGGGGGCGGCGGGGGGTCGGGCCCGCGCGCGTGACGTAGTCGATGAGCGCCGAGTCGACGTTGGCCCCGGTGACCCGCGCGCCGCGGCCCGCGGACCGGAGGGGAACCGGCGAGCCATGAGCACTCCGAGACTGGGCGACGGCCGACGGATCGTCGTCATCGACGACCAGATCGGGCGCGCCGGCCCGTTCCGGCGGTCGTTCCTCGACGCGGCGGGGCGCGACGCCGGGGACTTCGTCTTCCTGACAGGCCAGGACGCGGCCGGCCGGAACTGCGTCGAGACGACGGTGGAGAGGGTCGGCCGCCTCTGGCTCGACTCGGACCCTCCGCGGTTGGCGCTCGTGCTGCTGGACCTGCGCTTCGACGACCCGGAGGACCCGGAAGCCGGGACGTTCGGGCTTCGACTGCTCGACGCGCTGCGCGGCGAGTGCGGCTCGGTGCTGCCGGTGGTCATGCTGGCCACCGAGGGACGCAAACGGGAGACGGCGGGCGAACGGGGCGCCGACGGGTTCCTGCCCAAGACGGACCTCGACGCCGAAGCGCTGGACCGTCAACTCTCGCGGAACGGGCTCGTGCCCGCCGGCGACGAGGGCCTCCAGGGCGGCGCGGTCAGCTTCCTCCTCGCCCTGCGGGAGATCCGGCGCGTGGCCGAGCGCGGCGTGGGCGAGATCCTACTCCTGGGCGAGACGGGCACCGGCAAGTCGGCGGTCGCGCGCTACGCCCACGCCGCGTCACCGCGCCGCGACGCGCCCTTCGAAAAGTGGGTGGCGCGGGCGAACAACGCCGACGTGCACTACAGCGAGCTGTTCGGCTACTGGCGGGGGGCGTTCACCGACGCCCGCGAGCACAAGGCGGGAATCGCGGAGGCGGCGCACGGGGGCACCCTGTTCATCGACGAGATCGCCGAGCTGACCCCCGGCGGGCAGACCGCGCTGTTCGAGTACCGCGACCGGCATCGAGCCGACGGCCTGCGCCGCGTGCGCCGGATGGGGCGCTGCCCCGGCGCGGGCGCGGCCGGCGTGCCCGCCAACTACGCGCCCGGCGAGGACCGGATCCTCGTCGACACCCTCCTCGTCACCGCCACCAACAAGCCGATTCAGGACCCCGCGTGGCGCGAGGAGCACGGCTTCCGGCAGGAGCTCTACAACCGTCTGGGCCACCGCGTCGAGATCCCGCCCCTGCGCGCCCGCCGCGCCGACGTCGAGCCGCTCTTCCGGTACTTCCTCGAGCACGCGGCGGGGCGGCCCATCGACATCGCGTCGGACGTGCGCGACCGGCTGACCGCGCACGCGTGGACGGACGGGAACCTGGCCGAGCTGGCGGCGGTCGCCGACGGCGTCTGCGCAAGGCTCGGGCCCGACTTCGACAGCGTCCGGCTCCATCACCTCGACGGCCTCCTCGCGGTCCCGCCCGCCGCGACGGGGGCCGCCGCGCCCGGCGCCGGCGACACCACCCCCGGCGCCGGCGACACCACCCCCGGCGCCTACGTCGACTACGAGGTGCAGATGCTGTCGGGCCTCGCCGAACGCCTGCGCACGGCCGTCGTCGAGACCCGGACCGCGCGCGGGGCGGCGGGCGCCCTGTCCGACATCCTCAAGCACGCCGCCGGCGTGGAGTACCAACCCACCGACGCCAAGCGCGAACTCAAGGCGATTCTCGCCGACTGGTTCGATCCGAGCGCCCGGAAGCGGTCGCGCTGGGAGCGCCACCCCGCCTACGCGCGCAACCGCGCGCGCATCCTGGACGACGACATCCTCGCGGCCCTCTACCGGTACGGCGCGGACGAGATCGCGTGGCAGGAAGCGAAGACCGCCATCGAAGCGGCCCTGCGGAACGAGTGACACGCGCGACGGCGGCGGTCGGGGGCCCGGCCGGTCACAGACCCCGGACGATGACCGGGCGCGCCGGCGGGCGGGGACCGGCGAATTCAGCCGACCTGGATCAACTCCGGCCTTCTTCTGTTCCTCCCGCGCCCGCAACCGCCGGCGGCGGCGTCCTCAAGCGAGAATCTCGTGCACCACCCGGGCCGGCTCGACCCCCGTCAGGCGGGCGTCGAGGCCGCGGTGCTTGTAGGTGAACCGCTCGTGGTCGATGCCGAAGAGGTGCAGGATGGTGGCCTGGAAGTCGCGGATGTGCACCGGGTCCTTGACGATGTTGTACGAGAAGTCGTCGGTCTCGCCGTAGACCGTCCCGCCCTGCACGCCGCCGCCGGCCATCCACAGGCTGTAGCAGCGCGGATGGTGGTCGCGGCCGTAGTCGGTGGGGGTCAGCCGGCCCTGCGAGTAGATGGTGCGGCCGAACTCGCCGCCCCAGATGACGAGGGTCTCGTCGAAGAGCCCGCGCTCCTTCAGGTCCTGGACGAGGGCCCACGCGGCGCGGTCGACGTCGCGCGCCTGCGCCGGCAGCACCTGGGGCGCGAACGCGTGCACGTCCCAGCCGCGGTGGTAGATCTGCACGAAGCGCACGCCCCGCTCGACGAGCCGGCGCGCCATCAGGGCCGCGTTCTGGAACTTGCCGGCCTGCTTCGCCTCCTCGCCCCAGCGCTCGAAGGTGCTGTCGGGCTCGCTCGACAGGTCGGCCATCTCGGGCACCGACGACTGCATGCGGAAGGCCATCTCGTACTGCTCGATGCGGGCGAGGGTCTCGGGGTCGCCGACCTGCTCGTGGCGCAGCCGGTTCAGCGCGCCGAGGCCGTCGAGCATCTCGCGCCGCACGCCGGGCGACACGCCGTCGGGGTCGCGCAGGTAGAGCACGGGGTCGGCCCCGGTGCGCAGCCCCACCCCGGCGTACTCGGGCGACAGGAACCCGGCGCTCCACAGCTTGGCCGAGATGGCCTGGACGCCGGCGCGGGGGTGGCTGCGCTCGGCGTTCATGACCACGAACGTCGGCAGGTCCTCGTTCATGCTGCCGAGGCCGTAGGCGAACCACGCCCCGATGCACGGCCGGCCGGGAATCTGCTGGCCGGTCTGGATGAACGTGATGCCCGGCTCGTGGTTGATGGCGTCGGTGTGCATCGACCGGATGACCGCGATGTCGTTGGCCATGCTCGCGGTGTGGGGCAGGATCTCCGAGAACCACGCGCCGCCGTCGCCGTGCTGCGAGAACTCGAACACCGACGGGGCGACGGGGAAGCGCGACTGCCCCGACGTCATCGTCGTCAGCCGCTGGCCCTGGCGGATCGACTCGGGCAGGTCCTTGTCGTACCAGTCCCGCATCTTGGGCTTGTAGTCGAGCAGGTCCATCTGGGGCGGCGCGCCCATCATGTGCAGGTAGATGCAGCGCTTCGCCTTGGGCGCGAAGTGCGGCAGCGACGGCAGCCCGCCGACCGCCGACGGGGCCTGCCCCGGCAGCGCGAACGCGTCGTCGGCCATCAGGTTGGCCAGGGCGAGCCCGCCGATGCCCCGGGCGGTGCGGCCGAAGAACTGACGCCGGGTCTCCGCGCGAACGGCTTCCTTGAATGGGTGCATCGTTTCCTCGCCCTTACTTGTTCAGGACCTCGTCCAGTTCATCAACTGGCTCGCCAGCATCGTCCACGCCGCCGACTCGGTCAGGGGCAGCGCCGCGTCGTGGGCCGACTCGCCCACGTCCAGCAGCTCGCGCGCCCCGTCCGCGTCGGTCCCGTAGAGGTCGACGAAGCGGTCCCAGGTGCGCCGCGCCACCGCCCGCTCGGGCGCGGTGAAATCGCGCGCGAGGAGCCGCGTGGTCATGTAGTCGAGCCGCTCGTCGAAGCCGTACCCGCCGTCGCGCATCGCCCGCTGGGCGAGGTGCCGCGACGCCTCGACGAACTGCGTGTCGTTCATCGTCACCAAGGCCTGGAGCGGGGTGTTGGTCCGCTCGCGGCGCACCGTCGAGTGCTCGCGCGTCGGCGCGTTGAAGATGTCCATCGACGCGGGCGGGGCCGACCGCTTCCAGAACGTGTAGAGGCTGCGCCGGTACAGGGCGTCGCCGCTGTCCCGCTCGTAGACCCGGGTGTTGCTTTGGGGCATGGCCACCGTCGACCACACCCCCTCGGGCTGGTATGGCCTGACGCTCGGCCCGCCGATGGTGCGCACGAGCAGCCCGCTCGCGGCGAGGGCCTGGTCGCGGACCATCTCGGCGTCCATCCGGAACCGGGGGCCCGCGCGAGAGAGCAGCCGGTTCTGCGGGTCGCGCTCGAGCTTCCCGGGGGTCACCGCCGCCGCCTGTCGGTAGGCGGCCGAAGGTCACGAGGGTGCGGAAGAACCGCTTGACGTCCCACCCCGACGCGCGGAAGTCGTGGGCCAGGTAGTCGAGCAGCTCGGGGTGCGAGGGCGTCTCCCCCTGCGCCCCGAAGTCCTCGCTGGTCGCCACGAGCCCGGTGCCGAAGACCTGCTGCCAGAACCGGTTCACGGTGACCCGGGCGGTCAGGGGGTTGGCGTCGTCGACGAGCCACCGGGCGAGGCCGAGGCGGTTGCGGGGCCACGACTCCGCCATCGGCGGCAGCGCCGCCGGGGGTGCCGGCGAGAACCCGCTCGCGGCGCTGATCGTACACCCCCGCGCTCGAGCACGTAGGCCGCCGCCTCGCCGTCCATCCGCTCCTGCATCACGTGGGTGATGCTGCCGCGCCGCCGCACCTCGCGCCACTCGTCGTCCCACGGCGCGGCGCCGGGCCTGCAGTTGGCGGGTACGGCTCGTCGTCGTCGATGCTCAGATAGCGCAACCGCAGGAACGTCGCGCTCGGGCATGGTCAAACCCCTGCGGCGACTTGACCGTCGCCCCCCGCAGGGTCCGCCACTCGGAAACGACCTTGGCCTCCTGCACCGTGAGGGCGCGGTCGAAGACGCGGAGGTCGGCGACGCCCCCGCCCGCGAAGTGGCGGGTCTCGAGCACCCCCCCGGTTGACGGCGTCACCCCGCCCCAGGTAGAACGGCTTGTCGGTGACGATGCTGCCCGCCGCCTTGGCGAAGAACTCGCTGCCCTGCTCCTCCACCCGCTCGCCGTTCTGGTAGACGTGCAGCCCGCCGCGCTCGCCCGACCCGTCGTGGGTGAGCACGATGTGGGTCCACTCGCCGGCCGGCATGCGCTTGGTGTTGATGGGCCCGACCCGGGCGCTGGTGGCGGCACCGCGCTCGTTGCGCTCGCCGGTCAGCCGGAAGTTGAGCTGGCGCGAGCCCAGGGTCACCGACCACCCGCGCGCGCCGTCCTCCTGGTCGTACTGGCCGGCCACGACGAAGTTGCCCTCGTCCTCGGGCTGGAAGATCCACATCGCAATCGAGAACGGCGTGTCGGCGTCGACGTCCAGGGACGGCAGCTCGACCCACGACTCGCCCTCGAAGCGCAGGGCGGGATGGCCGTCGGGGCCGTCCTCGATGGTCACGCCGGGCTCGAGCGCGACGGGCCGCCGCTCGCCGCGGTGGACGACGGCGGGGCCCGCCGGGTCGTCGAGGGCCAGCGTCAGCACCTCCGCCTCGGGCTCGAGCGGCGTCACGAGGTCGCGGTGCTCGCCGCGGGTCACCCACTCGATGAAGTCGGGGTTCACCGACACGGCGCGCTCGTCCAGCTTCGCGTCGAGTTCCACCGCCTCGTCGCGCAGCTCGTGCCAGAGCCCGCGGTCGGCGTCGTCGGGCACCACGAGGATGGGCGGCGGGTCGGAGACGTTGCCGTCCATGACGTACTGCGTCGTGTTCCGGAAGAACGCGGTCATCGCGTAGAACTCGCTCTGCGCGATGGGGTCGAACTTGTGGTCGTGGCAGGTCGCGCAGCCGACGGTCAGCCCGAGGAAGACGTTGCCGATGGTCTCGGCCCGGTCCTTGGCGTAGATCGCCTCGTACTCCTCCGGCACCACCCCGCCCTCGTTGGTGGTGATGTTGTTGCGCTGGAAGCCGGTGGCCACGAGCTGGTCGAGGCTCGGCTCGGGCAGGAGGTCGCCGGCCACCTGCTCGACGACGAAGTCGTCGAAGGGCTGGTTCTCGTTGAACGCCCGGATCGTCCAGTCGCGCCACGCGAACATCTCGCGGTAGTTGTCGATGTGGATGCCGTGGGTGTCGCCGTAGCGGGCCGCGTCGAGCCAGTAGCGGGCGCGGTGCTCGCCCCAGTGGCGCGACCGCAGCAGCCGGTCGACGAGGGTCTCGTAGGCGTCGTCCGACCTGTCGTTCAGGTAGGACGCGAGGAGGCCCGGATCGGGCGGCAGCCCCGTCAGGTCGAGGGCCACGCGGCGGGCCAGGGTGCGCTTGTCGGCCTCTTCGGCCGGCGTCAGCCCCTCGGCCTCGAGCCGCGCGAGGACGAAGCGGTCGATCGGGTTGCGCGCCCACGCCTCGTCGGCGACCGCGGGCGGGGCGTGCTCGGCGACGGCTTCGAACGACCAGTGCTGGTCCCACGACGCGCCCTCGTCGATCCAGCGCGTCAGCACGTCGATCTGCCCGGCCGACAGCCGCTTGTTGGACAGGGCCGGGGGCGGCATCCGCAGGCGCTCGTCGGCGTGGGTGACGCGCTGGTGCAGCAGGCTCGCCCCGGCGTCGCCGGGCACGACGGCGGCGCCCCGCGGGCGCGCCCCGAACGCACCGTCCCGCGTGTCTAGGCGCAGCCGCGCCTGCCGCGTGCCCTCGTCGGGCCCGTGGCACGAGAAGCAGTTGTCGGCCAGAATCGGCCGCACGTCGCGCTGGAAGTCGACGGCGGCGGCGGGCGCGGGCGGCGGCCCCTGGGCGGCGAGGCCGGCCGGGGCGGCGGGAAGCAGCGCCGCGGCGCTGCCGGCCGCGGTCAGGACGAGAGCCAAGCGACGAATGGACATGGTGTATACACTCCCCGCCCCACGCCGGCCGTCCCCCGGCTCGCGCCGGTCCGGGAAGGCCGCCGATCAGTACCGGAACAGTCTGGTGAACTTTACAACGAAAGCGCGGTTCCCGGGCAACGGAAACGGCCGGTCCGCCTGCGCCGACCGCGGCGCGACGCGAACAAGCCGATGCGCCGCGTCCGGCCGCCTCGGGAGGCGGCCGGACGGTCAGTACCGGAACAGCCGGGTGAACTTCACGACGAAAGCGCGGTTCTGCAGCATCGGGAACCGCTGGTCGGGCACCAGCGCGGTGTCGCGCTGGTCGTTGTAGACGACGAAGAGCTCGCTGCCGGGGCGGTACTCCCACCGCAGGCGCAGGTTGGTGCTGAGGGTCTCCGACGTCGGGTTGAACTGCAGCAGGCCGCTGAAGAAGACGCGCGGGGTGAACGTGTAGGTCACCCGCGAGACGGCCAGCGGCGCGGTGAAGGTCGCCTCGGGAATCTTGACGTGGTTCACCGAGATGCTCGGCTCGAACGAGAACTGGGGGGTGACCTCGATCCGGCCGCGCGAGTAGCCCACCGAGGTGATCTCCCCGTTGTAGAACTCGCCGTACTGGAGCGACAGGTTGCCCGAGAGTCGGCGCTGCGCGCCCATCGAGTACGACAGGTAGTAGTCGCGGAACACGTACTCGCCGGCCGGAATCTCGTACTCGGTGCCGAGCACCCGCTGCCACGGCACGTCGAGGAACTCGTAGCTCCGCTGCACGTCGGCGCTGAACCGGTCGCTGTTCTCGAACTCGATCTGGAAGTTGGCCTGGGCGAGCTCCGTCTCGGGGACGCGGCCGACGGCGGTCTCGAAGTAGTCGTAGCTGCCCCCGAACGTGAATTGGCGCACCGCCTCGATGCCGGCCGGGCGGGGCGAGTACTTGGCCTGCAGGTACGTGCGCCGGAAGTCGTCGCGGCGCATGAAGCCGACCTCGGGGTTGAAGTGGTCGCCGACCAGCAGGTGGTCGACGCTGACCGCGTAGAGGTCGCCGTTGTAGGTGAACGCGGCCTGATAGCTCTCGTCCTCGCCGACGAGCCCCGGGGTCCGGGTCTTGGCGTAGTAGCCGTTGAAGTTCACGTTGTCGTAGAACGAGAACACGCCGTCGACGCCGAACGCCTCGTTCGACCCCTCGCCGTTCAGCGACACCGACCGCCCGGTGAACAGGGCGCCCACCGCGCTGCGCCGCAGGATGTCGCGCTTCAGCCGGAGGACCGTGAAGTTGGTGGGGTCCGCGACGTCGAGGACGTCGTCGGTCTGGATGTTCAGGGCCCCCACCGTGAAGTCGCCCACCTTGCCGGTCATCCGCCCGCCGGCCTGAATGGGCACCGTCGTTCCCGACTCGAGCCCGATCCGCCGGCTGAAGAACACCGTGGGCACGTCGCCGCCCCCGAAGAAGCCGCCGGAACTCGGTCTCCCCCCGCCCCCGGGCCCGCCGCCGCCACCGAACCGCACGCCCCGGCCGAAGTCGAAGATGCCGCGCCCCTCCAGGAAGAACTCGCGCTTCTCGGGGAAGAACAGGCTGAAGCGCGTCAGGTTGATCTGCGCCTCGTCCACCTCGACCTGGGCGAAGTCGGTGTTGTAGGTGAAGTCGGCGGTGAGGTTCTCGGTCAGGCCGTACTTGACGTCGACGCCGAAGTCGCCGTCGGCGTCATTGTAGAGGTCCGTCGCGACGTTGGTGGCCGACGACCCGATCGCGTAGGGCTTGATCTCGAACGTCCGATTGCCCGACGGCACCTGCAGCCCGGTCAGGGTGCCCGCCGCCGACAGCCGGAACATCCCCGGCCCGGCGGAGATGGCGACGGGAGTGAGGTAGGTCCACTCGTTCTTCCAGCGGATGTTCCGGCCGAGCTGGATGCCCCACACCTGCGACTCGCCGCCCGGGAACCGGATCGACTTGAAGGGAATCTCCATCTCGACCGTCCAGCCGCCGTCGAAGCGCCCGGTCCGGACGTCCCAAATCGGGTTCCAGTCGCTGTTGGGGTTGCCCTCGTCGGTGATCTGGTAGTCGAAGAACCCCCCGATGGGGTTGACCATGAACGCGAAGCCGTTGCGCCGGTCGTAGAAGGTGTCGAAGGCGGCGCTGAACGAGTCGTTGTTGATGATCTGGAACGAGTCGCGCTGCATCTCGTTGGCGACCCAGCGCGACTCGGGGGCCGAGTCCCACAGGCGGCCCGACACATAGATGCTGCTGTCGTCGTAGAACACCCAGGCCTCGGTGCGCTCGGTCGCCGGCGCCCCCTCGTCGGGCTGCTGCTGCACGAATCCGGTCAGGGGCTGCACGATCTCGTAGACGCCCTCGAAGAGGTTCCCGTCGATGTCGAGCGGCTGATCGAGGGGCACCGCGCGGATC
>CAXXTG010000262.1:0-4803 GCA_963666855.2 Vicinamibacterales bacterium
CGCCCCACCGAACGCACCGTCCAGTCGTGCCACTCGCCGTCGAATAGCAGGACGACGGCGTCGCGCCGCGAGACCATGTCGCGCCGCCCGCCGTCCGCGGGGAACGACACCCCGACGGCCATCGTCACCACGAGCCTCCCGCCGGAGAGGTTGCGGATGCGGACGGTCACGCCGGTCTCCCCCGCCCCGCGAGCCTCGGCCTCGACGAGGCCCTCGGCGAGGGCCTCCGCCAGATCGAGGTTCCGGACCGGGCCGCCGGCGACCGAGTCGTCGCCCGCCGCCTTCAGGATGAAGAGGTGCTGCCCGGGCAGGAACTCGTGCAGGTCGACGAGGGCGAAGCCGGCCGGCAGCCACTCCGCGAGGACCTGCCGCACGGACATCGCGTGGTCGGACTTGAGGTTGTCGCCAGTGCCGTCCTCGATGCGGTATTCGAGCAGGGCGACGCGCCCGCCGGGGGCGAGGGCCGCGCGCATGTCCGCGAGCATGGTCTCCGGGTCGGACATCTCGTGGTAGACGTCGGCCAGCACGATCCAGTCCACCGAGCCCGGCGGCAGCTTCAGGTCGTCGGGCCCGCTCAACACCGGGACAATGCCCGTCACCCCGTCGCGCTCGGCGAGGTCGCGCATGATGTCGAGCATCTCGGGCTGGATGTCGACGCAGTAGACGCGCCCCCCCGGCGCGACCCGGCCGGCGATGCGGCGGGCGTAGTAGCCCGAGCCGCACCCCACGTCGGCGACCACGTCGCCCGGCGCGAGGCCCATGACGTCGAGCACCGCCTCGGGCTGCTCCTCCACCTCGCGCTCGGCCCGCTCGAGCCACCCCGCGCCCTGGTAGCTCATGAAGTCGGCCGGGACCCGATGGCGCTCGGCCCGGTCCCCGGCCGGCGTCTGCGCCCGGGCCGCGGCGCCGGCGATCAGAACGAGCCCGACCGCGGCGGCGGCCCACCAAGCGGCCAACGACACCCGGATGCGCCCATCGTCATGCATGCGATCCCCCCCCCTGTCGCCGTCAGCATAACAGCCGGTGCCGCTGCGCGGACCGCGGGTCGACCCGGCATCGCGGCCCCGGCCTCTCCGCCGGCCGGTCGGAACGCCGGTTCGCGGCGGGCGGGGACCCCGACGGTGCCCGTGGAACGCCGGGGTCGACGCCCCGAACCGCGATGTCCTTCACGGGGCGGCGAACGGACCCGGAGGTCGGCTCACTCCAGCGCCATCACCGCCCTGCGCAGCTCCGTCACATGCGCCGCCCGGATCGGTGTCGTCCCCCGCCGCCGGCGCCGCGTCGGTCCAGGTCGGCACGGGCCGGCCCGCCGCCGCGTATGCCGCGGCGAGCGCCCGCCGCAGATCCCGCAGATGCACGAGCCGGACCGGCGTCACCCCCGGCGTCAGGACCGGGTCCGTCCAGGAGAACGGCTCCAGCCCCCCCGCCCGCCGCACCGCGTCGATGCGCGTCCGCAGCTCCGTGAAGTGGACAGCCCTGAGGGGCGTCACCCCGGGCCGGAGCGGGTCGTCGGTGAACGGCGCCGACCTCGTCACCGTCACCGTGAACGACTGCGCGGCGCTCTGGCCCGCGGGGTCGGTCGCGGTCACCCGGACCGCCGCCGTGCCCAGGGCCGCCGCCGTGAGGGTCAGGCGGGCGCCCGACGCGCGGGCCGCCACCACGTCCGGCGCCGACGACGACGCCGCGAAGACCAACGGGTCCTGGTCGGGGTCGGCGAACGCCGCCGACAGGTCCATCTCGAGCGTGCCCCCCAATTGCAGTGTCCGGTCCGGCAGCGTCCGCACCGTCGCCGGCGGCAGGTTCGCGCCAAGGGTCACCGTCACCGCGAACGACTGCGTGGCGGTCAGGCCGCCGGGATCGGCCGCGGTCACCCGGATCGTCGCCGCGCCGATGCCCACCGCCGCCAGCGTCAGGCGCGCGCCCGACACGAGCACCGTCGCCACCTCGGGCGCCGACGACGAGACCGCGTAGCTCAGCGCGTCGCCGTCCGGATCAATGAAGGCCGCCGACAGGTCCACGTCGAGCCTGTCGTGCCGCATCAGGTTCCGGTCGGGCAGGGCGCCCACCGCGGCCGGAGGCCGGTTGGCGTCGTCGGGGCGGTCCCGCCAACGCGCCACCGCCGGGCCGGTGGTCTCGAGGACCGCGACCGCGTCGGCCGGCCCGGACAGGCCCGACGCGGCGCCGTCGGTGAAGGGAACCCCGAGGGGAGCGCCGTCGAAGGTCTGGCGCGGATTCGAGAATCGGAGCACCCACGGGCAGAGGGCGTGGACGTCGGCGCACGCGGTGTTGTAGGCCATCACCGTGCGCCAGCGGCTGGATCGCGCGGCACCCGCCGTGGCGCCCGCCGGGTTCACGTAGCCGAACGCCGGATCCGCCCGCGTCCGGCCCACGCGGCCCGACGCGTACCGGTCGTGCCGGAGCCCCATGTTGTGCCCCAGCTCGTGCGCGAAGACCGCGCCCCCGCCGCGGTGGACGGTGAGGCCGAACGCGCCGCCGATACGGGCGATGCCGCGGACGTCGGCCTTGTCGGCATCGACGATCACGTGCACGAGGTCCGCCCCGGTCCGGGCGCGCAGGGCATGCGCCTCGTCCATGTGGCCGTCCGACGGGTCGGCGAGCCGCCCGAGATCGACCGACGAGTCGCCCGTCTCTTCGTACTGCACCTCGGATCTGCCGACCAGGGCCAGCCGCTGCCGCAGCCCGCCCGCCGCGTAGGCCTGGTTGGCCTCGGCGACCATGAGGTCGATGATGGCCGCGATCTCGCCGGCCCCGCCCGCCGCCTCGCGGGCGGCCGGCGTATGGACGACGGCCACGTCGATCGTCACGTCCGGGTCGTCCCCGCACAGCCGCCCCTTGAACTCGATCGTCTCCAGCCAGTCGTGCCACTCCGCCGGAGCGCACACGCGGCTGACGAAGACGTTCAGGTTCGCGTCGTCGGGCCCCCGGTGGAGGGCGCTCGGGAGCGGCCCCGACAGCCCCCAGTTGTAGGACAGGTCCAGCGTCGAGAGGCTCTCGCGGGTTCCCAGCTCGGCCGGGACGGGACCGGTCAGCGCGTTCGAGTTGAGGTACAGGTGCTTGAGGTTCGCCAGCCTCCCCAGCCCGGCCGGGATGGGGCCGGTCAGATCGAGCCCGGCCAGGTACAACCAGTGGAGCTCGGTCAGGTTCCCCAGCCACGCGGGGAGGGGGCCGCCGCTCAGGTCGTTCCAGGAGAGCCCCAGTCCCCCCAGTGCGGTCAGGTTTCGCAGCTCGTCCGGGATCGGGCCGGTCAGGTCGTTGCCGAGGAGGTACAGCCACCGCATCCCGACCCGGCCTCCCAGCCAGGTCGGAACGGGGCCGGTCAGGTCGTTCCAGGAGAGATCGAGCCCGTGGAGGCTCGACAGGCGCCGCAGCGCGTCCGGAATCGGGCCGGTCAGGTCGTTCTGCGCGAGGTCGAGCACCCCGAGGCGCGACAAGTTGCCCAGCGCGGCCGGGATCGGGCCGGACAGCTCGTTCTGTTCGAGGTTGAGGTCCTCGAGGCGCGACAGGTTCCCCAGCGCATCCGGGATCGGGCCGGACAGCTCGTTGTCGCGGAGGTCCAGCGCTTCGAGAGCCGCGAGGCTGCCCAGCGCGGCCGGCACCGCGCCGACGAGGCCGTTGCCGGCGAGGGTCAGCTTCGTGACCCGCCCGTCCTCGTCGGTCGTCACGCCGCTCCATTCGCCCAGCGCGCCGTCGTCTTCCAGTTGTGGTTCAACGTCCAGTCCGCGCCCCCGGTCGCGTCGTACAGGGCCTCGAGGGCCTCGCGGTCGCCCCGCGGGCCGGCCGACGCGGCGGTCGTCGCCGACATCGTCTGGGTGGCGCTCAGGCCCTCCGGGTCGCTCGCCGTCACCGTCACCGTCGCCGTCCCCGCCGCCCCCGGCGCGAGCCATACGGTGTCGCCGGACACCGTCGCGGCGACGGCGCCGGCATGGCTGGACACGGCCGCGTAGGTCAGATCGTCGTCGTCGGGATCGCTGAACCAGGCTTCCATGGGCACCGCGACGGCCGGCCCCCCTTCGGTCAACGACTGCGCCGGGATCACGCCGACGGCCTCGGGCGGGCCGTTGCACGTGGCGCCTGAGAAGTCGATTCCGGTCAGCCAAGCCCGGAACTCGTCGTCGCCGGGGGCGCAGGCGTCCGTCTCGTCGATGTCCAGGTCGGCCAGTCTCGACAGCCGGGTCAGGCTCCGGGGCAGCGTCCCCGTCAGGGGGTTCCAAGAGAGGAACAGCGTCTCGAGGCCGGCCAGGTCCCCCACCCATGCCGGGACGGGGCCGGTCAGGTGGTTGTCGTAGAGGAACAGCTCCCTTACGTTCGTCAGTCCCGCCAGGGCGTCCGGAATCGGACCGGTCAGGGCGTTCGACCCCAGGGAGATCACCTCGAGGTTCGCCAGGCGCCCCAGGGTGGGCGGCACCGGGCCGGTGAAGTCGTTCCGGGAGAGGATCAGCAGCTTCAGGTCGACGAGACTGCCCAAAGCGCCCGGAATCGGGCCGCTCAGCCCGTTCCGGCCGAGGTCGAGCGACTCGAGCCGCGTCAGGGTTCCCAGCGCGGGCGGGAGGGGGCCGGCCAGCCCGTTCCGGTGGAGGTTCAGGCCCGTGACCCGGCCGTCAGCGTCCGTCGTCACGCCGTGCCAGTCGCCCAGCCGCGACGCCGACTTCCAGTTGGTGCGGTTCGTCCAGCCGTCCCCGCCCGTGGCGTCGTAGAGCGCGACCAACGCCGCCCGGTCCGACGCCGCCCCATCCTGGGCGGCCGCGCCGGCCGCCCGCCGCGAAAATCGAAGGCGATGGCCAA
>CAXXTG010000263.1:0-13047 GCA_963666855.2 Vicinamibacterales bacterium
CTCCGCCGGTCGCCGAACTCGGGGTCGGCGATGTCGCCCTCGTGACAGAAGGGATAGCCGAAGTGCATGGCGATCTCGGGGGCGTGGTGCAGCGTGTCGCCGGGGGCTCTCGTCGCCGAGCCAGTCGCGCCCGTTGTTCGTGAACCACAGCTCGCCGGTGTCGGGATGCCAGTCGAAGCCGACGGTGTTCCGCACGCCGTGGGCGAAGACCTCCTGCCCGCTGCCGTCCGCGTTCATGCGGGTGATGGTGGCGTAGCGGATGTCCTGGTCGGTGTTGTCGCAGATGTTGCACGGCGCGCCCACCGGGATGTAGAGCTTGCCGTCGGGCCCGAAGCGGATGAACTTCCACCCGTGCGCCCGGTCCGTCGGGAACTCGTCGTCGATGACCACGGGCTCGGGCGGGTCGTCGAGCCGCGACTCGATGCCGTCGTAGCGGAGGACGCGGTTCACCTCGGCGACGTAGAGCGAGCCGTCGCGGAAGGCGACGCCGTTCGGCATGTTGAGGCCGGAGGCGAGGACGTGCACCTCGTCGGCGCGGGTGGTCCCCGTCGGCGTCGACGACGGCGTAGACGTCGCCGCGCGAGCGGGTGCTGACGAACAGGGTGCCCTCAGGCGACCGGGCCATCGACCGGGCGTTGGGCACGCCGCTGGCGTAGACCTCGATCGAGAACCCCTCGGGCAGGGTGAGCCGGTCGAGGTGGATGTCCTGGGCGGAAGCGGCGCCGGCCGTGATGGTCAGGCCGAATGCGAGGCCGCAGATGAGTCGGTGCACGTTGAACCTCCAACTGGTGGAAAACTGCGCGACATTACGGTCGCGTTCGGAGTCTTCGCTGACGCGAAGATTCCCCCGAATGATCAGCATACAGGTAAAAGCCGGGAGTCTGCGCCGCGGAAACAGCGCAGACGCCCGGGCAGGTCGGTAGGAGTCTGCGCCGTTCTACGGCGCAGACTCCTAGGGCAGCGAAGCCAGTATCGCGGCCGCCTGCTGGCCCTCCGCCGAGTTCCGGTCGGCGTCGACGGCCTGCCGCAGCCACTCCTTGGCCCCTTCGATGTCGCCGAGGTTGAGCGCGACCAGCCCCAGCCTGTACAGCGGCAGGACCCAGCGCCGGTCCCGCTCGTGGGCCCTCTGGAACCACTCGGCCGCCGCCGCGCTGTTGCCGGCCGCGAACTCCGCCTCGCCCTGGTTGAACAGCTCCTCGCGGCTGTTCCCCACCTCGGACGCGTCGGCGACGGCCGGCGCGGCGGCGCGGGGGCCGGCCGCTGGCCGAGATGCTCAGCCCCACGCCCGACCGTCGGACGGCGGCCGAGGCGGGGGCTTCGGGGTCGGTGCCGCCCGGCACGCGGTAGGAGACCGCGTACTGGTACCGCGTCTCGTCGTACTGCCGTCTGATCTCGGCCGCCATCTCCTGGAGCTTGTCGCCGATGATCTGGCTGGGGCCGGCGACCGTGTCGTGCCAGCCGCCGGTGACCTGGGCCGCGTTGTACGCGACCGAAGTCTGGTAGCCGCCCCCGGACGCCCGCGTCGGGAGCATCATGATCAGTGAGTTGACGATCGCCCCGCGCTCGAACACGCGCTCCATGACGGCCTGGTAGCGGCCGTCGGTGGGCGGGTTCTGCGCCGGCCCGTCCGTCGCGACCATCGCGAGGATCGGCCACCGCAGGTCCTCGTCCCAGCGGTCCACGGTCTCCTCCAGACCGCGAAGAATCCCGCCGGCGCGATCCTCCTCCACGAAGAACTCGCCGAGCGTCTCGATCACCGCGGTCGCGGCCGTCGGTGTAGTCGACGACCGTGCGCGGGCGGCCCGACAGCAGGATCAGCCCGATCTCGGCGTCCTCGGGGCAGGGCCCTCACGAACTCGGGCAGGTAGTCGCGGAGGTACCGGAAGAACAGCCCCGCGCCGTCCCGCGTCGTCGACGACCAGGGCCACCCGCAACGGCTGGTCGACGAGCTCGACCCGGACGCCGTCGACGCGCCGGCCATCGTGCTCGACCGTGAAGTCGCCCGCCGCCGAGGTCGGTCACCGGCTCGCGGTCGCGGTCGGTCACCTTGATGAACCGTTCGACCTCCTGCGCCTGCGCTACTCCGGCGGACGCGGGACGCGGCCAGGAGCCCGGCCAGCACGACGCCGCAGAGACGACCGAATCGCTGATTTTCTCACGGAACCTCTCTGCTCTGTTGATCGACCGATATCTGGGAACCGACGCCGACGGCCGCCGTGTTCTTCGCTACGGACTACGAACCCGCGACCCGGCGGGTTCCGCCGACGTTTGCGCCCCGCGCCCGTCAAGGCTCCGGCAGCGGCTCGACCGGCACCTGCCGGACCTGGCTGAAGGGGGTGCCGTTGTCGTCGACGAAGTCGAGGCTAACCGCGATGAGGACCTCCCCGCCCCCCGTTGGGCAGCCGTATACCAAACGTCGTACGCCCGCGCCGTTTCTTCGCCCGCCTCGAGCCGCTCTTCGCCCGACCGCGACTCGAACCGATAGGTCTCGCGGTCGACGCCGCCGCCGGGGCCTTCCGGGGTGACGGTCTGCAACTGCTGCAGCACGATGCTGTCGGAGGTCAGCATGACGCCGATCTCGTTGTCGCGGTGGGGCCCGCAGGACGAGATCGAACGAGACGCGGTACGCGTACTCCCGCACCTCGCCGTCCGCCACGAAGGTCACCCCGGTCGACTCGACCGCGTAGAGCGGCTCGGGCGCCGCGGAGAGCACGAGGGGGTCGGGCCGCGGCGTCACGTCGCTCGGCTCGAGCGGAGTCTCCTGGCACGCGGCCAGCGATACGGCGGCCGCGAGCACGCCGATGAGCCAGAGTCTCTCCAACATCCAGTCTTCCCCCGCAAACCCGCCGGCCCGCCAATCGTCGTCGGTCGCTTCCGCTCGGCGCCCAACCGGCCCTCCAGGAGTGCGCGCCGTTCTACGGCGCAGACTCCTAGAAGCCCACCTGCACGCCCGCGCGGATGAAGCGGCCCAGCGCGGGAAACCGGCCCAGTCCTCGTACCGCTCGTCGGTCAGGTTCTCGCCGACGACCGACACGCTGATGCGGTCGCCGAGGCGCACCCGGGCGTACGCGTCCCAGCGCCGGTAGGACGCCAGCGCCTCGACGCCGAACACCTCGCTGAAGAAGTCGCTGTCGGGCCGGCGCTCGCCGACGTAGGTCAAGGTGGCGCCGGCGGCGACGGGTCCGGCGTCGACGGCGGGGCGGTGAACGTGGCCTTGTGCCGCGGCACGCCGGGCAGCGGCTCGCCGGCCTCCATCCGCTCGACGCCGCGGGTCACGAGGCTGTCGGTCCACGCGTACGCGGCGCCGAGCTCGACCGAGGGGCACCGGCGTGGCGGTGAACGACGCCTCCACCCCCTGCGCCCGGCTCGCCGGCAGGTTGACGTAGCTCGTGCGGGCCTCGTCGAAGGTCGCCGTCGCCACCAGCGGGTCGCGGAGTCCGGCCCGCACGTCCTCCACGAGCTGCCTCCGCGCCGACAGCCTCAGCCGGCGGAACTCGGCGAGCGACTCGAGGGGGGGGGATGTCCACGCCGCCCCAGACGACGAGGTCCTGATACGCGTGACGGAACCCGGTGAGGTCGGCCTGGGCCCGCTCTCCCCACAGCGCGGCGGTCAGACCGCCGTCGAACGCCCGGCTGCGGGCGAGCTGCAGCTCGGGGTTCCCGCGGAACCACAGGGTGTCCCTGAACCGCTGCGCCAGCGTCGGCGCCGCCGCCCCGGTGCCCGCGCTGCCGTGCACGAAGACGCCGGGCCCCAGGTCGTAGCGCGCCGACCCGCGCGGCATCACCGCGATAGGGGTAGGGCCCGTAACGCTCGAACCGCCCCCCCGCGGTGACCGTCAGGTTGTCGAACACCTGCATGCGGTCCTCGCCGTACGCCACGAGGTTGAGCCGCTGCTGGTCGAACCCCGCGGGGCCCCGCGCGGCGTCCCCGGCCGCGTCGGCCGCGGGGGTCGCCCAACGGGTCGTCCGGGGCCGCGAGGGGGTCGCCGAACCGGCCGGCCCGCACCTCGGCCCCCGCCCCCCGAAGATCAGCGTATGGAACTCGTCGGCCCGGAACGTCCACTCGTAGGTGAGCTCGGCCGCCTGCTGGTCGTCCCGGAACCCGTCCGCGAGCGTGAAGTCCGGCAGGTCGAGCCGCAGCCCGACGCGGGTCGACCGGGAACAGGCTGACGGCCTGGGAGTCCAACGGGTTCAGGCTCCGGCGTTCGGTCCGCGACACGACGAGGCGCCCCTCGTGCAGGCTGTTTCCCCGGCGCAGCCCCAGCGTCACCCCGGACATCAGCCGGGTGCGCTCTTCCGAGGCGTCCATGTCGGCGCGCACCAGCGACGTCGGCCCCGGCCGCCCGGCGGCGGCCGTCTCGCCGCGGAACGTGAAGTCCAACGACAGGTTCTCGCGCGCGAGGCCGACGGTCCCGGCACCCCGGTCCGCGTGAACCCGCCGTTCGGCTGCTCGTTGGCGGTCTCGAGGCGCTGGCCCCGCGATGCTCCAGTCGTAGTCGCCCCGGCCGCCGGTGGTGGCCGCCTCGACCTGGCGCCAGCCGAGGTTTCCGGTCTCGACCCCCACCGACCCCCGCCGCGCCCGCGGGTCGCCGGCCACCTTCCCCAGGCGCTGGACTCCGCCCCCGAGGTCCCCGTGCAGCGTTGACGCCATGCCCCGGACCGCCTCGAACCCGGCCCACTCCAGGTGCGTCGGGGCGTCGAGCTCCGCCGCGAACCCCGGAAAGGCCAGCCCGTCGGTCAGCAGGAACCGGTCGCCGACGGGGGCCCCCCCGCAGCCGGACCAAGGTGGGCTGGCCCACGCCGCCGGCACGGCCCATGCTCACGCCGGGCACGCGCCGCAGGAACGCCGCCAACGAAGGGTCGCGGGCCTCGAACGCGTCGAGGTTCTCCGTCGTGGTGGTGAGGCCCGGGCCCGACCCGAGCAGTCGGTCGCCGCCGCGCACCCGGAGCTGGACCTCGGTCGCGCTGCGGAGCGTCAAGTCGCGGCGGATGGTGATGTCGGCGACCACCGTGACGGGGAACGAGGGCGCCACGACCTGCGACGGATCGTCGATGGTCGGGTCGTAGAGCCCGGGCTCGAGTCCCTCGAGCCGAAAGTCCCCATCGCCGTCGGTCACCGCCGTCACCACGTCGTCGGACCCGGTGAAGGTCAGGCGGAGGCCCTCGACCGGAATGCCGGCGGGCGTCGTCACGGTTCCCGTCAGCGTCCCGACGCCCTGCGCGGTGGCGGTGGCGGCGGCGGCCCAGCCGATCAGGGCGAGTCGAAGGACGTGGGCGCGGACTCGTGGTTGCTTCATGGTCGACCGAACTCGGTGA
This sequence comes from Vicinamibacterales bacterium, assembly GCA_963666855.2. Classification (GTDB taxonomy): domain Bacteria; phylum Acidobacteriota; class Vicinamibacteria; order Vicinamibacterales; family UBA8438; genus JAJEEA01. Next base: position 5,317 of record CAXXTG010000263.1, read on the forward strand.
TCAGCATACATGAGCCGGGGCGAAGGCTCCGCGACGCGGGCCGCCGGCACTTGCCGTCCGCGGCGGGCTCCAGCCGCTCGCACACGCCGTGGCGAAGGCTCCGCAACGCGGGTCGCGGCACGGGCTCAACATGCGCCACGGGACAGTATGACGCAATCCGCCCCGTTCCGGCCGGATCCGCGCGGCGCGCCGGCGCCGCGGGGGGAGCGGAGGCGGCACCCCGGCGGCGCTTCCGGGTCGGCGGGAGACTACCCGTACGGGCGGCAAGTTCGGGTGAGGGCAACGGGCTGATCGGGAGGTGTCCCGGCACCGCGGCGGCGGCGCCGGGGGCGCGGTCAGTAGCGGAACAGGTACGAGATCTTGGTGAAGAACGCGCGGTTGGTCCGCATGAGGTCCGTCGTGTAGAAGACGGGGTTGCCCAGGTACGCGTACTGGCTGTTCGCGCTGTCGAAGATCAGGTCGCCCTGCTGGTACCGGTCGTCGTAGCCGATGAAGAACACCGTGCCCGAGTTGATCCGGTACGTGAACAGCACGTTCGCCCCCATCGTGCGCTGGAACGTGTTGTACTCCAGGATGTTCCGCAGCAGGAGCCGGTCCGTGAACTGGAACGTGGTCAGCGCCCGGTAGATCTTGACGTCGAAGATCTCCGTGTCGGAGAACGGATCGATCAGGTTGCTCGTGCTGATGTTGACCTGCGACTGCAGCCGGCTGAACGGCCGCAGCGACATGAAGACGGCGCCCCGGCCGCCGGTCCCCAGGAACGAGTTCGCGGGGTTCGCGAGGTCGTACCGCACCTGGTCGCCGTAGCTGAAGAACCCGCCGATCGAGAGCTCCCGGATCGTGCTGACGTTGCCGCCGAGCGAGTAGTACTCCTTGTCGAAGTTGATGCCCCCGAACCGCTCCATGTCGCGGCTGTAGCCGGCGTTCACCCGGATGTTCTTCGCGAACGAGAAGTTCACGCCGGCGTTCGCCATCTCGTCCTCGAGGACGTTCTCGAAGTTCCAGTTCCGCGTGTAGTTGAACGACGGCCCCCAGTTGATGAGCCAGCTCTCGGGCCACCAGCGGTAGCCGACGTTGCCGGTGCCGGCCTTGATGTCGCGGCGGCGGACGAACCCGACCGCGGTGTCGAACTCGGGGTCGATGGTGTAGCCGGCCAGGAAGTAGGTCAGGTTGCGGCCGTTGCTGCGGAGGCCGACGTCGAACATGTTCCCCGCCGTGTCGTCGAACGCCCCCTGGCAGCCCTCGGCGCCCCAGGTTCCGCAGTCGCGGTTCTGCGACGTGATCGCCCGGAAACCGACGGACGTCGCGTCGTTCAGCCGGAAGTTGCCGTCGAGCCCGCCGAGCCGGCTGTACCCGCCGAGGAACTCCCGGTCGGTGACGATGGCCCCGAGGTGCGACTCGGCGTACAGGTCGTAGCGCACCCGCCCGATGATCACGTCGGCGGTCTTCCCGTACCGGAAGTCGCTGTCCCGGTAGGCGTCGCCGAGGTTGCCCGGGGCCTCGTCGTTGGCGACGAGCACCCCCATCGTCGTGTTGCCGACCTTGCCGGTGAGCTTGCCGCCGTAGCGGGGGTCGACGATCGTGCGCGTGTGCACGAAGTTCACCGGCCCCGGCATGTTGAAGATCTCCTGCCCCTCGAGGAAGAACGGGCGCATCTCGGGGTAGAACAGCGGGAACCGCTGGTTCACCTCGATCTGCGGCCGGTCGGACTCGATCTGCGAGAAGTCGGGGTTGTAGGTGACGTCGAGGGTGAGGTTCGAGGTCACGCCGTACTTGAGGTTGACGCCGCCCTCGGGCTGCGCCTCGTTGTTGAGCCCGCCCGAGCTGCGGTCGAGGCTGTCGACCCGGATGGCGGTGGCGGTGGGCAGGATCTCGAGGTTGCGGCTCGTGGACAGGTCGCTGAGCCCGTCGAGCACGCCCATCTGGGGCAGCAGGCCCGACACGTCGCGCGACATCGGCGACCAGACGACGGTCTCGTCCTTGCCGCGGATGCGCCGGGCGATCTGGAACCCCCACCGGTGGGTCCGGCTGCTCGGATAGCGCAGGCTCTTGAACGGGATGGCCATCTCCGCCGTCCACCCGTCGTCCACGACCGTGCCGCCCGTCTCGTACAGCGCGTCCCACGACCGGTCGCCCCAGCGCACGCCGGTGAAGCTGCTGCGGCCGCCCATGGAGAACCCGCCGCCCCGGCTGCTGCGGCCGCTGCCGCCGCTGCCGAACCGCGCCTCGAGGATCGAGTCGTTCTGGACGCCGTAGCCGTTCACCGAGAACACGTAGGCCCGCTGCTGGTCGAGGAACGGGTCGAAGTAGACCGAGATGATGTCGTCGCCGAAGAACGCCTGGTCGCGGTCGACCCGGTTCGCCCGCATCATCGAGGGCTCGGAGTAGTGCGCGTACAGGCCGAAGTAGAGGTGCGTGTCGTCGTAGGCGAGGTAGACCTCGGTGTCCTCGGTCGCCGGCTCGCCCTCGAGCGGGCTCTGCTGCACGAACTCGGTGATGCGGGTGGCCCGCTGCCAGACCGCGTCGTCGAGGTTGCCGTCGATCTGCGGGGGTTGGGCCGTCCGGGCGGCGGTGATGCTCGGCCGTCCGGCGAGGATGCCGAGCGAGGCGGCCGTCGCGAGACCGGCCGCGGGCCCGCGGGGCGGCGCGCCGGCGCCGGCCGGACCCGCGCCGGTGCGGGGCCCCCCCGCGCCGAACCGGGCCGCCGCACCGGCGGGCTCGCCGCCGGCGGGAGCCTCCGGACCGCGGCGGGGGAAGCCGGGGGCCGCGGCGCGGTTCGCCGCACCGCCAGGCGGCAGGATGATGCCGCCGGTCACTTCGCCCGCGCCGGCGCCGGCCGGGGGAGACGCCTCGCCGCCCCCGGAGGCGACCTCGCGGAAGCGGCTGTCCCGGATGGCGCGCTCGAAATCGAAGCCCTGCCCGCCGGCCCCGAACGGTCCCGGGCGACCGGCGCCCGCCGCGCGGCCCGGCGTCGCCGCCCGCGCACCGGCGCCGCGGGTCAGCTCGCCGGCAATCCGGTCCTGCATGTCGAAGATGTCGGCGTAGGCGCCGTCCACCCTCGCGGTGGCGGCGAGGTCGCCGCTCAGCGTGTCGACGAGGCGCGCGGTGATGCGCAGCCGGTCGCCGACCCGCTGGTAGCCGCCGGCCACGACCCACCGCGACCCGAGTTCCCGCCCGATCGCCGCCGCGGCCGTCACGTTGCGGTCCGCGCCGCCCCGGCCGGCCATCGCGGCCTCGACGCGCTCCAGCGCGACCACCGCGAAGGCCTCCCCGGCCTCGAAGTCGGCCGCCACCGTCTCCGCGATGCCGTGTCCCAGCCAGTCGTCGCGCTCGTTGCGCGAGATGTTGGTGAACGGGACCACGGCCAGCGACCCGGCCGACGACGGCGCGGCGGCGCCGCCCCCCGAGACGGCCTGGGCGGCGGGCGGGCCGGAGCGGCCGCCAACCTGGCCCGCAACCGGGGACGCCGCGATGGCGGAGACCGCGGTCAGCAAGGCGGCGCGGCCGAGGACGTCGGCGAGGCAGCGGATTCTCATGATGCGTCGACTCGACGGTTCCCGCGTTCGATATCGTGGACTCGGGGGAAACACCCTTGATTAGTGTTGTAGACGGATCCGACGCGGACGCCGTTTACCACGCCAATCAGGCCCCCGCAGACTCCCGGCCGTCCTTCACCCGCGTGGCGATCTCGCGGGCCATCGCGGACCCGCTCGCCGCTTGCCGGCCGTCGGTCACGAGGTCGGCGGTCCGCAGCCCGGCGCCCAGCGCCGAGCCGATCGCCCGTTCGACCGCGTCGGCCTCGGCGTGCGCCCCGAGGGCGTGCCGCAGCAGCATGGCGGCCGAGGCGATGGCCCCGACGGGGTTGGCCGCGTCCCGGCCGGCCAGCGACGGGGCCGAGCCGTGGACCGGCTCGAACAGCCCCCCGCGCCCGCCGATGCTCGCCGACGGCAGCAGCCCGAGCGACCCGACCACGGCGCCGGCCTCGTCCGACAGGATGTCTCCGAACAGGTTGCCCGAGAGCACCACGTCGAACTGCTTCGGGCTCGTCGCGAGCAGGAGGGCGCAGGCGTCGACGTACTGGTGCTCGAGGGTCACGTCGGGGTGCCGCGCGCCCACCTCGGTCACCACCTCGCGCCAGAGGCGCGAGGTCTCGAGCACGTTGGCCTTGTCCACCGAGGTCACGTGCGCACGGCGCCCCGCCGCGCTCTCGAAGGCGACCTCGGCGATGCGCTCGATCTCGGGGCGGCTGTACCGCATGGTGTTGAACGCCGACCGCCCGTCGTCGGCCACCCCGCGCGGCTCGCCGTAGTAGATGCCGCCGGTCAGCTCGCGCACGATCAGCAGATCCGCTCCCGCCACGCGGTCGGGCTTGAACGCGCCGCCGTCCTCCAGCCCCGGCCAGACCCGCGCCGGCCGCAGGTTGGCGAACACCCCCAGCGCCCGCCGGAGCTGCAGGAGCGCGGTCTCGGGGCGGCCGGCGCTCGACCCGCGGTCGAACGCGGGGTCGCCCACCGCGCCGAGCAGCACCGCGTCGGCGGCGAGGCACGCGTCGCGGGTCTCGTCGGGCAGCGGCGGCCCGCCCGCGCGGAGGGCCGCCCCGCCCACCGGGTGCGCGGTCATCGTGAACGCGTGGCCGAACCGCCCGGCCACCGCGCGCAGCACCTGTTCGGCCGCCGCGGTGACCTCGGGTCCGATGCCGTCGCCCGGCAGCAGCGCAATCGTCGCCCGCATGACGGCTACGCGGCCCCGGCCGACCGCTCGGCCTGCAGGCGGGCGACGATGGCGGCGAGGTCGGTGTCTTCGACCGTCTTCTGGCGGTCCGCGAGGTCGATCATGGCCCGGTACACGCGGTCGAGCTCGAGCCGGCTCAGCGCGAACCCGAGCTGCTCGCAGCGCTGCTTGACGGCGTGGCGGCCCGAGTGCTTGCCGAGCACCAGGGTCGACTGGGCCACCCCGACGTCGGCGGGCCGCATGATTTCGTAGGTGCGCCGGTCCTTGATCACTCCGTCCTGGTGGATGCCCGCCTCGTGGGCGAAGGCGTTCCGCCCGACGATGGCCTTGTTGGCCTGCACCGGCTCGTGGGTCAGCTCGGACAGCAGTTGGCTCGTCGGGTAGATCTCGGTCGTCTCGATCCCCGTCTCGAACGGCATCCGGTCGTGCCGCACGCGGGTCACCATCACCAGCTCCTCGAGCGACGCGTTGCCGGCGCGCTCGCCGATGCCGTTGATGGTGCACTCGATCTGGCGGCACCCCGCGCGCACCGCCGCGAGCGAGTTGGCCACCGCCAGCCCGAGGTCGTCGTGGCAGTGGGCGCTGAACACGGCCCGGTCGGCGTTGGGGACGCGGCCGATGATGCCGCTGAAGAACTGCTCGATTTCGTCGGCGGTGCAGTAGCCGACGGTGTCGGGCAGGTTGATGGTGGTCGCCCCCTGGTCGATGGCGGTCTCGACCACCCGGCACAGGAAGTCGGTGTCGCTGCGCGTGGCGTCTTCGGCCGAGAACTCCACGTCGTCGGTGAACGAGCGGGCCAGCTTCACGTTGTCGACCACCGACCGCAGGCACTCGTCGCGCGAGATGCGGAGCTTGCGCTCGAGGTGCAGGTCGGAGGTGGCGATGAACGTGTGGATGCGCGAGCGCCGGGCCGGCTTCACCGACTCGGCCGCGCACTCGATGTCGGCGGGGTTGCAGCGGGCGAGGCCGGCGATGACCGGTCCGTCGATCTGGGAGGCGATGAGGCGGACCGCCTCGGCGTCGTCCTTCGACGCGATCGGAAACCCCGCCTCCATCACGTCGACCCCCAGCACCTGGAGCTGGCGCGCGAGCTTCAGCTTCTCGGCGGTGTTCATCGAGAAGCCGGGGGCCTGCTCGCCGTCCCGCAGGGTGGTGTCGAAGATGATCAGTCTGTCGTCCGCCACGGTGTCTCTCCCCGGTTGTGTCTTGTCGATATTAGCCCGAAACGTCGCTCGATTAGCCCGAAAACGTCGCTCGGCGACTCCGATTGCGGCCCGACCGACCGTGCCGGAAGTCTGCGCCGTTTCCGCGGCGCGGGCTGCCGGCCCGAAATCGCCGCCTGCGGCTCCGGTTTGCCGCCCGGCCGACCCGCCGGCGGTCTGCGCCGTGCCGCCGCCCGGACCGACGGCACTCGGGACGCGCCGCCTGCGGCTCCGATCCGCCGACCGATCCTGCGGGGAAGAGTCCCGCCCGGTCGTGGGTCTAGTTCACGTCCATCGGAATGAGAAGTCAAGCTTATAATCTTTACGATTTGATAAATCCTGTTTATGGAGTGCCGCGGGGATGGAACTGCACGAGCTTCAAGTCTTCCAGGTGGTCGCGGCCGAGCGGAGCTTCTCGCGGGCGGCGGCGAAGCTTCACCGCACCCAGCCCGCGGTGAGCCAGGCGATCCGCCGGCTGGAGGACGAGCTCGGCGAGCGGTTGTTCGACCGGTCGTCGAAGGGCGGGCGGCTGACCGAGACCGGCGCCGTCCTGCTCGACTACGCCGAACGGCTGTCGCGCCTCAGAAACGAGGCGGTGGGCGCGGTGCGCGAGCTGCAGGAGCTTCGGCGGGGCCGGGTGGTGGTCGGGGTCAACGAGGCCGCCGTCCACGTGCTGCTGCCCATCGTCGGGCGGTTCCGGCAGGAACATCCCCAGGCCCAGGTCGAGATGCGCCGCGTGCACTCGCGGCAGATTCCCGGCGAGGTCCTCGACCGCAGCCTCGACTTCGGGCTCGTGACCTATCCGCCGGGAGAGCGGGGGCTGCGGTCGGTGCGGCTCGGCGTCGACGAGCTGGTCATGCTGACCCATCCCGAGCACCCGCTGGCGCGCCGGCAGACCATCACCATGAGCGAGTTCGGGCGGCAGACGGTCATCGCGCACAACGACCCGTCGCCGCGCCGCGACCTCGTGCTGCGGCGCTTCGAAGAGCACCACGCGCCGATCAACATCCAGCTTGCGCTGCCGAGCCTGGACGGCATCAAGCGGGCGGTCGAAATGGACCTGGGGGTGGCGCTGCTGCCGCGGCGGTGCGCGCTCTCCGAGATCGCCCGCGGGCAGCTCGCGGCGGTACGCGTGCCCGAACTGCGCGCGCCCCGCGACCTGCGGCTCGTCTACCGCCGGACGGGGGAGTCGTCGCACGCGGCGGGGGCGTTCCTCGAGGCGGCCCGGGCGCACGCGGCCGACCGGAAACAGCCCGTGCCGACAGGGCGATCGTCGTCCCGCAAGTCGCAGTGAGAGACCGGGAGTCCGCGTCGCGGAACAGCGCAACGCCCTGGCGGGTCGGTTGGGCGTCGAGCGGAGCCGCCGTCGACGATCGAGGGCCGGGACTCGGATCGAGTCAGATGGGAAGCGCGCCGGATGGAGCCGAGCCGGGGGCCGCCCACGCGGGTCAGAAGCCGCGCACGTAGGGCACGCGGGACGCGACGCCGCGGACGACGTCGAAGTCGTCGAGAAGCAGCCCGGTGGCGTCCCACGTCCCCGCGAGGAGGGCGTCGCGCACTTGATCCTCGACGGTGACGGCGACCGGCTGGCCGGCCGCCTCGAGCACACGCTCCGACACCGACAGCGCGAGGGGGGTGCCGGGGGCCGCCTCGACCCGCGTCATCAGGCCGCCGATGACGTCGCGCGGCGCGGTCACGCAGGCGAGGCCGATGGCGAGCGAGTTCCCCCGGAATATCTCCGCGAACGACTCGCCGACGCAGGCGTCGATGCCCCAGCGCTTGAGCGCCTGCGGGGCGT
>CAXXTG010000264.1:0-61597 GCA_963666855.2 Vicinamibacterales bacterium
TGCGACGACTGGGGGATGCCGTCGACGTCGGTGCCGAGCGCGATGACCGGGGAGCCCGAGCCCCACGTGGCCCACCACGCGCTCGGGATGCCCGCCACGCCCTGCTCCACCGTGAACCCGTGGTCCTCGAGGATGCCGGTGACATAGCCCTGCGTCTCGAACTCCTGGAAGCCCAGCTCGCCGAAGCTGAAGAGCATGTCGACCATCTGCTGGGTGAAGTCGCGGCGGCTGTCGACGTCGACGACGACCTCGGCCTTCAGCTCGGCGAGCCGGGCGTTCTCCTGGCCGGCCGCGGCCGCGGTGGTCGGCGGCCCGGGCTGCGGGAGGCAGAGGAGGACGAGGGCGCCGGTGGCGGCGGCGCTGGTCCAGGTGACGGGTGCAGGACGCATGGCTGATACCTCGAAGGACGGTCCCCGGTTCGGCGCGTGGGGTCGACGCCGCCGCGGCGGTGCGCCGGAAGCCTTCCATCCTATGGCATTTCGCGCGCTTCCGCATCCGCGGTCGTCCGGGACCCGCCCGGCCGCCGCGAACTCGCCGGTCCGGGAGCGTGATTGACGGGCGGCAACGGGGTCGGAGGCGACGCTCTGGATTCGCCGTCTCGTCGGCGGCCTGCTCGACGGTGGTTGTGCCGGGGCGGCAAACGGAGCCGGAGCGGCGATCCCCCTGCCGGGCGGTACCGGACGGACCCGCGTTCCGTGTGAGAATGGATCGCGGGAGGGGACGCCCCGCCGCACCGGAGCCGCCATGCGCTACGCCATCACCACCTTCGGATGCCGCGTCAACCAGGCCGATTCCCTGCAGATCGAAATGCAGCTCCGCGCCCGCGGGGCGACCCCGGCCCCGGCCGCGGAGGCCGACGTGGTCGTGGTGAACAGTTGCTCGGTGACCGCGGCGGCCGACCAGGGCGTGCGGCAGGCGCTGCGGCGGGCGGCGCGGGAGAACCCCGGCGCGCGGATCGTCGCCACCGGCTGCTACGCGACCCGCGCCGGCGCGGAGATCGCGGCCCTGCCGGGGGCGCCCGAAGTGGTGCCGAACGACGGGAAGGAGACCCTGGTCGACCGGCTGCTGCCCGGCGCGCAGACGACCGCCGAGCGCTTCGGGGGACGGTCCGGGACCGTGCGGCGCCCCCCGTCACGCCCGCGAGCGTCGGCCGGGTGGCGTTCATGCTGCGGGTGCAGACCGGGTGCGACGAGGCCTGTTCCTACTGCATCATCCCCACGACGCGGGGGCGCGGGCGCAGCCTCGACCCCGGCCGCGTGCTGGCCGCCATCGACCACGCGGCGGCGGGCGGGTTCCACGAGGTGGTGCTGAACGGGGTGCATCTCGGCTCGTACGGGCGCGACCTCGACCCGCCTTCCAGCCTGACCGCCCTGCTGCGGGCCATCGACGGTCATCCGTCCGACTTAACCTGTCGCATCAGCTCGCTCGAACCGATGGACTGTCCGCCCGAACTGGTGGACCTGGTCGCGGCGAGCGGGCGGTTCGCGCCCCACTTCCACCTGCCGCTGCAGCACGCCGACGATTGCATGCTGCGGCGCATGCGGCGTCCCTACACCCTCGACCAGTACCGGCGCGTGGTCGACCGGGTGCGCGGGCGGATGCCCCACGCGGGCATCGGCGCCGACCTGATCGCGGGGTTCCCCGGCGAGCGGGACGAAGACGCCCGCCGGACCCTCGACTACGCGGCGTCGAGCCCCCTGACCTATCTGCACGTGTTCCCCTGGTCGCCCCGCGAGGGCACCGAAGCGTGCGGGCTGCCCGGCCGGGTGCCGGGGCCGGTGGTGCGGGAACGCGCGCGGGCCCTCCGCGACGCCGGCGCCGGGCTCGCGCGGCGGTTCCGCGGGGGCCAGGTCGGCGCGGTGCGGCCCGGGCTGACCCTCGACGGCGGGGCGGTCGTCGCCACCGACAACTACCTGAAGGTGCGCGTGCCGCCCGCCGGCGCCGCCAACCGGCGCGTCCGGGTTCGCATCACCGGGGCCGACCCCCTCGCGGGGGTGCTGGTGCCCTGACGCGGCGCGGCGGCGGGTTCCGGCGCGTTCCTTGCACCCTGTTTCGATGTGCTCCGCATGGGGCGGGGTGTACGGGGATCGGGGGGCTCGAGTCAGGCTGTGCGATACTGGCGGGCACCCGTCACGGGAGAGGGGTCGCACCATGAGCGCCGAACTCGTCGCACTTGTCGTTGGCATTCTGACGCTGGCCGGTGGGCAGATCGCCACGTTGCTGGTTCTCGTCGGCCGGATGGACCGGCAGGCGGAACAGGTGAACCAGCGTTTCGACCGTTTCGGCGAAGGCGTCAACCGGCGTTTCGACGAGATGAACGACAGCGTCAACCAGCGTTTCGACGTGGTCAACCAGCGTTTCGACGCCGTGGGCCGCGAGTTCGCGGATCTGCGCGAGCGGATGGCGCGGCTGGAAGGCGTCATGGAGGGCTTCGTCGCGGGCCGCCGCGACCGCGGCGTCGCCTGATTCCGGTCCGGGCGGTGCCTTGTGCCGAAGCTCGTCCCCGGGAGCACATCATGAGAATGTCCACGTGGTCGGTCGTCTGCCTGGCCGGGGGGCTCCTGGCCGTCGCGTCCGCTCCGGCGGGCGCCCAGTACGGTGCCGTCGGCGGAGAATGGCGAACGTACGCCGGCGACCAGGGCAGCACCAAGTACTCGCCGCTGGACCAGATAGACGCGGCGAACTTCGAGGACCTGCGCATCGCGTGGCGCTGGCAGTCGGCCGACGGGGCGCTCGATCTCGAGGCGCTGCGCGAGCGGCTGGGCGAGTTCTCTATCCGGGGCTTCCAGGTGACGCCGCTGATGATCGGCGGCACCTTGTACCTGTCCACGGCCCTGTACCAGGTGGCGGCCCTCGACGCCGGCACCGGCGAGACGCGCTGGGTCTACGACCCGCGGGTGTACGAGGAGGGGCGGCCGACCCACGGCTACGGCTCGCGCGGCATCGCGTACTGGAGCGGCGACGACGGCGGCGACGAGCGCATCTTCTGGGGCACGAGCGAAGGCTGGCTGCACGCCGTCGACGCGAAGACGGGGCGGCCCGTGCCCGGCTTCGGCGCCGGCGGCCGCGTGGACCTCACCGAGGGCATCCCCCGCGCCGACCGGGGCGACGTGAACTACCAGGGGCGCAACCTGCTCGGGGTCAAGTCGCCGCCGGTGGTCATGCGCGACGTCGTCGTCACCCCGACCATCATCTCCGACTTCGTCATCCGCCGGGAGGCGCCGCCGGGCTGGGTAAAGGGCATCGACGCCCGCACCGGCGACACCCGCTGGGTGTTCCGCACCGTGCCGCAGGCGGACGACTTCGGGGCCGACACCTGGCTGAACGAGTCGTGGCGCTACTCGGGGAACGCCAACATCTGGCCGCCGATGAGCGGCGACGAGGAGACCGGCTACGTCTTCCTGCCGACGGGCACGCCGACCAGCGACTACTACGGCGGGCACCGGCCCGGCGACAACCTGTTCGCGGAGAGCGTCGTCGCCGTCGACATCGAGACGGGCCAGCGCATGTGGCACTTCCAGGCGGTGCACCACGGGGTCTGGGACTACGACTTCCCGGCCGCGCCGACCCTCGTCGACATCACCGTCGACGGGCGCCCCGTCAAGGCCCTCGCGCAGGTGAGCAAGCAGGGGTTCACCTACGTCTTCGACCGGGTGACCGGCGACCCGGTGTGGCCCATCGAGGAGCGGCCGGTCGAGACCGACACCGACCTCGAGGGCGAGGTGCTGTCGCCGACGCAGCCGTTCCCGACGAAGCCGCCCCCGTTCGAGTACCAGGGCATCGGCATCGACGATCTCGTCGATTTCACCCCGGAAATCCGGGCCCTCGCCGTCGAGGCGGTCCGGAACTTCCGGCTCGGGCCGCTCTTCACGCCGCCGATGCTGAGCGTCGAGGGCGGCCTGCAGGGCACGATTCAGCGCCCCCACATCGCGGGCGGGGCGAGCTGGAGCGGGGCCGCCGTCGACCCCGAGACGGGCCTGCTCTACGTGCCGTCCGAGAACCGCTTCTCGGTCATCAAGTACTACACGCCCGACCCCGCCGAGGGGGGCAACCTGCGCTATACGCAGGCCGACTTCGACAGCGGCACCCAGCCCGCCATGCCCCAGGGGCTGCCGCTGCTGAAGCCGCCGTACTCGCGCATGACCGCCATCGACCTGAACGCCGGCGAGCACGCGTGGATGCGGCCCAACGGCGACGGCGACCGGCTGCGCAACCACCCGCGGCTGCGCCACCTCGACCTGCCGCCGCTCGGCGGCGAGGGCCACGGCGGCCCGCTGCTCACGAAGACGCTCCTGATCAGCGCGCTTTCCGCCGGCGGGTCCGACGGCGGACCGCGGCTCGTGGCCCGCGACAAGGCGACGGGCGGGATAGTCGGCTCGCTCGACCTGCCGGCCGGCGCCATCGGCACGCCGATGACGTACCTGCACGACGGGGCGCAGCACATCGCGCTGACCGTCGGCGGCGAAGTGCCCGAGCTGATCGCCCTCCGGCTGCCGTGACCGCGCGACCGCGCGACCTGCGGTCGCGTTGGGAGTTTCGCCGGCGCGAAACTCCTTCCGGCCAAGGCTCCCGGCTCGGCAATCGCCGCCTGGCTCCGCTCGTTGTCCGCCAGGCGTGCAGGCAGTCGGAGGGACCGGACTGAAACACGACCTGCGTCCGCGGGGTTCACGGCGCAGACTTGCTAGCTGTTCAGCAGGGCGGCCGCTTGCTGGGCGGCCGACCGGCGGGGGCCGTCCTCCAGGATGAGCTGGCCGCAGGCGGCGCGGATGTCGCGGCCCCGGCTCTTGCGGACCGAGACGGTCATGCCGCGGCCGGCGACGCTGCGCGCGAAGCGGTTGACCTGCCGGTCGGACGGCCGCGTGAAGGGGATGCCCGGCGCGGCGTTGAGCGGAATCAGGTTCACCTTGGCGTGCAGGCCGCGCAGCAGGGCGCCGAGCCGCGCGGCGTCGGCCGGGGTGTCGTTGACGCCGTCGAGCAGCACGTACTCGAAGGTGATGCGGTCGCGGCTCTTCAGGGGGAATCGGCGGCAGGCGGCGACGAGGTCGGCCAGCCGCTGGTTCCGGCTGGTCGGGATGAGGGCGTGGCGCACCTCGTCGGTGGTGGCGTGCAGCGAGACGGCGAGGTTGGGGATCCACGGTTCTTCGGCCAGCCGCGCGAGGCCCGCGGGCAGGCCGACCGTCGAGAGGGTGACGCGCCGGGGCGTCAGGGCGAGCCCGCTCGGGGCCGCGAGCATGCGCAGCGCCTTCATCGTCGCGTCGTAGTTGTGCAGCGGCTCGCCCATGCCCATCAGCACGAGGTTGAAGCGGCGGTCCTGCAGGTCCAGGTCGCGGGCCAGCACCCGCACCTGCCCCGCGATCTCGCCCGCCGTCAGGTGGCGGGCCAGCCCCATCCGCCCGGTCAGGCAGAACCGGCAGCCCATCGCGCACCCGACCTGCGTCGACACGCAGAAGGTCATCGCCGGGGTGTCGGGGATGAACACGGACTCGATGCCGCGCCCGTCGGCGAGGGTGAACACGAACTTCCGGGTGCCGTCGCCGGAGAGTTCGCGGCCGGCGACGCGCGGGGTCGAGAACGACAGGGTGCGGCCGAGCGTCTCGCGCAGCCGCCGGGAGAGGTCGGTCATGCCGTCGAACCCCTCCAGCCCCCGCCGGTACACCCAGCGGTAGATCTGCCGGCCGTGGTAGGGCTCGACCCCGAGGCGCGACAACGCCTCTTCGAGCTCGTCCGGTGCGAGCTCCGCGAGATCCGGCGGGGCGTCGGCCATGCGTCAACGGTACCATGTCGGTGACTCGGCGCGGGGGCGGGCGTCGGGCGTCGGCGCCCCGGAGCCTTCTCCGAGGGACCGGCGCCGGCGGGGTGCACGTCAGGGAAAGTTGCAGATTCGCGATTGCGAGCGTTGCCGGGCCAGGTTGGCGATTTCCGGGCCAGGTTGGCGTGCGAACGGGTGGCTTAGGCGAAGTGCTCGTGGCGGCGGAGGCGGGTCTCACAAGTCTGACGTGCACCCGCGCCGGCGCCGCGGGTTGATGCGCGGAGCCGTCCGTGATACACTCCCGTTGTCGTACCCGGTGTCTAAGTATCTCTATTCAAAGCAACTTACGCCGTGAGCCGGTGGCGGAACGGTTGGGCTTCTCCACGGGCTCCCAGCGCCGGGCCGTGGGGCCCACGACGGCGGACGGACCACAGCACCCATGGTTGTCTGCGAGCGGTTCGACAACGGATTGCGGCTGCTGACCGAGCCCATGCCCGGCTCGCGCTCGGTCAGCTTCGGGGTCTGGCTGACCCGCGGGTCGCGGCACGAGCGCGCGGCGCACTCGGGCATCGCGCATCTCGTCGAGCACATGCTCTTCAAGGGCACCGCGACCCGCTCGGCGCAGGACATCGCCCAGGAGATCGACTCGATCGGCGGCCACCTCGACGCGTTCACGGCCAAGGAGTACGCGAGCTACTATGTCAAGGTGCTCGACGAGCACCTGCCCCGCGCCGTCGACGTGCTCGCCGACCTGCTGCTGCGCCCCGCGTTCGAGCCCGAGGAGGTCGCGCGCGAGAAGAAGGTGGTGCTGGAAGAGATCAAGATGGTCGAGGACACCCCCGACGATCTGGTGCACGAGCTCTTCACTCAGCGCTTCTGGTCGGGGCACCCCCTGGGCCGCCCCATCCTCGGGGTCCCCGCCACCGTCGGGCCCATCGACAGCGCCACCCTGCGCGACTACTTCACGCGGGTCTACACGGCCGGGAACCTGGTGATCGCGGCGGCCGGCAACGTCGAGCACGGGGCGGTCCGGGACCTGGTGGCGGAGGCGTTCGCGGACGTCCCGGCGAACGGCGAGGCGGCGCCCGTCACCCCGCCGGCGGTCGTGCCGGGGCTGGCGGTGCGCGAGAAGGGCATTGAGCAGTGCCACGTCTGCCTGGGGGTCGAGGGCTATCCCCAGCGGCACGACGACCGGTACGTCTGCTACCTGCTCAACATCGTCCTCGGCGGATCGATGAGCTCGCGTCTCTTCCAGAACATCCGCGAGCGGCGGGGGCTCGCCTACGCCGTCCACAGCGGCCTCGTGTCGTACGAGGACGGGGGCGCGCTGACCGTCTACGCCGGCTGCGACGCGGACGCGGTGCGCGAGGTCGTCGAACTCGTCGTGGCCGAGCTGCGGGACCTCCGCGACAACCTCGTTCCGGCCGAGGAGCTGCGGCGGGCGCAGGACCATCTGAAGGGCAGCCTCGTGCTGAGCCTCGAGAGTTCGTCGAGCCGCATGTCGCACATGGCGCGGCAGCAGATGTACTTCGGCCGGCAGTTCACCGTGGAGGACACCCTGCGCGGGGTCGAGGCGGTGACCCGCGAGGACGTCCGGCGCGTGGCGCGCGACCTGCTGCCGCCGGGTTCGCTGTCGGGGACGGTGCTCGGGCCGGTGGACGGGATTCAGCTCGGTGACGATCAGCTCGCCCTGGCGTAGTACTCCGCGCCATAGAACGGCGCGGACTCCCGTGGGATTGGTCGGATGCCAAGCGGTGCCGTCGGGCGATGATTGGCGCCGCGGCGCGCCCCGGCCGGCCGGCGCATCGGCCGCGCGGCCAGACGCGGCGCGCCCCGGCCGGATCGCCCGGGCCGGAACCTGAGCGTGATGCCTGTCCTGCTGACGGTCCTCGGCAGCGGGAGCGCGGGTAACGCGACGCTGCTGCAGCACGGCGGAACGCGCGTGCTCATCGACGTCGGGCTGAGCTGCCGCGAGACCGCCCGCCGGCTGGGCGCGATCGGCGTGGCGCCGGAGAGCGTGACCGCCGTGGTCATCACCCACGCCCACGGCGACCATACGCGCGGCGCGGCGCTGTTCTCGCGCCGCTACGAGGTGCCGGTGCACGCGACCGCGGCCACGCGCGCCGTCTGGCCCGGCCCCGACGTCTGGTCGTGGGGCGGGCTCGAGTGCGACGCGCCGGCCGACATCGGCGCTTTGCGCATCACTCCGTTCGAGGTTTCCCACGACGCCGACGCCGAGACGGTGGCGTTCCGCATCGAGACGGCGGCGGGCGGGATCGGCTTCGCGACCGATGTCGGCGCGGCGACCGCCGCCCTTCGCGCGCGGTTCCGCCGTTGCCGTTTGCTGGTGATGGAGTCCAACCACGCGACCGACCTGCTCCAGGTGGGCCCGTACTCGATGTCCACCAAGGCCCGCATCGCCGGAGATCGCGGGCATCTGTCGAACGAGGCGCTCGCGCGCTTCGTCCGCGAGGATCTCGGGCCTTCGGTCGAGTGTCTGGTGCTCGCCCACCTCAGCCGCGTCAACAACCTGCCTGAGCTCGCGGCGATGACCTGCCGCGAGGCGCTAGCGGCGGCCGGCCGGTCCGACGTCCGGGTCGTCGTGACCCACCAGGACCGGGTGACGGAGACGGTGCGCCTCGACGTCCGGCCGTCGCGCGCGGGCTCGGTCCCCGCCGCGGGGCGGCAAATCGCCCTGCCGTTCCCGGTGTCGGCGACGCCATGATTCCACGCTGCGTGAAACCCGGGCCCCACGACCGTTCCCTGCCGGGGCGGCAAATCGCCCTGCCGTTCCCGGTGTCGGCAACGCCATGATTCCACGCTACACGAACCCCGAGATGGGGCGCATCTGGTCCGACCAGCGCCGGTACGAGACGTGGCTGCGGGTCGAGGTCGCGGCGGCCGAGGCGATGGCCGGCACCGGGCTCGTTCCCGAGGCGGCGGCGCGCGACATCGCGGCGTGCCCCGGCGTGCGGGCCGAGCGCGTCGAAGAGATCGAGCGGACCACGCAGCACGACGTCATCGCGTTCACCACCGCGGTGGCCGAGCAGGTCGGGCCTTCGGCGCGCTGGCTGCACTTCGGGCTGACGTCGTCGGACGTGCTCGACACGGCCCTGGCCCTGCAGATGGGCGAGGCGTGCGGGCTGATCCTCGCCGGCCTCGACGGGGCGATCGCGGCGGTGGCCCAGCGCGCCCGCGAGCATCGCGACACCCCGATGATCGGCCGCACCCACGGCGTGCACGCCGAGCCGATGACCTTCGGGCTGAAGCTCGCCCTGTGGCACGCGGAGCTCGGGCGGGCGCGGACGCGGGTGGAGCGGGCCCGCGAGGTCGTGCGCGTCGGCAAGATCTCGGGGGCGGTCGGCACCTACGCCCACCTCGAGCCGGAGATCGAGCGGCGGGTCTGCGCCGCCCTCGGGCTGACCCCGGCTCCGGTGGCGTCGCAGATCGTGCAGCGCGACCGCCACGCCGAGCTGCTGGGCGCCCTCGCCATCGCCGGCGCCTCGATCGAGAAGTTCGCGGTCGAGGTGCGCGGCCTGCAGAAGACCGAGATCGGCGAGGTCGAGGAGGGTTTCGCGAAGGGCCAGAAGGGCTCGTCGGCCATGCCCCACAAACGCAACCCCATCGGGTGCGAGCAGCTCACGGGGCTGGCCCGGGTGCTGCGCGCCAACGCGATGGCCGCGCTCGAGAACGTGGCCCTGTGGCACGAGCGCGACATCTCGCACTCGTCGGTCGAGCGGGTCGTCATCCCCGACAGCTTCATCGTGCTCGACCACATGCTGCGGCGGTTCGCCCGCATCGTGCGGGGGCTGGTGGTGCATCCCGGCCGGATGCGCGAGAATCTGGAGCGGTCGCGCGGCGTCGTCTTCTCGGGCACCGTCCTGCTGGAGCTGGCGCAGCGCGGCGTTTCGCGCGAGCAGGCCTACGCGTGGGTGCAGCGCGCGGCGATGCGGTCGCACGACGAGCGGCTCGATTTCAAAAGCCTCCTGGCCGGGGACCGGGAGGTGACGGCGGTGCTGTCGGGCGCCGACCTCGACGCGGCCTTCGACCTCGAACGGCAGTTGCGCCATGTCGGCTCCATCGTGGACCGCGTGCTCGCCGGCGGGGAATCGGGGGCGTCCGCGGCGGCGCCGGAACGGGAGGGACCCGCGGCATGAGGGCGGGAGTGTTCGTCACCCTGAAGCCCTCGGTCTTCGACCCGCAGGGCCGGACCATCGTCGCGGCCCTGGGGTCGATGGGATACGGCTCGGTGCGGGACGTGCGGCAGGGGAAGTACTTCGAGCTGGAGATCGACGCCGAGACCCCGGAGGCGGCGCGCGCCCTCGCGACCGAGGTCGCCGACCGGCTGCTGGCCAACCCGGTGATCGAGAGCTACCGGGTGGAGGTCGACGGTGAGGGACCACCGGCGCCGCCGGTCGAGCCCGGCCGGCGTGTGAGGGTGGATTGACGACGTTCGAGGGATCGGGGGGATTCGGATTCCCGAGGCCGCGGGGCGGACCTCGCCCGGCGGCGTCCCGGTGCGGCGAGGGGACCCGCTCATGAAGTTCGCCATCGTCCAGTTCCCCGGCTCGAACTGCGACCACGACGCCTACCACGCGGCCAGGCACGTGCTGGGGCGGCAGGCGGAGTTCGTCTGGCACAAGGACGCCGACCTGGGGGGCGCCGACGCGGTCGTGCTGCCGGGCGGGTTCTCGTACGGGGACTACCTGCGGACGGGGGCCATCGCGCGGTTCTCGCCGGTCATGGGGGCGGTCCGCGAGTTCGCCGACGCGGGCGGGCCGGTCATCGGCATCTGCAACGGGTTCCAGGTGCTGCTCGAGGCCGGACTCCTCGAGGGCGCCCTGCTGCGGAACCGCCGGCTGAAGTTCCTGTGCCGGCACGTTCACGTCCGGGTCGAGCAGACCGACACCCCGTTCAGCGGCGCGGCGTCGGCGGGGCAGGTGCTGCGGCTCCCGATCGCCCACGGCGAGGGCAGCTACCATGCCGCGCCGGAGACGGTGGACGCCCTCGAAGCGAACCGGCAGGTCGTCTTCCGCTACTGCGAGGCGGACGGCACGGTGACCGACGCCGGCAACCCCAACGGGTCGTTGCGCGCCATCGCCGGCGTGTGCAACCGGCGCCGCAACGTCGTCGGGCTCATGCCGCATCCCGAACGGGCCTGCGAGTCGGCCCTCGGGAGCGGGGACGGCCGGGTCGTGCTCGAGTCGGTGGTGGCGGCGATGACCGCGACGGGTGCCGCGTGACCGACCAGGCCGCCATCGACGCGCACGGGCTGAGCGCCGACGAGTATCGGCGGCTGGTGGAGATCCTCGGCCGCGAGCCGACTTCGACCGAGTTGGGGATCTTCTCGGTGATGTGGTCCGAGCACTGCAGCTACAAGAGCTCGCGCCGGCACCTGCGCCGCCTCCCGACCGAGGGGCCGCGCGTTCTGCAGGGGCCGGGCGAGAACGCGGGCGCGGTCGATATCGGCGACGGCCTCGCCGCGGTGTTCAAGATCGAGTCCCACAACCATCCCTCGTTCATCGAGCCCTATCAGGGGGCCGCGACCGGCGTCGGCGGCATCATCCGCGACATCTTCACCATGGGGGCGCGGCCCATCGCTCTGCTCGACTCGCTGCGCTTCGGCGAGATCGAGGACGGGCGCGGCGGGACGCGGGCGGAGACCGTCCGCCTCGTCGACGGCGTGGTCGCGGGCATCGCCGGCTACGGCAACAGCATCGGCATCCCGACGGTGGGCGGCGAGGCCGCGTTCGAGCCCGGCTACGCCGGCAACCCCCTGGTGAACGTGTTCTGCCTGGGGGTGGCGAAGGCCGGGCGGCTCGCCAAGGGGGTCGCCTCGGGGGCCGGCAACCCCGTGTATTACGTGGGGGCGCGGACCGGGCGCGACGGCATCCACGGGGCCACCATGGCCTCGGCGGAGTTCGACGAGCAGTCGGCGGACAACCGGCCGGCGGTGCAGGTCGGCGACCCGTTCATGGAGAAGCTGCTGCTCGAGGCGTGCCTCGAGGTCATGGAGACCGACGCGCTGGTCGGCATCCAGGACATGGGGGCGGCGGGGCTCACCTGCTCGACGTGCGAGATGGCCGCGCGGGGGGGGACCGGCATCGACATCGACGTCTCGCGGGTGCCCCAGCGCGAGACCGGCATGACCCCCTACGAGATCATGCTGTCGGAATCGCAGGAGCGGATGCTGCTCGTCGTGCGGCGGGGGCGCGGGGCGGAGGTGGAGCGCGTCTTCGACAAGTGGGACCTGCACGCCGTGCGCATCGGCGAGGTCACCGGCGGCGGCCTCCTGCGCGTGCGCGACCGCGGCCGGGTGGTGGCCGAGATTCCGAACCGGGAGCTGGCCGACGCCGCGCCGCTGTACGACCGCCCGACGCGGTACCCCGCCTATCTGGACGAGGCGCAACGCCTCGACCTGTCCGCGCTGGACGTCCCGCCCGACCCGACCCGGACTTGGCTGGACCTGCTGGCGGCGCCCGTCATCGCGAGCAAGCGCTGGATCTACCGCCAATATGACCACATGGTGCGCACCAATACGGTGGCCCTGCCAGGCCTCGGGGCCGCGGTCGTGCGCATCAAGGGGACGGGCCGCGCCCTCGCGATGTCGGTGGACGGCAACGGCCGCTACGCGTGGCTGGACCCGCGCGAGGGCGGCCGGCTCGCGGTGGCCGAGGCGGCCCGCAACGTGGCCTGCGCCGGGGCGGAGCCGATCGGAGCGACCAACTGCCTGAACTTCGGCAACCCGGAGCGCCCCGAGATCATGTGGCAGTTCGTCGAGGCGGTGGACGGCATCGCCGAGGCGTGCCGCGCCCTCGGCATCCCCATCACCGGCGGAAACGTCAGCCTCTACAACGAGACCGACGGCCAGGCCATCGATCCCACCCCGGTGCTCGGGGTCGTGGGGGTTCTCGATGACGCGGCGCGCGTGCTGACCCGCCTCTTTCCGGAGGCGGGGCTCGACGTGGTCCTGCTCGGGGACGCGGCGCCCGTCGCGGCGGGCGCCGACGGGCTCGGGGGCAGCGAGTACCTGAAGCGGGCGCACGGGCTGGTGCGGGGCCGTCCCGCCCCCGTCGACTTCGACCGCGAGAGGGCGCTGCAGCGCCTGGTGGTGGATGCGGCGCGCCGCGGGATGGTATGTTCGGCCCACGACTGCGCGGAGGGCGGGCTCGCGGTGGCCCTGGCGGAGTGCTGCATCGAGAGCGGCGGGGTCGGCGCGCGCGTCGACCTGCCGGGGCCGGCGGGCCCGGACGACGGATTCGGGGTGGTGCGGACCCTGTTCGGGGAGTCGCCCTCCCGCATCATCGTCTCGGCGGCTCCGGCCGGGCGGGACGGGCTTCTCGCGCTGGCGCGGGACCGCGGCGTGCCGGCGGCGGCGATCGGCCGCACCGGGGGCGGCCGCGTGACCGTGTCGGTGGCCGGCGAGGTCGTCGCCGACGCCGCCCTGAACACCGCCGAGCGCGCCTGGGCCACGGGGCTGGCCCGCCACTTCGAGCCGGCGGCGGTGCGGGGGTCGGCGCCGTAGATTGGCGCGGGTTCCGGCGGGTGGGTTCGGCGCCCGGCGGAGACCGCAGCGCGGACCCTGCGCTCGCGTTCGGCGACGATGGCGGTGGGGAAGGCGCTTGTTTCCAGCGGTTCGGTTGGAGCGCCGGACGGAGGCCGCAGCGCGATCTTGCGGTCGGGTTCGACGGCGAATGGCGGGCTGGTCATGGACGACGACAAGTTCCACGACGAATGCGGCGTCTTCGGCATCCACGGGCATCCGGAGGCGCCCGCCCTGACCCGCCTCGGCCTGTACGCGCTGCAGCACCGGGGCCAGGAGAGCGCGGGCATCGCCACCTCCGACGGCGAGCGCCTGCACCTGACGCGGGCCATGGGGCAGGTGTCCGAGGCCATCGACGAGAAGGCGGTCGCGTCGCTGGGCGGGGACACCGCGATCGGCCACGTGCGGTACTCGACGGCCGGCGACAGCCAGATCGTCAACGCGCAGCCCCTCCTCATCGATTGCGTGCACGGCGAGATCGCCCTCTGCCACAACGGGAACCTCGTCAACGCGGCCGAGCTGCGCGAGCACCTGGTCCGCCGGGGGCACATCTTCCAGACCGGCAGCGACACCGAGGTCGTGCTGCACCTCTACGCCCGGTCGACCGCCGACGCGCCTCCCGACGCCATCGTCGAGTCGGTCCGGCAGGTGCAGGGCGCGTTCTCGCTGGTGGTCCTGACCCGCGACTACCTGATGGCGGTGCGCGACCCCTACGGGTTCCGCCCCCTCGTGCTCGGCGCCCTCGGCGACGCCGCCGTCGTCTGTTCGGAGACCTGCGCGCTGGATCTGATCGGCGCGGAGTACGTGCGGGACGTCGAGCCGGGCGAGCTGCTGGTCATCGGGCGCGACGGCCGGCGGTCGTTCCGGCCGTTCCCGGCCGCCCCGCCCGCCCACTGCGTGTTCGAGCACGTGTACTTCGCCCGGCCCGACAGCGTGGTCTTCGGCCAGAGCGTCCACGAGGTGCGGACCAACTTCGGACGCGTGCTCGCGCGGGAGATGCCGGTGGACGCCGACGTCGTCGTGCCGATACCCGACTCCGGCATGTGCGCGGCCATGGGCTACGCCGAGGCGGCGGGCCTGCCGATGCGGATGGGGCTCATCCGGAACCACTTCGTGGGCCGGACGTTCCTCGCGCCGCAACAGGAGATCCGCGGGTTCCGCGTGCGCGTTAAGCTGAATCCGGTCCGGAGCGTCATCGAGGGCAGGCGCGTCGTCCTCGTGGACGACTCCATCGTGCGGGGGACGACCAGCCGCAAGATCGTGGGGATGATCCGCGCCGCCGGGGCCCGCGAGATCCACATGCGGATCAGTTGCCCGCCGACCGTCTCCCCCTGCTACTACGGCATCGACACGCCGACCCGGTCGGAGCTCATCGCCGCCGACCACTCGGTCGAGGACATCCGCCGGTACGTCAAGTCGGACACCCTCGCCTACCTCAGCCTCGAGGGAATGCGCGAGGCGGTCGGGGCCCGGTGCGGAGACTACTGCACGTCGTGCTACACCGGGACGTATCCGGTGGCCGGACCCGCCGACACCGAGGCCTACATGCAGATGGCCCTGAAGCTGCCGGGCGCGTCATGACCACGCGGACCGGCCTCGACTACCGGTCGGCGGGCGTCGACATCGACGCGGGCACGGAGGCGGTGCGGCGCATCCGGGATCTCGCGCGGGGGACGTTCACGCCCGGCGTGCTCTCGGACATCGGCAGCTTCGGCGGCCTGTTCCGGCCGGACCTGGCGGGGCTGGCCGACCCGGTTCTGGTGTCGAGCGCGGACGGGGTCGGCACGAAGCTGAGGGTCGCGTTCCTCGCCGACCGCCACGACACCGTCGGCGGCGACCTCGTCAACCACTGCGTGAACGACATCCTGGTGCAGGGGGCGCGGCCCCTCTTCTTCCTCGACTATCTCGCGACGGGCCGGCTCTCGCCGGACGTGGCCGAGGCGGTGGTCCGGGGGGTCGCGGCCGCGTGCCGTGCGAACGGGTGCGCATTGCTCGGCGGCGAGACGGCGGAGATGCCGGGGTTCTACGCCGACGGCGAGTACGACCTCGCCGGCTTCATCGTCGGCATCGCCGACCGGGACCGTCTGGTCGACGGCCGCCGCGTCCGGCCCGGCGACGCGGTGATCGGCCTGCCGTCCAGCGGACTCCACACCAACGGCTACTCCCTGGCCCGCCGCATCGTGTTCGACAGGCTGGGGCTGGCGGTGGATTCGACGCCGGAGGGTCTCGACGGGCCGGTCGGCGAGGTGCTGCTGCGGCCGCACCGTTCGTATCTCCCGCTGGTGTCCCCGCTCCTCGATGACGCGCCGGGCGCGGTCAGGGCCATGGCCCACGTGACCGGCGGCGGCCTGACCGACAATCTCCCCCGCGTGCTGCCCCCCGGCGCCGCCGTCGACATCGACCGGAGCGCGTGGGCGCCGCCGCCGGTGTTCACCTTCCTGCGGCGCCACGGCGGCCTGAGCGCCGCCGAGGCGTTCCGCACGTTCAACATGGGCGTCGGCTTCGTCATCGTCTGCGCGCCCGAAGAGGGCGGCGCCGTGCTGGCCCGCCTCCGCGGGCGCGGCGGGGCGGGGGCGGCGGTGATCGGCCGGGTCACGGCCGGCGACGGCGCGGTGCGGTACGTATGACCGGCGGGGGCGGCGCGGCTTCGGTTCCCGGCCCCGGCGGCCGGGCCGCGAACCGGCGTCTCGGCGTCCTCATCTCGGGGCGGGGGAGCAACCTGCAGGCGATCATCGATGCGATCGCGGCGGGGCGGTTGGCCGCCGAGGTCGCCGTGGTCGTCTCGAACCGGCCGGGCGCCCCGGGGCTCGATCGCGCCCGCCGCGCCGGCATCGAGACGGCGGTGCTCGACCACACCGGATACGGCTCGCGGGAGGCCTACGACCGGGATCTCGAGGCCGCCCTGCGCCGATACGACCTCGCCCTCGTCTGTCTCGCCGGGTTCATGCGCCTGCTGGGTCCGGCGTTCGTGTCCGCCTTCCCCGGCCGCATCCTGAACGTCCACCCCTCGCTGCTGCCGGCGTTCCGCGGCCTGCACGGGCAGGAGCAGGCGTGGCGGCACGGCGTCAAGGTCGCCGGCGCCACCGTGCACATCGTCACCGCCGAGCTCGACGCGGGGCCGATCGTGCGGCAGGCGGCCGTGCCGGTGCATGACGACGACACCCCCGAGACGCTGTCGGCCCGCATCCTGGTCGAGGAGCACCGCATCTATCCCGAGGCGATCGGCGCCGTGCTGGACGGCGGGTGGCGCATCGACGGCCGCCGCTTCGTGCGCGCCGCGGCCGCCGGGTGACCCGGTGCGCGTTCTTCGGGTAAACTGATCGGATGCCCGCGGTCGCCGAGACCCTCGCCGAGCAGATGGCCTACCTGACCAAGGGGGCCGTCGACGTCGTGCGCGAGTCCGACCTTCGATCGCGGATCGAGGAGGCGGAGCGGCGGGGGAGGCCCCTGACCGTGAAGGTGGGCTTCGATCCGACGGCGCCGGATCTGCATCTCGGCCACACGGTTCTGATTCGGAAGATGAAGCACTTCCAGGACCTCGGCCACCGCGTCGTCTTCCTCATCGGCGATTTCACCGGGCTGATCGGCGACCCGACCGGCCGGTCGAAGACCCGCCCGCCTCTGACCCGGGACGAGATCGAGGAGAACGCCGACACCTACCGGGCGCAGGTGTTCAAGCTGCTCGACCCGGACCGGACCGTCGTCGAGTTCAACAGCCGCTGGCTCGGGGCGCTGAGCAGCGAGGCCTGGATACGGCTCGCCGCCCGCTACAACGTCGCCCAGATGCTCGAGCGCCGGGACTTCCGGCAGCGGTACGAGCGGGGGCGGCCGATCGCCATCCACGAGTTCCTGTACCCGCTCGCGCAGGCGTACGACTCCGTCAACCTCGAAGCGGACGTGGAGCTCGGGGGGACCGACCAGTTGTTCAACCTGAACGTGGGCCGGGACGTCATGCCCTCGTTCGACCTTCCGCCGCAGGTGGTGATGACGGTCCCCCTGCTGGTGGGGACGGACGGCGTGGAGAAGATGTCGAAGTCGGCCGGCAACACCGTCGGCGTCACCGATCCGCCGGACGAGATGTTCGGCAAGGTGATGTCGGTCTCCGACACCCTGATGTGGAGCTGGTACGAGCTGCTGACCGACCTCTCGACGGCCGAGATCGACCGGCTGCGCGCGCAGTCGGCGGCCGGCGACCTTCATCCCAAGCGGGCGAAGCAGGCGCTGGGGCGCCGCATCGTCGCCGACTTCCACTCCGCCGAAGCGGCGTCGGCGGCCGAGCGCGAGTTCGAGCGCCGGTTCAGCGCGGGGGGCCTCCCGTCGGAGCTCGGCGAGCGGTCGGTGGCGCTGCCCCCGGACGGGGCGCGCCTCTCGGCGGTCATGGTCGACGTCGGCTTCGCCGAGTCGAACGGTGCCGCCACCCGGTTGATCCAGCAGGGAAGCGTACGGGTCGACGGGGAGCGCATCGTCGACCGGAGCGCGCGGTTCGCGCCCGGGGCCGACCCCTTCGTGCTCCAGGTCGGCAAGCGCCGGGTCGTCCGGGTCGTCCCGCGGCCGTCGGCGTGAAAAAAGTTGTTGACAGGCCGCCGCGTTGTGGTAGTCTTACACGGTTCCCCTGCGGACGGACTTGAGCAGCGGAGCGGTCGGCCGGGTCCGCCCGAGCCGGAGCCGGTTCTTTGAAAACTGAACAGGACGACGAGAAGCACACTCGTCGAGTATCAGCCTGACACTCAGACTGAACGACGGAGCCATCACGGCTCTCGCGTTGAAGTTGTCCGACGGCGGCCCGAGAGGGCGGCCCGAGGCCGCGCCTTTAACTTGAGAGTTTGATCCTGGCTCAGAATCAACGCTGGCGGCGTGCCTTATACATGCAAGTCGTACGCGAAAGCGGCCTTCGGGCCGCGAGTAGAGTGGCAAACGGGTGAGTATCGCGTGGGTGACCTGCCTTCGAGTGGGGGATAACCTTCCGAAAGGAGGGCTAATACCGCATAATATCCCGCCCTTGGATGGGTGGTGATCGAAGCCGGGGATCTTCGGACCTGGCGCTTGAAGAGGGACCCGCGTCCGATTAGCTTGTTGGTGGGGTAGCGGCCTACCAAGGCGACGATCGGTAGCCGGCCTGAGAGGGCGGACGGCCACACTGGGACTGAGACACGGCCCAGACTTCTACGGGAGGCAGCAGTAAGGAATTGTTCGCAATGGGCGCAAGCCTGACGACGCAACGCCGCGTGGAGGACGAAGATCTTCGGGTTGTAAACTCCTGTCAAGCGGGAAGAACAGCGCGCGGGTTAATACCCCGTGCGCCTGACGGTACCGCTGAAGGAAGCCCCGGCTAACTCCGTGCCAGCAGCCGCGGTAATACGGGGGGGGCAAGCGTTGTTCGGAATTACTGGGCGTAAAGGGCTCGTAGGCGGCCAGCCAAGTCGGACGTGAAATCCCCCGGCTCAACCGGGGAACTGCATCCGATACTGGTTGGCTTGAAGCCGGGAGAGGGATGCGGAATTCCAGGTGTAGCGGTGAAATGCGTAGATATCTGGAGGAACACCGGTGGCGAAGGCGGCATCCTGGACCGGTCTTGACGCTGAGGAGCGAAAGCCAGGGGAGCAAACGGGATTAGATACCCCGGTAGTCCTGGCCCTAAACGATGAATGCTTGGTGTGGCGGGTATCGATCCCTGCCGTGCCGGAGCTAACGCATTAAGCATTCCGCCTGGGGAGTACGGTCGCAAGGCTGAAACTCAAAGGAATTGACGGGGGCCCGCACAAGCGGTGGAGCATGTGGTTTAATTCGACGCAACGCGAAGAACCTTACCCGGGCTTGAAGTGCGAGTGGTAATCGGCGAAAGTCGACTTCCGCAAGGACACTCGTAGAGGTGCTGCATGGCTGTCGTCAGCTCGTGTCGTGAGATGTTGGGTTAAGTCCCGCAACGAGCGCAACCCTTGTTCGCTGTTGCCATCAGTTCGGCTGGGCACTCTGCGAAGACTGCCGGTGACAAACCGGAGGAAGGTGGGGATGACGTCAAGTCAGCATGGCCTTTATGTCCGGGGCTACACACGTGCTACAATGGCCGGTACAGAGCGTCGCGAACCCGCGAGGGGGAGCTAATCGCAAAAAGCCGGTCTCAGTTCGGATTGCAGGCTGCAACCCGCCTGCATGAAGCTGGAATCGCTAGTAATCGCGGATCAGCATGCCGCGGTGAATACGTTCCCGGGCCTTGTACACACCGCCCGTCACATCACGAAAGCTGGCTGTACTAGAAGTCGCCGAGCCAACCCGCAAGGGAGGCAAGCGCCTAAGGTATGGTTAGTGATTGGGGTGAAGTCGTAACAAGGTAGCTGTAGGAGAACCTGCGGCTGGATCACCTCCTTTCTAGAGAATCCGGAGCGGCTTGACGCTGGTTCCGGCATCCTCAGATCGATCTGATGCTCGTCCACGGTCGGTTTCCGTCTCCGGGCGGGGGCTGGTCGTCGCGGTGCCGGAAGTCGGGTCCGGCATCGTCGGGGTTGTGTTGTCGTCCTGTTCAGTTTTGAGAGAATCGGCATGTACGAGGCGGTGTCGGCCCCGCGGGCCGGTTTCGCCGTGGCGGAGTCCAGTTTTGGACCTCCGCCCGTGCGCGGGTTGTCTTTGGCGGAGGGCCTGTAGCTCAGCTGGTTAGAGCACACGCTTGATAAGCGTGGGGTCGGTAGTTCGAATCTACCCAGGCCCACCAGCTTTGCTGAGTTGCCGCATCGGAGGGAAGACGGGACCGTTGCGGTCGCGCAGGCGGCGACGGGTTCCTTGGGGAATTAGCTCAGCTGGGAGAGCGCCTGGTTTGCAACCAGGAGGTCGCCGGTTCGAGCCCGGTATTCTCCACCAGGGACCGGCCTCCGTGGGGTCTTTGACAACTGAATATCCTGCAAACGGTAGTTTTTTCCGACCACACACGCAGTGTGTCTAGTGTTCCGGTGGCGTCGGGTCTCTTTCCGTCGGGGTCGTCCCCCGATTCGAAACGCCGACGGCATCGGTTCCGAGGGTTGAAGGTCAAGCTACTAAGGGCGTACGGTGGATGCCTTGGCGCCAGGAGTCGATGAAGGACGTGGCAAGCTGCGATAAGCTTCGGTGAGCCGCAAACAGGCGTTGACCCGGAGATTTCCGAATGGGGAAACCCACCTCGGTCAATACCGAGGTATCCCCGGCTGAATACATAGGCCGGGGAGGATAACGCAGGGAAGTGAACCATCTCAGTACCTGCAGGAACAGAAAACAACAGTGATTCCGTTAGTAGCGGCGAGCGAACGCGGAACAGCCCAAACCGTCGTGCATGCACGGCGGGGTTGTAGGGCCTGCCATACCCTTCGGGGTAGGCGAGTCACAAACCAGCGCGTTAGTCGAACGGTCTGGAACGACCGGCC
The DNA here is from genome assembly GCA_963666855.2 of Vicinamibacterales bacterium. GTDB lineage: Bacteria > Acidobacteriota > Vicinamibacteria > Vicinamibacterales > UBA8438 > JAJEEA01. The sequence goes on from CAXXTG010000264.1 coordinate 20,681, forward strand.
ACAGACGGTGAGAGCCCGGTAGACGAAAGCGCGCTGGCTCGCCGGCGGGTTCCTGAGTATCGCGGGACACGTGGAATCCCGTGAGAATCTGCGAGGACCATCTCGCAAGGCTAAATACTCCCTGGCGACCGATAGTGAACCAGTACCGTGAGGGAAAGGTGAAAAGAACCCCTGCTAGGGAGTGAAAGAGTACCTGAAACCGTATGCCTACAAGCAGTGGGAGGGCAATGCCGGCGCTTCGGTGCCGGGACGCCTGACCGCGTGCCTTTTGCATAATGAGCCGGCTAGTTACTCTCAGTGGCGAGGTTAAGCAACAGCGAGCCGCAGCGAAAGCGAGTCTGAACAGGGCGTTCAGTCGCTGGGAGTAGACGCGAAACGAGGTGATCTACCCTTGGCCAGGGTGAAGCGCGGGTAACACCGCGTGGAGGCCCGAACCAATATCGGTTGAAAACGGTTTGGATGAGCTGAGGGTAGGGGTGAAAGGCTAATCAAACCTCGTGATGGCCCGTTCTCCTCGAAATAGCTTTAGGGCTAGCCTCGGGAGGTTGGCGCTGGTGGTAGAGCACTGGATGGACTAGGGGGCCCACAAGCTTACTGAATCCAACCAAACTTCGAATGCCAGCGACTCATATCCCGGGAGTCAGACAGTGGGGGCTAAGCTTCATTGTCGAGAGGGAAACAGCCCAGACTACCGGCTAAGGTCCCCAAATCTGTGCTAAGTGGGAAAGGATCTGGAGACGCCGAGACAACCAGGAGGTTGGCTTAGAAGCAGCCATCCTTGAAAGAAAGCGTAATAGCTCACTGGTCAAGCGGCTCTGGGCCGACAATGTAACGGGGCTCAAGCACAGTACCGAAGCCGTAGATTGCCGCGCCCCTCGGGGCGGGGCTCTGGTAGAGGAGCGTTCTCTGGGCAGAGAAGTCAGACCGAAAGGACTGGTGGAGCGCAGAGAAGTGACCCTGCCGGCATAAGTAGCGATAAGAGAGGTGAGAATCCTCTCCGCCGAAAGCCTAAGGTTTCCTGAGGAAGGTTCGTCCGCTCAGGGTTAGTCGGGTCCTAACGTGAGGCCGAAAGGCGTAGCGGATGGACATCAGGTCAACATTCCTGAACTACCTGGAAGACGTTATCACGATGGGGGGACGCAGGAGGCCAGCCCAGCCTACGATTGGATGTGTAGGTTCAGGCATGTAGGGGGATCCGCTAGGCAAATCCGGCGGGTCGCGACGCCCTGAGGTGCCATGGCGAGGCCGCAAGGCCGCAAAGTGGGTGACGCCACGCTGCCGAGAAAAGCCTCTAAGGAGTCTTCCGGGTACCCGTACCGTAAACCGACACAGGTAGGCGAGGAGAAAATCCTCAGGCGCGAGTGTGAACCCTCGTAAAGGAACTCGGCAAACTCGCCCCGTAACTTCGGAAGAAGGGGTGCTCCATCAGCGTGATGCGGCGAGCCCGTTGAGCGCGAAGGAGTTGCAGTTAAGAGGCCCAGGCGACTGTTTACTAAAAACACAGGACTCTGCCAAGTCGAAAACGACGTATAGGGTCTGACGCCTGCCCGGTGCCGGAAGGTTAAAGGGAGGGGTTAGCCGCAAGGCGAAGCTCTGAACTGAAGCCCCGGTAAACGGCGGCCGTAACTATAACGGTCCTAAGGTAGCGAAATTCCTTGTCGGGTAAGTTCCGACCTGCACGAATGGCGCAACGATCTGGGCGCTGTCTCTACGAGGGGCACTGCGAATTTGTGGTACCGGTGAAGACGCCGGTTGCCCGTGGCTAGACGGAAAGACCCCGTGCACCTTTACTACAACTTAGTAGTGAGTGCTGGCGTGTTATGCGCAGGATAGGTGGGAGACTTTGAACCGGGCCTTTTGGGGTCCGGGGAGTCAACGGTGAGATACCACCCTTAGCACTCTGGCGCCCTAACCTCGCCCTGTTATCCAGGGCAGGGACATTGCTAGGCGGGTAGTTTGACTGGGGCGGTCGCCTCCCAAAATGTAACGGAGGCGCGCGAAGGTTCGCTCAGGCTGTTTGGAAATCAGCCGGAGAGTGCAAAGGCAGAAGCGAGCTTGACTGCGAGACCTACAAGTCGAGCAGGTGGGAAACCAGGCCTTAGTGATCCGGTGGTTCCGCATGGAAGGGCCATCGCTCAACGGATAAAAGGTACGCCGGGGATAACAGGCTTATCTTGGCCAAGAGTTCATATCGACGCCAAGGTTTGGCACCTCGATGTCGGCTCATCGCATCCTGGAGCTGTAGCAGGTTCCAAGGGTTCGGCTGTTCGCCGATTAAAGCGGTACGTGAGCTGGGTTTAGAACGTCGCGAGACAGTTCGGTCCCTATCTGCCACGGGCGCAGGAGATTTGAGGGGGGCTGTCCCTAGTACGAGAGGACCGGGATGGACGAACCTCTGGTGTACCAGTTGTCGCGCCAGCGGCAGCGCTGGGTAGCTACGTTCGGAAGGGAGAAATGCTGAAAGCATCTAAGCGTGAAACCTTCCCCGAGATGAGATCTCCCCGAGCTTCGGCTCCTGAAGGCTCCTGGAAGATGACCAGGTGATAGGCCAGGTGTGTAAGGCCCGCGAGGGCTTGAGCTGACTGGTACTAATCAGCCGTGAGGCTTGACCTTATTTTCATTCACATCGTGTGGGGCGGAAGAGGCTGCCGTTTGCAGGATATTCAGTTGTGGCTGGATGCCCGGCATATGTCCGGGGTCCGGCACCTTCGGTTCTTTGACAGACAGGCCGGACGTGATTCGGCCTCTGCGTTTCCCGGTGGCGATAGGAGAGGGGTCACACCCGTTCCCATGCCGAACACGGCCGTTAAGCCCTCTACCGCCGATGGTACTGCACGGGAAACCGTGTGGGAGAGTAGGTCACTGCCGGGATTTTTCTCCGACGCCCGGGATCTCAAGAAGATCCCGGGCGTTGGCATGTACGGAGGGGTCGACCGCGGTCGGGCGGGGTCCGGGGCGGTGGAGGCGGCAGGTTGCGGCGGGGCGCGGCGGCGCGGGCGCGGAGGCGCGGCGGGCGGCGGCCGGGAAGCGACGGGTCGGACGTGAGGAGAGTGAGCAGGGGGGACGGCGAGGGGGCCGGCATTCCGGTGGAGTTGGCGGGAGATCGGAAGATCCGCCGCCGGAACAAGGCGTATTATCGGTTCAACCACTGGCCGATCTGGGTCTTCGTTTTCTTCATTCTGCCGGGGCCGCTCACGCTGGACCTGTTCGACCGGGGATTCGACGGACGGATGGCGGTCTGGCTCGGGGCGGTGGTGCTCGGCACGGGCATCGCCGGGGCGCGGGGCCGGCTGCCGGGGTGCGAGCCGCGGCCGTACATCATTCGGTTCACGGAAGATCGGCCGAATCCCCTCTACCGGCGGGTGTGCTATACGTGCGCATGGAGCGCGGTGGTGTCCTTCGGCGTCCTCAACCTCGCGGGCCTCGTGACGGCGGTGGTCACGGGCGGATGGAGCGTGCGGCAGATGTACGAGGCCGCGTACTTCCCGCTGGCGGGGTCGGTGTGGGCGTTGGGGGCGTTGGGGCGGCTGCCGCGGGTCAAGCGGTCGACGAAGGGCGAGGGCCACGAGCGGCGGTACTTCTACGGGTCGGTGTGGGCGATGTGCATCGCGCAGCCGGTGCTGTGGGCGCTGTGGCGGGGGTTGCCGCCGGGGCGCGGAGGCGACCTCGTGAAGCTCTGCGCGTTCGTCGGCATTCTCGGGTTCGTGGGCTGGCTGTCGTATCGCGGAAAGCTGCCGCGCACCCGTCCGATCGTGGCGGGCGAACTCGCGGTGTCGGACTGAGGGGCGGCCCTCGACGGGCGGTCGGGGGGGCGGCGGGATCAGGAGCGCGACTTGAGCAGGTGCAAGCCGTAGCGCAGGGTGACGATGCCGATGGGCACGCCGACCAGTACCCATGCCCAGCGGTAGTCCTCGGACCGCGAGTACCCGTAGGCGATCAGCGCGAGCAGCAGCAGGTTGAGACAGATACCGATCACGGTGTGCTTGTCGGCGACGGGGCGGGGCGGGGTGCTCATGCGCGGTTCGCTCTTGACGGGGTGGCGGGGCGGCGGTCGCAACGTCGGAGCCCAGCCGTGCCGGGCGGTCGGATCCGGGGGCGGACGGATGCTCGGCCGTGCCGGGCGTCCCCGGGGCGTCGGCCGGCGTCCCAGCAATCCTAACAGGAATCGACGCCGTTCGGCGGGGGGACGGGCGGTTGGCGCTGGTGAGACCGCGTCGCGACGGGAGGGGCTGCGGGGCGGCGGGACGGCGGGCGGTGGCGCTTCGGGGGGCCGCTCCGGCGGTCCGGAGGGGATCGGCACTGCGGCGCAGACCCGCCGCGCCGCCGATTCCGTTTAGAATTGGCGGCATGATGCGCATGCGTACGTGGCTCCTGGCGGGGGTCGTCGCCGCGGCCGCGGCGGCGCGGGGCGATGTCGTGGTCGGGCAGCAGCCCGGGTTCGACGACTGGTTCCTGGACAAGACCATGCGGGTCGACTACGTCCATTCCGGCGGACTGGGGCAGGAGATATTCGCCCTCGACCAGGTGGTCTCCGACGGACCGTGGGCGGGCAGCCGGACGCGCCTGCTCGACGACCTCAACCTGGGGAAGTACCGGTTCGAGGTGATCGACCGGGGCACGAACCGGATCCTCTATTCCCGGGGCTTCGCGTCCATCTACGGGGAGTGGGAGACGACGCCGGAGTACCGCGAGGTGCACCGCAGCTTCCACGAGTCGCTGCGGTTCCCGTGGCCGAAGGTCCCGGTTCAGGTCGTCCTCAAAGTCCGGGAGGCGGACAACAGCTTCCGCGAACGCTGGGCCACGGTCATCGACCCCGCTTCGCGGTTCGTCAACCCCGCCGACCGCGAGCCCGCCGGCGAGGTCTGGCCGCTGTTCGAGAGCGGTCCGCCGTCGGAGAAGGTCGACCTGCTCGTGATCGGCGAGGGGTACACGGCGGCGGAGCTGCCGAAGTTCCGCGCCGACGCGGCCCGCCTCGTGAACGCCCTGTTCGAAGAGGAGCCGTTCCGCAGCCGCAGGAGCGACTTCAACGTGTGGGGCCTCGATCTGCCGTCGGCCGAGTCCGGGGTCACCCGGCCCCGCGCCGGCGAGTTCCGGCGTACCCCGCTGTCCGCCCAGTACAACATCTTCGATTCCGAGCGCTACGTCCTCACCTACGACAACCGCGCCCTGCGGGACGCCGCGTCCGCCGCGCCGTACGAGTTCATCGAGATCCTCGTCAACGACGCGCAGTACGGCGGCGGCGGCATCTTCAACTTCCAGGCCACGGCGGCGGCCGACACCGGCTTCGCCGAGTACGTGTTCATCCACGAGTTCGGGCACCACTTCGCGGGGCTCGCCGACGAGTACTACACGTCGGACGTCGCCTACGAGACCGGCGCCGCGTTCCACCCCGAGCCGTGGGAGCCGAACGTCACCGCCCTGCACGATCCGGAGCGGGTCAAGTGGGGCGACCTGATAGAGGACGACACGCCGGTGCCGACACCGTGGGACAAGGCCGCGTTCGAGGCCGGCAGCGTCGAGGCGCAGCGCCGGCGCGGCGCGTTGCGGGCGGAGGGCGCCGCCGAGACGGTGATGGACGGGCTGTTCACCGAGCAACAGGAGCGCGAGACGGCGCTGCTCGGGGGCATGCGGTACGCGGGGCGCGTGGGGGCGTTCGAGGGGGCGTCCTACGAGCCGACGGGGCTGTACCGCTCCGAGGTCGACTGCATCATGTTCACGCGGAATCCGGTCGGCTTCTGCCGGGTCTGCAGCCGGGCGATCGAGAACGTCATCGACCAGTACGCCCGACCATGACGGGCGGTTCGCGGAAAGGGCGGTTCCAGGTCCCGCCCGCCGGGCCGTGACGGGGCGGCGGTGCGCGGAGGAGGCCCCCGCCCGCCAAGCCGTGACGGGGCGGCGGTGCGCGGAGCAGGCGGTTTCCCATTCCCGCCCCCACGCCGTGGTGGGGCGGCGGTTCGCGGAGAGGCGGTTCCCATGCCCGTGACTGCGCAGTTCCTCGCCGAGCTCGAGCGGATCGTCGGGCCGGACGGCCTCGTCCGGGACGAGGGCGAGCTCTCGACCTACGAGTCGGACGGCCTCGTCTCGCACCGCTCCCGCCCCCGGGCGGCGGTGCTGCCCGAGACGGCCGGGCAGGTGCAGGGGGTGGTGCGGCTCTGCCACCACGAAGGCGTCCCGTTCGTGGCGCGGGGCCAGGGCACGGGGCTCTCGGCCGGCGCCCTGCCGCATCCGGACGGGGTGCTCATCGTCATGACCCGCATGAACCGGGTGCTCGACGTCGACCTCCCGAACCAGCGGATCACGGTCGAGCCGGGCATCATGAACCTGGAGGTCACCCGCCGCGTGGCCCCCGACGGCTACTACTACGCCCCCGACCCCTCGAGCCAGGTCATCTGCTCGATCGGGGGCAACGTGGCCGAGAACTCCGGGGGCGCGCACTGCCTGAAGTACGGCTTCACCGTCCACCACGTGGCCGGGGTCGAGGCGGTCCTCCCCGACGGGGAGATGATCCAACTCGGGGGTCCCGCCCTGGACAGCCCCGGCCTCGACCTGCTCGGCGTGCTCGTGGGGTCGGAGGGGACCCTGGCGGTCGTGACCAAGGTCACCCTGCGGCTGCTGCGCCGCCCCGAGTCCGTCCGCACCCTGCTGGCCGCGTTCGATTCGACCGACGCGGCGGGGAACGCGGTCTCCGACGTCATCGCCGCGGGCATCATCCCCGCCGCCATCGAGATGATGGACCGCACGACGATCCGCGCGGCCGAGGCGGCGGTGAGCCCCGGGTTCCCCGACGCCGAGGCGGTGCTGATCGTCGAGCTCGACGGGCCCGCCGGGGAGGTCGCGGCGCAGTTCGGGCAGATCGAGGCGATCTGCGACCGCAACCGGGGCTGGGGCGTGCAGGTCGCGCGCGACGAGGAGCAGCGCGGCCGCATCTGGCGGGGCAGGAAGGCGGCGTTCGCGGCGATGGGGCGCGTCGCGCCGAGCTATTACGTGCAGGACGGGGTGATTCCCCGCAGCACCCTCCCCGAGGTTCTCCGCCGCATCCGGGACCTGGAGAAGCGGTCGGGGCTCACCATCGGCAACGTGTTCCACGCCGGCGACGGCAACCTGCATCCCCTGGTCTGCTACGACGACGCGGTCGAGGGGCAGGCGGCGCTGGCCGAGGAGGTCGCCACCGAGATCCTCTCCTACTGCCTCGACGCCGGCGGATCGCTGACCGGCGAGCACGGCATCGGCGCCGACAAGGCGTGCCACATGCCGAAGATGTTCGACGAGGCGGACCTCGAGACGATGCGGCTCCTCCGCCGGGCGTTCGATCCGGAGGGAATCTGCAACCCCGACAAGCTGTTGCCGACCCCGCGGTTGTGCGGGGAGGTGCCGGGGCCCTACCGCGCCCACCCGGCGGAGGCGGCGGGGTTGGCCCAGCGGCTGTAGGGTTGCCGTGAAGTATGCGGCGGTGATCCGCCCGCCGGTTCCGGAGGTGTCATTTGACCGAGGTCGTGGGGTTGCGCGACGCGTTGATCGGCCAGATCGACGGCCGCGCCGGCGCGGCGGTGGCCCGGCCGGGGACCGACGGTGACGCCGTCGACGGCGTGGTGCCGGCGGTCGTCGCCGAGCCGGGGTCGCCCGAGGCGGCGGCCGGGGTTCTGGGGTGGGCCTCGGAGCACGGGCGTTCGGTCGTCGTTCGCGGCGGCGGAACGAAGCTGGGTTGGGGCGCGCCCGCGGGCGCGATCGACGTGCTGCTCTCGACCCGCGGCCTCGACGCGGTCGAGGCCCACCGCCACGGCGACCTGACGGCCACGGTGCAGGCCGGCGCGGCGCTCGCCGACGTGAACGCGGCGTTGGCCGCGCACCGCCAGTGGCTGCCCCTCGACGCCCCCCACGCCGACCGGGCCACCATCGGCGGCATCGTCGCCGCGAACGACAGCGGCCCGCGGCGGCAGCGCCACGGCGCCCCGCGGGACCTCATCATCGGCATGACCCTGGCCCGGGCGGACGGGACCCTCGCGAAGAGCGGCGGCATCGTGGTGAAGAACGTCGCGGGCTACGACCTCGCCCGGCTCCTGACCGGGTCGTTCGGCTCTCTCGGGGTCATCCTCACCGCGACTTTCAAGCTCGCCCCGATGGCCGAGGCGTCGCGCACCGTGCGGGTGGCGCTCTCCGAGGCCGGGCGGATCGGCCGGGTCGCCGCCGCGCTGGCCGCCCACGGCTCGACCCCGACCGCGGTGGAGCTGGCGTGGCCGCCGGCCGCGATGCTCGTCCGGTTCGAGTCGAGCGCGGCGGTGGCCGGGCGGCAGGCCGAGCGGGCGGCGGCCCTCGTGCGGGACGGCGGGGGCGCCGCGGAGGTGCTGGCGGAAGGCGACGAGGCCGAGGCGTGGCGCCGTCACGAGGCCCGGGTGTTCGGCGGAGACGGGACCGTCGTCAAGCTCGTCGTGCTCCCGAGCGACCTGCCCGCCACCCTGACGTGGCTCGACGGGGCGTCGCGCCGGCACGGGCTCGACTGCGAGGTGGTGGGCCGGGCGGGGCTGGGCGTTCTGTACGTCCGCCTGGCCGGCCCGGTGCCCGAGCAGGCGTCGTTCGTGGCCGCGTTGCGCGAGCGCCTCGACGCCGGGCGCGGCAGCGCGGTCGTCCGCCGGGCCGAGGGGGACCTGCGCAGCCGGGTCGACGTCTGGGGATCCCTCGGCGACGCGTTCTCGCTGATGCGGCGGGTCAAGCACCAGTTCGACCCCCGCGGCCTCCTCAATTCTGGACGCGGCCCCGGCGGCCTGTGAGCGGATCACGTTGACGCGACTCCACAGTATGCTTGCCACATCGCGGTCCACCAGTGAAGTAAATGATGCCCTTCAGAGACTAAAGAAACAGCAGCTAGTCAGCTTCCCACGCCGCAATATTTATTGCTACAGTACGCGGTCCTCTATTGTTCAGACGGCCATCGAGAGTCAGGTATTTCTGGATAAGAGCGGCGTCCTGATGAGGATTGAGGATGCGATGCAGTTTGGGATTGCCAGTACGATTGAGATCGACGGGTTTGAGAACAAAGACCACGCCGTCGGTATCGTCGTTCTCGCAACTAAAATAGAGAGCGATCAAGGCATTCTCGGTCCAATCAAGAAGTCGGGTGGGTAGGCCGTAGTGTCGAGCAATTTGGATCCATTTGAGCTCTTCGTCGTCAGACGGAGGGCGACGGAGTTTTATTTCGGCGATCCGTTTGAAGTCGGCAATTAGCTCTAAGGCTTTGTCTCGTTGTGATTTTGTCGGATATCTGAGGGCGGAGGGTGTGAGAGTCCAGGCGTGATCGGAATGGCCTCGAAACCAATAGCTGGTGGAGGTAGTTACAACCGAGTGAAAAATGGCGAAGTAGTCCGATAGCGTGTCGACTTGCAAGGGAACTAGTCGGCATTGGACTCCGGCCTCCTCAAGGCGTTGGCGCTGGAGGTCTGGGATGGGTTTCAAGGTGGGTTCTCCGTTGAGTCTGGGGAGCAAGTTCCTGTGAGAATGGTTGGGCGGGTGAGGTGGCGGTTAGCGGAATAGTAAAGGCTCTAAGACGGCAACCGCGCGCCGCGGATGGAGGCGTCGACCAGTTCGACGAGGTGGTAGGTGGGCGGCCGGCGTCCGGACGACTCCAGGCGTTCGGCGATCTGCAGCAGGCAGCCGGGGTTGCTCGACACGACGGCCTCCGCCCCCGTGCTCCGGATGTGCCTCGCCTTGCGGTCGCCGAGCTCGCGCGCCGCGTCGGGCTCGACCAGGTTGTAGATGCCGGCCGACCCGCAGCAGATGCCCGCCTCGGGGACCTCGCACACGGTGAGCTCGGGAATCGCGCCGAGCACGCGCCTCGGCTCCCGGCTCACGCCCTGGGCGTGCTGCAGGTGGCAGGCGTCGTGGTAGGCGATGCGCATCGGCAGGGGATGGCGCGGCGCCCGCGGCTCGAGCTCGTCGAGCACCTCGGAGATGTCCTTGCACTTGTCCGCCAGCGCGCGGGCGCGTTCCGCGTAGACCGGGTCGTCGCGCAGCAGGTGGCCGTACTCCTTCAGCGTCGACCCGCAGCCGGCGGCGTTGATGACGAGCGTGTCGATGTCCGCCGCCTCCGCCTCGAAGGCGTCGATGAACCGCCGGGCCATGTCCGCGGCGTCCCCGTCGAGGCCCGCGTGGAGCATCAGGGCCCCGCAGCAGCCCTGGGCGCGGGGGACGACGACCTCGCACCCCTCCGCCGCCAGCACCCGGACGGTCGCGCGGTTGACCTGGTCGAAGAAGACCCGCTGCACGCACCCCAGCAGCAGGCCGACCCGTCGGCGAGGCGTCCCCGCCGCGGGCGTGCGGGCCGGCACCCGCGTCCACCCGCCGCTCAGCGAGACCCGCGGCATCAGCGCCTCCATCGCCCGCAGGCGGGCCGGCAGCAGGTTCAGCAGCCCGCTCGCGCGGACCAGCCGCTGCAGCCCCGACCGTTGATACGCCCACAGCTTGCCGATGCCCAGGCGCAGTCGCCCGGGGTGGGGGAACAGCGAGAAGATCAGGCGTCTGAACAGGCGGTCCGCCCACGACCGGGCGACCTGCCGCTCGATCTGCGGCCGCGTCGCCTCGAGCAGCTTGTCGTACTGCACGCCGGAGGGGCAGGCGGTGAGGCAGGCCATGCACCCCAGGCAGGTGTCGAAGTGGCGGGCGAAGCGGTCGGTGACCGCGGTGTCGCCCTCCAGGCCGCCCTTGATGAGGACGATGCGTCCGCGCGGCGAATCGGTCTCCCGGCCCCAGAGTAGATACGTGGGGCAGGTCGGCAGGCAGAACCCGCAGTGCACGCAGTCGGCCACCAGCGCCGGGTCGGGCGGGGCCTGGGCGTCGAAGGCGGAGCGCGGCGCGGTCGGGGCGGCGGCTGGCGCCGGGGCGGTGGTCACGGGTTTGGGATTCCCCCGTCGTTGCGGGTCGGCGGACGTTCGCCGACGCGATGCGGCATCGTACCCGACCCGCGGCGCGAAGGCCAAGTGCCGCCCGCCGGCTTCGCCGCGGGGGCCGGGGAACCCGCGACGGGGGGCCTCCCCGGCGTTCGTGACGGGCGACGGGTCCCGATGCCGGCGGCGGCGTTCGTGGCCGCCGGGTGCCGCCGCCGCCCTCCGCACGCCCCGTCCGGCATCGGCGGTTCCCTGCCCGCGGGCCCGGTTTCGGCCCGCCGACCCTATCGCTGCCCCCCAAGTGCGGCGCCGGGCTTCCTGCGGGCCGCCGGGGACTGGGGGGGACTGCCGGGAATCGGCGTGACCGCAGTATGATCCCACGGTCGCCGCCGCGCGCGGCGGCGTGGCCGCGCCGACGAGGGCCGCGGCGGGAGGTCCGGAGACGACCCGTCGGCGGAGGAAGCCGGGAACAGACGATGACGAGAGCGATTCGCATTCACGAGCACGGCGGTCCCGACGTGCTGCGGTGGGAGGAGACCGACCCCGGCGCGCCGGGGCCCGGTCAGGCCCTCATCCGCCAGACCGCGGCCGGGTTGAACTTCATCGACGTCTACCACCGGACCGGCCTGTACCCGGTGCCGGGGTGGCCGGCGATCATCGGCAACGAGGCGGCGGGCGTGGTGGAGGCGGTGGGCGCCGGGGTGACGGAGGTCGCGGCCGGCGACCGCGTCGCGTACTGCATGAGCCTGGGCGCCTACACCGAGCGGCGGGTCATCGACGCCGCCCGACTCGTGCGGCTGCCCGACGCGGTCACCGATCGGCAGGCGGCGGCGATGATGCTGAAGGGGTGCACCGTGCAGTACCTGGTGCGGCGCATCCACCCCGTCAAGCCGGGCGACACCATCCTGCTGCACGCCGCCGCCGGGGGGGTGGGGCTCATCGCGTGCCAGTGGGCCAAACACCTGGGCGCGACGGTCATCGGCACCGTCGGCAGCGACGCCAAGGCGGAGCTGGCGCGGGCGCACGGCTGCGACCACGCCATCGTGTACACGCGCGAGGACGTGGTCGAGCGGGTCCGGGATCTGACCGGCGGGGCCGGCGTGCCGGTGGTCTTCGACTCGGTCGGGAAGGACACCTTCGCCGCCTCGCTCGACTGCCTGCGGCCGCGGGGGCTGATGGTGAGCTACGGCAACGCCTCGGGGGCGGTGGAGCCGTTCAGCCCGGGGCTGCTCGCCGCCAAGGGGTCGCTGTTCTTGACCCGCCCGACGCTGGCCAGCTACATCGGGACGAGGGCGGAGCTCGAGGAGACCACCCGCGACCTGTTCGAGGTGGTCGGGAGCGGCGCGGTCAAGGTCGACTTGAGCCTCGCCCTGCCGCTCGAGGACGCGGCCGAGGCGCACCGCAAGCTGGAGGCGCGCGAGACGACGGGATCGACGGTCCTGGTCATGGAGGGAGAGTCGTGATGAACCTGACGAAGAACATGCGCATCTTTGCGGCCGGCCTCGTGGTCGGCGGCCTCGTGGTCGGCGGTCTCGGCGCCGGCGCCCTCGGCACGGTGACGGCCCAGCCGGACGACGGCCGGCGGGCGGTGAACCTGCCGGGCCGGACGGCGGCGAACCCGTTGTTCAGCGACGCGATCCAGGTCGGGGACACGCTTTACCTGGCCGGCCGGCTCGGCCTCGACCCCGAGACCGGCGCTCCCCCGGCCGAGGCCGGCGACGAGGCCCGCATCGTCCTCGACCAGATCGCCGCGGTCCTCGCCGAGGCCGGCATGACGATGGACGATCTGGTCAGCGTGCAGGTGTTCTGCTCGGACGTCGCCCTGTACGACGACTTCAACGCCGTCTACCGCACCTACTTCACCGCCGACCCGCCCGCGCGGGCGTTCCTCGGCTCGGGCACCCTGCTGCGGGGCGCGCGGTTCGAGGTGATGGGCATCGCGGTGCGGAGCTGACGGACATGCGGGTCGACGGCCGACGGCTCGGGCTCTCCGGGGTCGCCGCGGTCGTGGTGTTCCTGGCCGCCGCCGGGACGTCCGCCGGGGCCGGGGGGCAGGTTCCGCCCGATCTGGGATGGGTGCGCATTCCCGCCGGCGGCTTCGAGATGGGGTGCGTCGAGTCCGACCCCGACTGCCTCGACATGGAGCGGCCCCGGCACCCGGTCCGCTTTCCCGTCCCGTTCGAGATGATGGCGACCGAGGTGACGGTCGGGCAGTACTTCCGGTTCGTGCGCGGCGCCGGGCACCGCGCTCCGGCCGCGCCGGGCTTCGCGCAGACGGGGGACCATCCGGTGGTCCTCGTGAGCTGGGACGACGCGGCCGCCTTCTGCGCGTGGGCCGGGGGCCGGCTCCCCACCGAGGCCGAGTGGGAGTACGCGGCGCGGGCGGGCCGGCCCGGCCTGATCTACGGTTGGGGCGACGAGATCGCGCGCGACCGCGCCAACTACGGGACCGAGCAGTGCTGCGCGGGGGCCGCCGCCGGGGCCGACGCCTGGACGAACACGGCGCCGGTGGGGTCGTTCCCCCCGAACGACTTCGGCCTCTTCGACATGGCCGGCAACGTCTGGGAGTGGGTGGACGGCTGGCTCGACGACGACTACTACGCGGCGTCGCCGCTCGTCGACCCGCCGGGGGCGGCGGCCGGCTACGCGCGGATCGCCCGCGGCGGGTCGTGGCTGAACTTCCCGGCCGCCCTCCGGACGTCGGTCCGGCTGCCCTTCGCGCAGACCGGGCAGACCAGCAACGTCGGTTTCCGGTGCGCGCGCCGGGCGGGCGCCGTCGCGGCGGAGTAGCCACCTGCGGAGCGGGACCGCCGGGGTGCACGACAGGCTATGAGGGTGGGGCGCGAGTCGGCGTTCGGGTCGTCCCCCGCCCTCATCGATGCCGTCACCCAGGCCGTTTGCCCCGGCCTCTGGCGTCTCCTTAGCGACATCGTCTCACTGTCATGTCGTGCGCCTCCCGCCGCCGGGGCGCACGACAGATTCGAGAGATGTCTGCCGCGGGGCTGTCCGGCTCCGGCGGCTTCCGGCGTCGGTTCCGTCTTCCAGGCGCGGGGAGCCCGCGCGGCATGGCTCGATCGGCCGCGTCTCACTGTCATGTCGGTGCACCCGCGCCGCCGCTGGGGCTTGCGCCGGCCCTATCCGCCGTGCCATTCTCTGGGAGCCCTGTCGAGCCGGCGGGGCCGGGCCGCGGGTGGCACCCGGAGCGACTTTTCGCGTCGCGGGCGGCGTGTCGCCGCGTCGGCGGACGGTGCATCGCCTGAAGAAACTCAACCAGGAGCGAACGATGAAACGTGCTGGCCAGGGTAGCTCGCGGCGGCGGTTCATGAAGCAGGCGGTGCTCGGCGCCGGGGCGGCCACGGTGGGGGCCGGCACGACGGCCCTCGCGTCGGCGGCCGAGGAGGACGCGGGCCCGATCACGGTGCCGTCCGAGTTCGAGGCGGCGAAGCGCGCGGCGCTGCCCGAGGTCGACTTCCCCATGACCGGCGCCCAGGTGTTCGCCCGCGCCTGCAAGGCGGAGGGAGTGGCGGCGCTCTTCTGCTGCCCCGGCAACTACTCGGTGGTGCACGCGATGTCCGACACCGGCATCCCCACCTACGGGGGCCGGCACGAGGGGTCGATGTGCCACGCGGCGGACGCGTTCACCCGCGTCACCGGCGAGATCGTGGCGACGTCGGGGACCGAGGGCCCCGGGTTCACGGACATGATCTGCGGCATCGCCGCCGCCAACTCCGCGCGGTCCCCCATCCTGGTGCTGGCCAGCAACAAGACGATCTTCGCGGAGGACACCGAGCGCGGCATCCAGGACGCCTACCAGCAGCCGACGACCGAGGGCATGCGGAAGTACGGCAAGCGGATGATCACCCCGGCCCGCATCCACGAGTACGCCGGCTACGCGTTCCGGCAGTTGCGCAGCGGCGTGCCCAAGCCGGTCCACCTCGACTTCCCGGCCGAGATCGCCAACGCGCGGTTCCGCGACCCGAGCGAGATCGAGTACTACTTCGACAAGGCGAAGTACCGCACCGAGACCCGGCCGCATCCCGACCCGCGGGCGGTCGACCGGGCGATCGCGATGCTCGGCGAGGCCGAGCGCCCCATCATCGTCTCGAGCAACGGCGTCTTCCACAGCCGCGCGTGGGCGGCGTTGCGGCGGCTCGCCGAGCGGGCCCACATCCCGGTGGTCGAGTCCGGCGCCACGAAGGGGCAGTTCCCCGCCGACCACGAGCTGTCGGTGGACACCGCCCCGCGGGCGCTGGCGAGCGCCGACCTCGTCCTCCTGGTCGGCCAGTACTGCATGCCGACCCTGGGCGAGTTCGCCTTCGGGCCGGATACGCGCTACATCCGCATCGACCCCTGTGCCGAGGACATCGGCCGCAACCTGCCCATCGACCTCGGCATCGTCAGCGACGAGCGGGCGGCCCTCGAGGCCCTCGCCGACGGCGTCCCCCGCATGCGGCACGACGCGTGGGTGGCGGAGGTGGCGGAGGCGCGGGCCCGGTTCGAGGCGCAGAACGAGGAGTACTACCGCACCGGGCTCGGCTACGACGACGCCGTGCATCCCGCCGTCATCGGGAAGGAGCTGGCCGACTTCGTCCACGGCGGGGCGTTGCCCCCGGACCGCACGACCATCGTGCAGGGGGGCTACGGCATCGCCCGCTACACCCGGCGGTACCTGCGGGCGTTCCGCCCCGGGCAGATCATGAACGGCGCGTACCAGTACGGCGCCATCGGCCCCGACGTCGGCTACACCGTCGGGGTGGCCGCCGCGGTCCGGCAGGGCGCCGGCCCCCAGGCCGACTACCAGGGGCATCCGGTCATCGCCGTCACCGGCGACGCCGGCTTCGGGTACACCGGCATGGAGATGGAGACCCTGTCCAAGTACCGCCTGCCCGCGGTGGTCGTCGTCTACAACAACAACGCCTGGGGCACGTGGCAGGGGCAGCGCAACAACCGGGTGGGGCTGCCGGTGCACCTGTTCCAGGAGAACCTGCGCTACGACAAGATGGGCGAGGCCCTCGGCGCGCACGGCGAGTACGTGACCCGGCCGTCGGAGTTCCGCCCCGCCCTGGAGCGCGCGTATCAGGTCGCCCTCGACGAGAGCCGCCCGTCGGTGGTCAACGTGCAGGCGAAGAAGGAGTTCTGGCTGCGCGACCAGTACGCGCCGGGCTTCCTCGGCAAGATCGAGCCGGGGGTGATGTCGTACTATCACTGAGGCCCGGTCCGGGGCGAACGGAAGAGCCGGTATCGTGGGACGGGAACCGGGGGGCGGCGCGTCGTCGAAAGCCGTGCCGGACCGGCCGGAGGCACCGGCGGCCGACCGGGTCGGTCGCGGGCCGCGGGCCCGCGGGACGCCCCGGGTCCGCCGGACGCCGGAGCAGTCGCTGGCCGTCGTCCGCCGGCAGTTGCAGGCTTACGCCGACCGGCGGGTCTTCAGCGGGTTCAGCGAGGGCCGGCCGGTCGCGGGCCGGCACCGGTTCCGCTTCTCCTGGCTGGGGACGGAGCCGCTGACGCTCGACTACACGCCGGCGACCGGGACGTTCGTCTTCCGGGCGCTGCTGCCCAACGTCCCCGCGCGGTCGGCCCTGTATGCGGATCTCGCGGCGTTCGTGTCGGGCCGCTCGTCGACCCGCCTGCCCGGGCACCGGCGCGTCGATCGGCGCCGCGCCCGCGTACGGTGCATCCCCGCTCGGGGCGCCGTTTCCGTCGAGCTGGTCGCGACGCGGAACTTCCACGACTATGGGGTGAATCGGGTCGTCAACCTCGTCCACGAGATATTCCTGTATCTCCAGGAGTACCGGCCCGAGTACCTCTGGGCGAACTTCGCGGCGCCCGAGGAGTGAGCGGGAAGGCCCGGCGGCCCCGGGCGCGAGGTGCGCGCCGGCCCGGACCGCGCGGGTCGAACGAAGGCACGGCGAAGGCGCGTGGTCGTCGGCGGCGGGCGGCGAACAGACAGGCGGAGAATCAGCCATGACCCGATCCACGCGTCCCGGCCGGCTCGCGGCCGCGATTTCCCCGATCTTCGCCGCGGCCGTGATCGCCGCGGCCCTCGCCGCGTCCGCGCGGCCGCTCCACCCGCCCGAACCCCGCCCGCAGACGGAGGGGCAGGTGCTGGAGAACCCCGTGCCCGCGACCGCCGACTCCGTCGCCACCGGCCGGCAGTGGTACGTGTTCATGTGCCGCGAGTGCCACGGCAACACCGGCCTCGGCGACGGTGACATGGCGCACGCGGGGGGCGACATCCCGGACTTCACCGACGACGTGTGGCTGCACGGTTCGCGCGACGGGGATCTCTTCCGCGTCATCAAGGAAGGGGTGACGGCGGACATGCAGCCCTACGAGGACCGGCTCGACGACGAGGACATCTGGCACGTCGTCAACTACCTGAGGACGCTCGCCGACCGCCGCTGAGGCGGTTGCGCGGTCCGGCCGCCGGGGCGGGCCCGGCCGGCCGACGGCCCTCACACGATGTCCAGTCAGATCGTCTATCGCCCGATGGAGCCCGCCGACGCCGAGGCGGTGTCGAGGCTGATCGCCGCGTCGTTCACCGAGTTCATCGGCCCGGAGTACACCGAGGAGGGCCGGGCCGAGTTCCTGCGCTACGTGGCGCCGGCCGCCCTGGTGGAGCGGACGCGGTCGAACCACTTCCTGCTGGTGGCGATGGCGGACGGGCGGCCCGCGGGGGTTATCGAGCTGCGCGACAACGACCACGTGTCGCTGCTGTTCGTCGACGCCGGGCATCAGCGGCACGGCATCGCACGCGAGCTGCTGGCGCGCGCGCTGGCCGTCGCCCGTCCCGCCAAGCCCGGCCTCGACCGGGTGACCGTCAACTCCTCCCGCTACGGCGTCCCCGCCTACGAACGCCTGGGGTTCCGGCAGACCGGACCCGAGCGCGCTGTGAACGGCATCGTCTTCAT
This sequence comes from Vicinamibacterales bacterium, assembly GCA_963666855.2. Classification (GTDB taxonomy): domain Bacteria; phylum Acidobacteriota; class Vicinamibacteria; order Vicinamibacterales; family UBA8438; genus JAJEEA01. The sequence goes on from CAXXTG010000264.1 coordinate 38,466, forward strand.
CCCCATGGCCCACCAGCTCGAAGGCGGGGGCTAACCGCTGCGGCGCGGTTCGGGGATTTCTACGGGCAGGTCCTCGCGGTCGCCCCATTCCTTCCACGACCCGAGGTAGTTGCGCACCCGCGGGTAGCCGAGCAGGCGCAGGGCGAGGTAGCCGTGGGCGGCCCGGTAGCCGCCCTGGCAGTAGCTGATCACTTCCTTGTCGGCGGTCACGCCGGCCGCTTCGTACATCGCCCGCAGCTCGGCGGCGGGCTTGAACGCGCCGTCGGCGCCGAGGTTGCGGGTCCACTCGACGTGCGCCGCCCCCGGCACCGCGCCGCCGCGCTTGGCGCGGACCGTCGCGCCGCAGTACTCGCCGTCGGTGCGGGTGTCGAGCACCGCCAGGTCGGGCGCGCCGAGGCGGTCGCGGAGCAGCCGCCACGTCGCCAGCCGGTCGTCCGACCGTCCGGCCATCCAGCCGCTCGGCTTCGGGGGCGCCGCCTCGCGGGTCACGGGGCGCCCCCCCCGCTCCCACCCCCCGAATCCGCCGTCGAGCTGCCGCGCGTCGGGGTGGCCGAAGTACTCCAGGAACCAGAACGCGCGGGCCGCGCGGATGCCCGACTTCTCGTCGTAGACGACCACCGTGCGGTCGGGGTCGACGCCCCGCGACGAGAGGAGGTGGCCGATCATCCACAGGAACGCGGCCAGCGGCGCGGGGTCGGTGTCGGTGAGGCTGATGCCGAACAGGTCGAGGTGGACCGCCCCCGGGATGTGCCCCACCGCGAACGCCTCGGCCTGCCGCAGGTCGAGCAGCACCGGCGCGTCGGTCCCCGCCAGCCGCGCCTCCAGTTCGGCCGGGGTAATCAGGAGCTGCGGGTTCGCGTAGCCCTTCGGGTTGTCGCTCACGTGCGGTCCTCCGTCGCCGCCGCTCCGGCGCGCGCCGCGTCAGGCCGGATCATCCGGCCCGCCGGCGCACTCGGTCACCCTTGCGGTCCTCCGTCGCCGCGGCCGGGGTCCGCCGCGTCGGCCGGTTCGGCGGGCACGCCGGTGTAGAAGGCGGTGGTGCGCCGCGCCGCCGCCCGCGCGGCGTCGGGGTCTTCGCCCGTCGCCGCCGCCGCCTCCCCCCAACCGTCGCTGCTGCCGGCGATGAACGCCCTGCCGTTCTCTGAAGCGGCGAACGCCTCTTCGTCCGGCTTCGGCGCGGCCGGATCCGCGAGGTGGAGGGCGAGCCCCAGAAGGCCCATCTCCCAGCCGACGCCGGTGGCGCCCGCCCCATACTCCTCCCAGTGCGGCGAGTGGAGCGCGGTGTGGGTCAGCCCCAACCGGGCGCGGCCGGTCCCCTCCTCGGAGATGCGCACGTCCACCCAGCTCACATCCCCGCCGAACTCCCAGGTGAGGACCAGACGGGACGGCCGCTCGCACGTCTCGATCACGCCGCCGGCGTTGCCTTCGAGCTGATAGCGGCCTCCGGGCTCCAGATCGCCGCTGATCGGCAGGAACCAGCGCGGAATGCGCCCGCGGCTCGTCACCGCGTCCCACAGGTCGTCGACCGTGGTGTCGTAGCCGCGGGAGAGGGTGATCGCGCGGGCGGGGCGCCCGTCGCGCTCCAGCGACGCCACCGTCCGTTCGGCCGCGGCGAGGTTGCCTTCGACGTCGAAGTCCATGTTCCTCCTCTTCGCGCACAGGGTTGCGCGGGGCAGCATAGCACTCCCGGGGCCGGCGCGACAGATTCCGGCCCCTCGCCGCCGGCCCGCCGATCGCCGCCTGCGGCTCCGCGCGGCGCCCGAGCCGACCCTCCGGGAGTCCTCGAACCGGTAGGCGTCTGCGCGGTTCTACAGCGCAGACTCCTAGCAGGGTTGGTTGGGCGGTGAGCGGAGCCGTGGCGACGCTCTCCGGGCTAGGCGAGCTCCCATTCCCCGCCGACCGACCGCGCCCGTTCCTCCTCGTGGAGCTTGACGAGGTGCGCGTCTACGCTCTCGCGCGCCATGCCCCGGAGGGCCGGCGCGAGCCCCTCGTACAGGCGGTCGACGATGGCGTCGGGCCGCCGGACCCCGGCCCGCAGCGCCGCGACGATCTGGTCCTCGCGGCGCCGCCGGTGCTCCAGGTACTCGCGCAGCACCGCCTGCGGGTCGTCGATGGCCCCGCCGTGGGCGGGCAGCAGGCGGGCGGGGGCCAGCGCCTGCACGCGCCGCAGCGACGCCAGGTATTGCGAGAGGCTGCCGCCGCGCGAGGCGGGGATGACGACGCTCGAGCCGGGGACGACGAGGTCGGCCGAGAACAGGGTGCCGCCGGCCTCGTCGAAGAAGCAGAGATGGTCGGGGGCGTGGCCCGGGGTGTGGACCGCGCGCAGGACCCCGTCGCCGGCGGCAATCAACTCGTCGTCCGCGATCGGCGTCCACGCCACGCGGTGCGCCCCGTCCCGTTCCGGCCACGGCATCTTGCGGAAGGCGGCCGCGGGCCAGCGCGCGGCGAGCGGGCCGCTGCCGTCGATGTGGTCCTGATGCGCGTGGGTCACGAGCACCCGGGCGAGCCGGTCCGCCCTGAGCGCCCGCGCCAGCGCCGACAGGTGGGCGGCCTCGCCGGTGGCGGCGTCGATCAACGTCGGCGTCCTCCCCGGCAACAGATAGGTGTTGTTGCCGGCGCCGGTCATCGGGCCGGGGTTGAAGCCGGGAATGCGGATGATCTGCACGGTGCGGTCGGGGTGGACGGTGATTCCGCCGCCGGCCGGTTGCTTCGGGCGGTGGGTCCGGCGTCCTTCGATTCTACCCGCCGCCCGTCCTCGAAGCGCCGCCGCCGACGGGAAGCCACCCCTTGCCGGTCGACATCGACACTCGAAGCGTAGTCCCGCCGACCACGCTTTTGCCGGCGCCGGCGGAAACGGGCGACAATGACGGGCGTGTCCGATGCCCACGGCGCGGCCGAGCGGTTCACGGCGGACGAGCGGCGCGCCCTCGCCCCCTACTTTACCAACCTCGACGGCGACGTCTTCGCCCTCCGCAACCTGCCCGAGGTGGTGAAGGGGGCGTTGTTCGCCCGCTACTCGCGGTCGGCGAAGTCGTTGCGGCGGCTGTTCCTCGACGAGTTCCTTGATGTCGCGCCGGCGGGCCCGCCTCCCGGGGCGGCGGTCGGCGTCGAGCGGGCGGACCGGCTCTACGAGCGGGTGCTCGGGGACTACGGCGACGATTCGGTGGCCCAGCTCGGGGCCGCCCACGTCGCGTGCGAGGGCGTTTCGAACCTGCTGACCAAGGTGCTCGAGCGGGGCCGGCTCGCCGCGTACCTGGAGCAGTCGACCCGCTACGTGCCGTACACCGACCGGCCCGCCGGCCGGTGGAAGTACCTGATTCCCACCGAGCTGGACGGGCTGCCCCTGCGCGGGCAGTACGTCTCGACCCTGGACGACGCGTTCGAGACCTACCGCCGCTGGCTCGATCCCGCTCAGGACTACTTCCGCCGGCGGTATCCCAACACCGCCGGCGACTCGGCCGGCGTGTACCGCGCGGTCATCCGGGCCAAGGCCCTCGACACGCTGCGGGGGCTGCTGCCCGCCGCCACGCGGTCGAACGTCGGCGTCTTCGCCTCGGGCCAGGCGTTCGAGGCCCTGCTGCTGCGGATGCGGGCGCATCCCCTGGCCGAGGCGCGGGCGTGCGCGGACCGGATGCTGGCCGAGCTGCGGAAGCTGATGCCGGCCTTCCTCGCCCGCGTCGACCGCGAGGACCGCGGCGTGCGGTGGAGCCGCTACCTCGCGGACACGCGGCGCGACACGGGGGCGGCGGCGGAGCGGCTGCTGCGGGGGGCGGCGCCCGCGCCCGCGCCCGAGGTCGCCCTGACCGACTTCGATCCCGAGGGCGAGGTGAAGGTGGTCGCGGCGGCGCTGTACGAGTCGTCCCGGCTGCCCGAGCGCCAGCTTCTGGAGGCGGCGCGCGGCCTGAGCGCCGGCGACCGGGCGGCGGTGCTGCGCGCCTACGCCGGCGACCGCGCGAACCGGCGGCACCGGCCGGGGCGCGCGTTCGAGCGCACCGGCTACTGCTTCGACGTGCTGTCTGACTACGGCGCGTTCCGCGACCTGCAGCGGCACCGGCTGCTGACGATGGAGTGGCAGGCGCTGACGCCCGACCACGGGTACGCCGAGCCCGCCGCCCTCGCGGACATCGGGGCGGCGGGCGACTGGCGCCGCGTGATGGACCGCGCGCGCGAGCTGCACGCGGCGATGGCCCGCGGGACGTCCCCGGCGGCGGCGCAGTACGCGGTGCCGATGGCCTACCGCATCCGCTACCGCATGCAACTGAACGCCCGCGAGGCGATGCACGTCATCGAGCTGCGGACCGCGCCGCAGGGCCACCCGGCGTACCGGCGCGTCTGCCAGGCGATGCACCGGCTGATCGCGGAGGAGGCCGGCCACCGGGCCATCGCCGGGGCGATGCGCTTCGCCGACCACTCGGCGGTGGCGCTGGAGCGGCTGGGGGGCGAGCGGGCGGGCGAGCGCCGGCGCGCGGAGCGGGTCGGGACCGGCGGTCGGTCGTCGGACTTGCCGGCCCAGTAGCGGCCGTACTCGTCGAGGAAGGCGATGCTGTCGAACGAGGTCATCCGGTCGAAGAAGAGCACGCCGTCGAGGTGATCGGTCCCGTGCCGGGCCCGGCGATCAGTCGTCGGACTTGCCGGCCCAGTAGCGGCCGTACTCTTCGAGGAAGGTGATGCTTTCGAATGAGGTCATCCGGTCGAAGAAGAGCACGCCGTCGAGGTGATCGGTCTCGTGCTGGATGACCCGGGCGGGGTACCCGTCCGCGGTCAGGGCGATGCGCCGCCCCTGGCGGTCGAGGGCCCGCAGCCGGATCTTCGCCGCCCGCGGAACCCGGCCGCGGACGTCGGGGATGCTCAGGCAGCCCTCCCAGTCCTCTTCCACCGCCGAGCCGACGGGGGTAACCTCGGGGTTGATGACCACCACCGGGGGCATGCCGCCGTCGGGGTCGTCCACGCCGGCGACGAAGAGGCGGAGGCTCTCGTGCACCTGGGGACCGGCGAGGCCGATGCCGCGGCTGTCGTTCATGGTCTCGAACATGTCGTCGATCAGCCGCTGGATGTGCGGAGCGGCGATCTCGGCGGGGTCGAGCGGCCGGGCCCGCTTCCGGAGGACGGGATGGCCCATGCGTGCGACCTTGAGGATGGCCATGCCCCGCGATTATACGTCGGCGACCGGGCCGGCGGGGGTCGGCGGCTCCGCCGTGCCGCTCTACCGGCGGCGGGAGCCCGGGCGTCGTGAGGCGTTGCCGCCTCCGCCCGGTAGGTGCCGACCCGCCGGCGGGACCGCCCGGACCGCCAGGCGCGCCGGTCCCGGGGCCGGCCGCGCCGCCGTCCGACCGGAATCAGTCAGACTGGTAGACACCCGGACCGAGCGTCAGGAGCGCCATGCACTTCGACCCCATCGCCGCCGTCTACCGCTTCTGCCACGCGTGCGGCGCCCGGCTCGCGCCGAAGCGGCTCAAGCCGGGCGAGCCCGAGCGCCCCGTATGCTCGGGGTGCGGCGGCGTCCTCTATCTCGACCCCAAGGTCGCGACGGGCACGATCATCGCCGTGGAGGGCGGGCGGATCGTCCTCGTGCGGCGGGCCATCGAGCCGGGGTACGGGCGCTGGGTCTTCCCCGGCGGCTACGTCGACCGGGGCGAGGTGGTCGGTGCCGCCGCGGTCCGCGAGGCGCGGGAGGAGTCGGGGCTGGAAATCCGGCTGGAGGGCCTCGTCAGCATCTACTCCTACCCTGAACGGCCGCCCGTCATTATCGTGTACGCGGCCACCGCCGTCGGCGGGACGCTGGCGCACGACGAGGAGAGCCTGGAGGTCCGCACCTTCACCGAAACGGAGATCCCCTGGGACGAGCTGGCCTTCCGCAGCACCCGCGAGGCGCTCCGCGACTACTACGCGGGCGTGCTGCACCGCCACTGCCGCTGACGCGCGCGGCGGGCAACCGACCCGCGAATCGTCGACGGCGACTCCGCCCGGCGTGCGCCGGCGCGGACTCCCACCGACCTCCCCAGGCAACCGGCGGGAGACTCGCAGTTCCCGTAGACACCGCCTCCCGACTTCGCCTACCATTGTTGGGGGGTCTTGGGGGCCTCACGCACGGGCTATCGCGTGGCGGCGTGCGGGTGGTCGCAGGCGTGGACATTGATTCCGAGTGCCGATTTCCTTACGAGCGGAACAACTCTGCGCGCTTGGCCGCTCACGACGTGTTCCAGGGCTTGCTCGCGACCCTGGACGGATATCACGTCTGGTGGAAGATCGTGCAATGCGTCGACTACGGAGTTCCGCAGACGCGCAGGCGGCTGGTCCTGCTCGCATCAAGGGGGGGAGCATCTCGCTACTTCCGCCCGACAGCGTCCGCGGACGGGAGCCGGCGACGGTTCGGGGGACCATTTCGCACTTGCCGTCATTGGTGGCGGGCGAGGCAGATGCCGCGGATCCCGTACATTCCTCACCCTCGCTGAGTGATCTGAACATTCGACGCATCCGTGCGTCGAGAGCCGGGGGTACCTGGCGGGACTGGCCGCCGCAGTTGCGCGCGACCTGCCACAGAAGGGGTACGGGCGGGACATATCCGAGCGTCTACGGCCGTATGGAATGGGATGCCCCGGCACCAACCATTACTACGCAGTGCTTCGGGTACGGTAATGGGCGATTTGGGCATCCAGAGCAGGACCGGGCGATTTCATTGCGCGAGGCGGCCATGCTTCAGACTTTGCCGGAGACGTATCAGCTTGTGGCCCCCGGTCATCGTCCGAGGTTCTCGGTCCTCGGACGCCTGATTGGTAACGCTGTTCCGGTGCGGCTCGGCGGCGTCGTTGCGAGAAGTTTGGTGCACCACGTGGAGGGCGGTGGCAACGGTGTTCACAGGTCGGGGCCGTCGTGCGAATAGCAGGCGGTGCCGTCGGGGAGAACGCGGCGGCCTTGTGGGCTGGCGGGAGCCGACGCGCCGACGCTGATCGGCCTGCGGTCAGGCCGGGGGGTTGCGGTCGGGCGCATCCCGGGCGCGGTGCACGTCGGCCTCTTCGGCAGCGGGCTGACCGACGCCGACCGCGCGCCGCTGGCCGCGTTCCTATTTCGTCCGCCGGTCAGGCGGGCGGGCCGGGGTCGGCGGCCGGGGGGAACCGCAGGTCGCGGCGCTCGGCGTCGGCCGCCGCCTCCGCCACCAGCGCGTCGACGGGCAGCGCCGCCTCCGCCTCGTCGAGCTGGCGGACGGTGGCGCGGGTGGCGGGGTGCTTCGGCGTGAACAGGGTGCAGCAGTCCTCGTCGGGGATGATCGACACGTCGTAGGTGCCGAGCCGCCGCGCCTCGTTGACGATCTCGTCCTTGTCCATCCCCACCAGGGGCCTGAGCACCGGGAGGGTCGCCGCCGCGTCGATGACCGCCATGTTGTCCAGGGTCTGCGACGCGACCTGACCGACCGCCTCGCCGGTGACGAGGGCGGCGGAGCCGCTCGCCCGCGCGATGCGCTCGGCGATGCGCAGCATGAGGCGGCGGTACACGACCACGCGCAGCGGCGGGGGCACCGCCAGCACCACCCGGCGCTGGATCTCGCCGAACGCCACCACGTAGAGCCGCGATTCAAGCTGATACCGCGTCAGCAGGGCCGCGATCTCCGCCACCTTGTCCTGGGACGTTCGCGACAGGATGGGGTAGCTGTGGAAGTGGACGAAGCGGACGCGGCAGCCGCGCTTGATCATGCGCCACGCCGCCACCGGCGAGTCGATGCCCCCCGACAGCAGGCACGCGACGCGGCCGCTCGCCCCGCTGGGCAGGCCCCCGGGCCCCGGCTCCTTCCCCAGGCAGCAGAATGCCCGGTCGCCGAGCACCTCGACCCGCACCGTCAGGGCGGGCCGGTCGAGGTCGACCCGCCAGCCCTTGGCGGCCTTGATGCGCCCTCCCAGGTTCCGCTCGATCTCGGGCGAGGTCATGGGGAACCGCTTGTCGGCGCGCCGGGCCGTCACTCGGAAGCTGTCGGCCTCGACGCCGTCGAGTTCGGCGAGCACGGTCTCGGCGATGGCGTCGAAGTCGCACGCGGCGGGCGCCGCCCGCAGGAAGTTGGCGACGCCGGGCACGCGGGAGAGGCGCTCGCGCACCTCGGGCCAGTCGCCGTCGGCGGCGTGCTGCAGCTCGATGCGCCCCATCAGGGCGCGGACCTTGACCCCGTCGACCCCGGCCGCGGCGGCGCGGATGTTCGTGACGAGCCGCTCGACGAACCACGGGCGGTTGCGTCCCTTGAGGGCGATCTCCTGGTAGTGGACGATGACCGAGGGCATGGCGAATCCGACACCGATACGGTCGGCCTCTGATGTGAGAGGGCGGCCGGCGGCGTTCCGCCGATCCGCCGGCGACGCGAGGGCGCCCGCCGATTCACCGATCTTACCGGATGGACTGGAGGTATATCCTACCGACCCTGACCGTCCGCCGTCGGCGCGGCCGCCGTCCGACCCGGTGCGGCGTCACCGGTGCGGCGCCGTCGGGCGCGGCGGTGATCGCGCGGCGGTGCCGCCGCGTGACCGGCGACCGCGGTAGCATGTCCTATGCGCGATTTCGTCGCCGGCCTCGTCGCCCTCGGCCTTTTCCTTTTCGCCCTGGGGCTGATATCGACCCTGCGCTACCATCACCGCGCCCGCGAGCGGGAGCGCCGCACGCTCAGGGCGGCGGGGCGGCGGGTGCTGGCGGAGATTCCGACCCCCGAGGGACTGGCCCTGTTCGTGGAGGACGACAGCCGCTTCTACTGGAACGACCGGCCCATCCCGAAACGCGGCGTCCGGCTGGTCAGGGTCCTCATCAACGGTGCGCCCCTCGCGACGCACGCCGCCCCGGGACACGACCCGGACGACGCCGGAGACGTCGACCCGGCCGCCCTCGATCGTCCCGAGGGGATCGCGCACGACCGCTGGGACGTCCTGATCGGGACCGACGGGGGCGAGGTTGTCGTCGGTTGCGGGAGCGTGCGGGAACGCGTCTCCCAAGAGCTGGCGCGCGCGGTCTTCGACGCGGTCAAGGCGGACATGGAACGGCGGTCGGCAACGGGAGGAACGGCCGGGCGGCGACGACGGCCGTGACCCGCCGGTCGCCGTGGGCGGCTGCGAGTTCCGTCCCCGGCGCGGCGAACTCGCGCTTGACGTAGCCCATCCCGATGGCCCGGCCGAGGGCGGGCGACCGCCGCGCGGTGGTCACCGCGCCGACCGGCTCCGCCTCGGGCCGGTCCGCCGCGTGCAGGGCCGCGCCCGCCTCGGGCGGGGGGTCGCCGGGGTCGAACCGCAGGCCGACGAGGCGCCGCGCGACCCGCCCCTGTCCCCGGTGGAGGATGCGGACGATGACCTCCTGGCCGACGTAGCACCCCTTCGTCTCGCTGATGGCGCGCGACTCGATGCCCGCCTCGAGGGGGATGGTGCTCCCGTCCATGTCGGCGGGGAACGCGGGCCGGCCCGCCTCGAGGCGGAGCAGGGCGAAGGTCTCGGCGTCGAGCGCGGCGGCGCCGGCCCCCGCCAGCGCCCCGGCCAAGGGGCGGGCGGCTCCGGCGTCGGCGTACAGCACGAACCCCGTCTCGCCGATCTCGTCGCTGCGGACCACCGCCACCGGGGCGTCCCCGAACCGGCCGGGCCGCTGCCGGTACTCGGGCAGCGCGCCCAACGCCTCCGCCCCGAGGGGGGCCCCGTCGTCGGCCGGCCGGACCAGGTCGGCCACGACGCCCGCCGCGGCGGGGCCGTGCACGGCGAGGGCGGCCCACGCCGCGGTGCGGTCCTCGACCGTCACGTCCTCGGTGAACACGAACTCGCGGAGCCGGTCGACCAGCATCGCGGTCACGCCCGCGTCGACGTCGAGCAGCACCTCGGCGCCGAGGTTCACGACGGCCATGTCCGCCGCCATCCGGCCCTGGGGGGTCAGGTACGCCGAGTAGCACCCCTCCCCGGGCCGCAGCGCCGCGACGTCGTTCGTCAGCAGCCCCTGCAGGTACGACGCCCGGTCGGCCCCGGTCAGCACGATCCGGCCCCGGTCCGAGAGGTCGATGAAGGCCGCCCCCCGCCGGGCGGCGTGATAGGGTTCGCGGCCGGTCATCGGGATTCCGGGTTGGGTGGTATGCTCATGGCGATGCGCATGGGCCGGTATTCTAGCAACCCGTGGCCGCCGGCCGCCCGCCGGCGCGCCCGCCCGACGGGGCGCGGGGAGGCCGGCGCCCCCGCGGGCCCGGCCGCCCGGGCGGGCTCCCGCGCCGGCCGGCGGCGGGGCCTCTGGTTCGGGCTCGTCGCCGTCCTGGGCCTGGCGCCCGCGCCGGCGCAGCCGCAGACCCGCCTCGATCTGGCCCCCGGGCCCGCGACCTTCAACGTGTTCCTGCGCTCGGCCCCGGTCGGCTTCCAGCGCACCGACGTGCGCCGGATGGCCGCCGGCTGGATTATCGAGTCGCTGGGCGACCTGTCGCAACCGCTCGACATTCGGAACCAGGCTTTCCAGGTGGAGTACGACGCCGGGCTGCGCCCGCGGTCGCTGCGGGTCGGCGGCGTCCGCAACAACCTCCGGTTTCTCCCTCGCGACCACGTTCGCGTCCGGCACCGTCGCCGCCGAGCTGGACGAGAACGGGCAGCTCTCGAGGTTCGAAATCGCGGCGCCCCCCGACGCCGTCGTCCTCGTCGACTTCTTCTTCGGCGGCTACGAGGCGCTGGCGCGGCGGCTGGGAGACGCACGCCCCGGCGACGAGATACCGGTCTACGTGGCGCCGCTCACCCTCACCCGGGCCCGTGTGGACCGGGTCCTGCGGCAGCAGATCGAGACGCGGTCGGCCGCCGTCGTCGACGCCCGCGTGCACGGCATCTCGTTCCTGCACGACGACGGCGCGGTCGCGGCGGAGGTGTGGACCGACGCCCGCCACCGCCTGCTTCGGGTCTCCATTCCCCAGGCCGCCCTCGATCTCGTGCGGGACGACATCGCCGGCGTGGGCTCCCGGATCCGCGGCGCCGCCCACCCCGGCGACGAGACGGTCGGCGTCCGGTCGGAGGGCTTCGGGCTGGCCGCGACGGTCACCGCTCCCGTGGACCGTCCGAGTCCCCCGGACGGGTGGCCGGCGGTGCTGCTGGTCTCGGGGCCGGGCGCCCCCGACCGCGACGGCACCTTCGCCGGCGTGCCCGTGCTCGGGCAACTGGCCTCGACCCTCGCCGACGCCGGTTTCCTGGTGGCGCGCTACGACCGGCGCGGGACCGGGCAGAGCGGCGGCCGCCCCGAATCGTCGGGGGTCGAGGAGTACGCCGAGGACGCCCGCCGGATGGTCCGCTATCTGGACGACCGGGACGACGTGGACCGGGACCGCATCACGGTGGTCGGGCACGCCGAGGGCGGATGGCCCGCGATGCTCGCCGCCGCGCGGGAACGGCGGGCCGACAACCTCGTGCTGATCGGCGCGCCGGCCACGAGCGGGGCCGAGCTGGTGCTCGAGCAGCAGATCGCCATGCTCGACCGGATGAACGCCCCGGAGCGGGAGCGCACCGAGATGATCGGCCTGCAGCGGCGGATCGTCGACGCGGTCCGGGACGAGGGGTCGTGGGAGGGCGTCCCCGACGCCATGCGCCGGCAGGCCGACACCTACTGGTTCCGCAGCTTCCTCGACTTCGACGTCGCCGACGCGCTGCGCAGGACGCGGCAGCCCCTGCTGATCCTGCACGGCTCGCGCGACACCCACGTCGGCCCGCACCATGCGCGGCGGCTCGTCGAGTTCGCGGGCCGGCGCCGCCGCGGCGCTCCGCCGCCCGAGCAGATGATTCTCGAAGGTCTCGACCACCGGCTGCTCGCGGCCGGGCCGGACGCCGCCGCGCCGGACGCGGCCCCGCCGGCGCCCACGATCAGCCCCGCCGTCGTCGACACGCTGACCACATGGCTGAACCAGAGACGCAACGACCGCTGACGCCGTCCGAACCGCACCCCGCCAACTGGATTCTCCAGGCCGAGAGCGGCACGGAGGGCGGCCCCTACCGTTTCCGCGTCACTCCGGGGCGGGCGCGGACGATGGGCCGATCCACGAACGCCGACTTCGTGCTGGACGCGCTGCTGGTTTCGCGCTTCCACTGCTCGCTGTCGGTCGCCGACGGCGGCCTGGCGGTCGAGAACCTGAGCCGCTCGAACGGCACGTTCGTCAACGGGCGCCGGATCGAGCGGGCGGTCCTGAAGTCGGGCGACCGCCTGCGGGTGGGCCGCATCGAGCTCGTCGCGTCGGCCGGGGATCCGTCCCAAGGCGACGCCGACTAGCTTTCGCCGCCGCCCTCGTCCGGCTGATCCCGGCGCGCCGGGGCCGCGACGCCTGCTGAACGAGAGCTGCAGGGTTGGTTGGGCGGCGAGCGGAGCCGTAGGCGACGCTCTCCGGGCTAGATCCGGGAAGCGGCGGAGCCGGCGGTGACGGCGGCCGGCGCGGTGGTCGGGCTACTTCCGGGGCGTCGACGGGCGCAGCTCGACGCGGCTGGGCAGGCTGCGGGCGGGATGGCGCAGCAGATCGACGACGGCCCGCGCCACGTCCGACGCCGCGAGCTTCCAGTCCATCTCCGGGGACGGCCGGCCGCCGCCGAACTCGGTGTTCACCGACCCGGGCAGCACGCAGCTCACCCGGATGCCGTCGCCGCGCACATCCTGCATGAGCGACTCGGTCAGCGCGTTCAGGCCCGCCTTGGACGCGCAGTACGCGATGCCCCCGGCGAACGGATGCTTGCCGGCGAGGCTGCTGACGTTGACGATCCAGCCCCCGCCGCGGCGCGTCATCACCGGAACCGCGGCGCGGCAGCAGTAGAACACGCCGGACAGGTTCGTCTCGATCGTCTCCAGCCACGCGTCGACGGCCAGTTCGCCGATCGGCGCGAAGCGGCCGACGCCCGCGTTGTTGATCAGGACGTCCAACCCCCCGAGCTGCTCGACCGCCGCCGCCACCAGCCGCTCCGCCTCGTCGTGGCGGCGGACGTCGGCGACGAGGGTCCGCCACCCGTCCCGCCCCCGGTGTCTCCGCGATGCGCGCGCCCGCGCGGTCGAGCGCGGACCGGGAACGGCCGCACACGAGCACGTCGGCGCCCTCCGCCCGCAGCGCCGTCGCCGTCGCCAGCCCGATGCCCCGCGAGCCGCCGGTCACGATGGCGGTGCGGCGGGTCAGGAACCCCGGTTGCGTGTCCGTCATGTCATGCGATTCTAGCAGGCCGCGGCGCGGGGCCCGCGCGCCTTCCCGGCGGCGGGGTTCCGCTGTCGGACCGGTTGCCTGTTGCTGATCGCCGGGTCCCTCGCCGTGGTACGGCGTCCTTCCGCCCGGGGGGCTGTCGCCGCCGTGCGGGTCCCTGCGCCGCTGGAGCCGCGACCCGCCGCGGGGCCGCCGCGAGCCGGGAGGCCGCTACAACCGGGAGGCCACTACAATACGGCGGGCATGGCCAGGGTCGCGATTGTCGGGGCCGGCGAACTCGGCGGCGCGCTGGCGCACAAGCTGGCCGCCCGCGACCGGGTCGGTTCGGTGTGTCTCATCGACGCGGCGCGGAGGGTCGCGGCCGCCAAGGCGTTGGACATTCGCCAGTCGGGACCGATAGAGCGTTTCGAGACGAGGGTCACGGCGGAGGCCGTCGACGCGGTCGTGGGGGCCGGAATCGTGGTCGTGGCCGACCCGGTCGCGCCGCCGCACGGACCTGGGCGGCCGAGTCCCGCTTCCGCCCTGATGGAGGGGATCGCCGGCCTGACCGGTGGCACGCCCATCGTCTGCGCCGGCGCCGACGGCGGAGAGCTGGTCGCCTGGTCCGCCCTCGAGCTCGGGGTCGGCCGTGCCCGGATCGTCGGCTCCGCTCCCGAGGCGCTGGCCGCGGGTCTCCGGGCGATGATCGGCCTCGAAGCGGACGTCTCGCCGGCCCAGGTGGCCATCCAGGTGTTCGGGATGCCGCCGCGGCACGCGGTCGTGGCCTGGAGCGGCGCCTCGGTGGGCGGCCGTTCGCTGGAGGACTGTCTCCCGCCGCCCGCGCTGGCCCGCGTGCGCCGCCGGGTCGAGCGTCTCTGGCCGCCCGGTCCGTATGCCCTGGCTTCGGCCGCGGCCCGCGTCGTGGAGGCGGTCGCGGCGGGTGGCTCGCGGCGCGTGTTCACCTGCTTCGTGGCGGACGGATTCCGCCGACGGGCATCGGCGCCCGCCGTCGCGGTGACGTTGCACGCGGGCGGGGTGGGCGGCGTGGTGGCGCCGCGGCTGAGCCCCGCCGAGCGCGTGCAGCTCGACAGCGCGCTGGAGGCGGCGCCCTGACCGGTCCGGGCGCTTCCGGGGCCGGTCGCGGAGTCCGGGAGACTCCGGTGGAGCTGGAGTTCGTCCCCCTTGCCGGGATGAAACCCGTCGCCTGCCTGTTCGGCGGCGAGGCCGCCCGGAAGCTGGGCTGCCGGCGCCTCGGGTTCAGCGCCCGGGCCGGCCTCGCCCTCGACACCGCGCGCCGCCGGCTGACGTCGACGCGCTCCTGAGGTCCGCGTCATTCGGCGAGGCGGCGGTCGAAGCGCCGGGCGAACTCGCCGGCCAGGGCCGCTTCGACCTCGGCCCGCGGCGGCGGCGCCCCGAGGAGGCGGGCGAGTGAGGTGACGCCGTAGCCCGCGAGTCCGCAGGGCACGATGAGCCGGAAGTGGTCGAGGTTGGTGGCGACGTTGAGGGCGAAGCCGTGGCTCGTCACCCAGCGGGAGAGGCGGACGCCGATGGCGGCCAGCTTCTCGCGGCCGACCCAGACCCCGGTCAGCCCGTCGATGCGGCCCGCCTCGATCCCGAAGCGGGCGGCGGTGCGGATGAGCACCTCCTCCAGGTCGCGGACGTAACGGTGCACGTCGCACCGGTCGGGCTTCAGGCTGAGGATGGGGTAGCCCACGAGCTGGCCGGGGCCGTGGTACGTGACGTCGCCCCCGCGGGGGACGTCGATCACCTCGATGCCGCGCTCGCGGAGCCCGGCCGCCGGGGCGAGCACGTGGCCGGCCTGGCCGCGTCCGCTGACCCCCACGGTGATGACCGGCGGGTGCTCGAGCAGCACGAGCTGGTCGGCGACCTCGCCGGCTTGGCGGGATCGCACGAGGTCCCGCTGCCGTTCCAGGGCGCGCCGGTAGGGGACGGTCCCCCACCGCCGGACCTCGAGGGCGGGGAGCCCGCGGGCGGCGCCGCTCGCGGGCTCCCCGTCGGCGGGCTCGGGCCGCGCGCTCGACGCGTCCTCGCCGAGCGGCGTGCCGCCGCCGGCCGCTTCCCCGCCGTCGGCGGGCTCGGGCCGCGCGCTCGACGCCTCCGCGGGCGGCGCGTCGTCGCCGGCGGCGTTCGAGCGGACCATCGTTCCGCCGCCGAGGCTCGGCGCATTCCCGGGCGGCGCGCCCGTCGCCGGCCGCTTTCCCCGCCGTCGGCCGCCCCAGGCGCCGCGCTCACGACCGGGCGGCCGCCTCGACCCACTGCGGATCCTCCAGCGCCGCCTTGACCCGCGCCAGGAACCGGTCGGCGACCGCCCCGTCGATCAGCCGGTGGTCGAAGCCCAGGGTCAGGAACGCGCGGAGCCGCGCGACGACGGCGCCGTCGACGACGGCCGGCCGCGGCTCGACCGCCCCCACCCCGAGAATCGCGACCTGGGGCTGGTTGATGATCGGCATCCCCAGGAGCGACCCGAAGCCGCCGGGATTGGTGATGGTGAAGGTGCCGCCCTCGACGTCCGCCGGCGCGAGCTGCTTGGTCCGCGCCCGCGCCGCGAGGTCCTTGACGGCCGCGTCGATGGCCCCCGCGTCCAGCCGGTCCGCCCCCTTGACGACGGGCACGATGAGGCCCCCGTCGAGGGCGACGGCGATTCCCAGGTTGATCTGCTCGTGGTAGACGACGTTCGCGCCGTCGACCGACGCGTTGACGACGGGCATGGCGGCCAGGGCCTCCGCCGCCGCCTTGGCGATGTACGCGAGGTAGCCCGGGGCGGCGTCGTCGGGGAACGCCGCCCGCGCCGCCGCGACCGCCGAGAAGTCGACCTCGAACAGGGTATGGACGTGGGCCGATGTCCGCCGGCTGTCGACCATGCGCTCGGCGATGCGCCGGCGCATCACGCTCATGGGCTCGACGCGCGCGCCGGTCCCGGCGGCGTCCGCGGCCGCGTCCCCCCCACGGGCGGCGTCTGCGGCCGCGTCCCGGCCGCGGGCGGCGACATGGGCGAGCACATCGGCCTTGGTGATCCGGCCGCCGTCCCCGGTTCCCGCCACCGCCGACAGGTCCACCCCGTGCTCGGCCGCGAGCCGCCGCACGACCGGAGATAACCGGGCGCGGGGCGCGGCCGCGGCGGGCGGGCCGGGTGCCGCCCCCGGGGTCCCCGCCCCCGGGGTCCCCGCCGTTCCGCCCAGGGTGGAGGAGGGCGCCTCCGCGGGTGCGGCCTGCCCCGCTGCGGCCGCCGCCGCGCGGCCAGTGCCGGTCTCACCGCCCGCCCCGCCGCCGGCACCGGCCTCGCCGCCCGCCCCGCTGCCGGCGCCGGTCCCGCCGTCCGCCTCCCCGGCCGCGCCGATCACCGCGACGACGGAGTTGACGGGCACAGTTTCGCCGGCCTCGGCCCGTATCCGCACCAGCACTCCGCCGACGGGCGCCGGCACCTCGGCGTCGACCTTGTCCGTCGAAATCTCGAACAGCGGCTCGTCGCGGTCGACCGGGTCGCCGACACTCTTGATCCAGCGGACTATCGTCCCCTCGGCGATCGACTCGCCCATTTGGGGCATCAGCACGTCGGTAGGCATTCAGCGCATTCCAGGGCTGTCCGGCGGGTTGGGCGTCCGCGCCCATCCACGGTGCGGACTTCCAGCAGGTATTGGTTGGGCGGCAAGCGGAGCCGCCGGGCGACGTTTCTCCGGGTCAGGCGTCGAGCACCGCGTCCTTGAGCCGGGCGGCGATGCGCGCCTTGACGACGGTCTTGGCGGGAATCTGAATCTGCTCGCCGCTCGACGGGTTCCGGCCGACGCGGGCCGGCCGCTCCTGCCGCACCAGCTTGACCATGCCCGGCAGGGTGAACTCGCCCGAGCGCCTGAGTTCGGCCTCCGAAAGCTGCTGCAATTCCTCGAAGAGGTCGCGCACCTCGGTGCGCTTCATCCCGAACCGGTCGCTGAAGTGCGCGAACAGCTCGGTCTTGCCCATTCTTCGAGCCTCTGGCATCGGCGTTCTCCTCCGGCAGCGCCGCCCCACGGCCGCCGCCGCATGCTTCGACCGGCGCAGCGTCCCGCCAGGACCGCGCCGGGCGTCTGGTTGTAGAGGGCGCCCGCCCGCGGGCGGCCACCCTCGTCACGGGTGGTCAGCCTGTCGGCTCCGACCCGGCGGGCTCCCGGTTCAGCGCGGGATGTCAACCGCGGGCGGCCAGTGGGGGCGCGAGGTCTGCGGGTTCGCCTGCCGGCGCGCCGGTGGCCGAATCTCGATTATAGGGGAATTCGGGGCCGCCGTGCTCCGTTTTCGCGCCCCGCCGATCGTGAACCGGGGTCGCCAGGTGTTCCCGGGGAGCCCGCCTTGTCCGCCGGGCCGGGTCATGAACCGCGGCCGCGGGCTGGCCGCGCCGGCCGTGGTCGGTCCTGATCCGCGGCCGGCCTCATCAGGGCGTGTTCTCGACTCCCCGGGGGCGGGTGCCCGGAGGCGGTGGATGGGCGGGGGCGGTGGGATCGGTGGGGCGGGCGGAGCCGCGCACTGGTAGAATCCCCCGATGATGGCGGAGACGATCGAGACGTTCCCCAACCCCGAGCCGTCGCGCGACTACGAGATCGTCATCCGGTGCCCCGAGTTCACGTCCCTGTGTCCGAAGACCGGGTTGCCCGACTTCGGCGAGATCCGCATCACCTACGTGCCCGACGCCCGGTGCATCGAGCTCAAGGCGCTGAAGTACTACCTCGTCGCGTTCCGCGACCGCGGGGTCTTCTACGAGCGCCTGACCAACCAGATTCTCGACGACCTCGTGGCCGCCTGCGCGCCGCGGCGCATGGTCGTCGTCGGCGACTTCTCGGTGCGCGGCGGCATCACCACGACCGTCACCGCCCGTTATGAGCAGCCGGCGGCGGGGCCGGCGACGTAGCGGCGCGGGTCTGCGTGGCGGCCCCGGGCCGTGGTTCGGCGGGGCGGGCGCGGGGTCGCTCGGCGTGGGCACCGCGTGGGTCCAAGGCGGCGGCGACGCTCGCCGGTCGGGCGGCCGCGGGCCCGCGGGTCCAGAGAAGCGGGCCGCGCGCGGCGCTTCCCGGCCGGCGCGGGATAGCGGCGGTTGGAGGCATCCTTGGAGACACCGCCCCATCGCTTGGCCATCGACGACACCCTGGACCTGCACACGTTCGCCCCGCGCGACGTGCCGTCGGTGGTCGAGGAGTACGTTAACGAGGCGCACCGCTGCGGGTTGACCGAGGTGCGCTTCATCCACGGTCGCGGCATCGGCGTGCAGCGCCGCGCCGTGCACGCGGTCCTCGAGCGGCACCCCCTCGTCGCCGAGCTGTGGGATGCGCCGGAGTCCCGCCTCGGCGCCACCGTCGCCCGGCTCAAGCGCGCAGGACGGGGGGGCGGCGCCTGACACCGGAAACGCCGGGCATTCTCAAGCGCGCGGACCGGGCGGGGGTCCGGTGCCTGACACCGGAAACGCCGGGCATCTCCAACGGCGGGGTCCGGCCCCGCCCCGAAACCGATGAGCCGCAATCCTGATTCGGCCCCGCCCGGCCGCGTGCCCCTCCCTCCCCGGCCGCCCATCGACGACGGGGAGATGCTCGCGCGGGCGGTCCGGCTCCGCGACGAGCTGGCCACCCGCCGCAGCGTGCGCGCCTTCTCGGACCGGCCCGTGCCGACGGAGGTCATCGACGCCTGCCTGCAGGCGGCGGCGTCGGCCCCGAGCGGGGCCAACCGCCAGCCGTGGCATTTCGTGGCGGTGACCGACCCCGCGACGAAGCGCCGGATCCGCGCCGGGGCCGAGGCGGAGGAGCGCGCGTTCTACCGCGGGCGGGCCCCCGACGATTGGCTCGAGGCCCTCGCCCCCCTCGGCACCGACGAGCACAAGCCGTTCCTCGAAGAGGCCCCGTGCCTCATCGTCGTCTTCGCCCAGCTCTACGGCGTCGACGCGGCGGGGGACAAGCGGAAGCACTACTACGTGCACGAGTCGGTCGGCATCGCCACCGGCATGCTCATCGGCGCCCTGCACCAGGCCGGCCTCGCCTCGCTCACCCACACCCCGAGCCCGATGCGGTTCCTCAACGCCATCCTCGACCGCCCCCCGCACGAGCGTCCGTTCCTCATCCTCGTCGTGGGCCATCCCGCCCCCGGCGCCACCGTCCCCGCCATCACCCGCAAGCCGTTCGACGCCGTCGTGAGCCGCCGATGAACCGCGCCGGTGCACAATAGGCGGGTGCGTCCCCGACCCGCCGGTTCCGCCGCCGCCGTCCTCGCCCTGATGGTGCTCGCCGCGGTCGCGGCCCGCCCCGCCGCCCAGGCGCGCACGCCCGTCCTCGAGATCGACGCGCCCCCCGCGCTCCGGGCCGTCGCCGAACGGGTCGCCCGGTTCCCGTTGAGCGGGCTCGCCGAGGCCATGCGCCTCGCCGGCCTGAGCGACCCCGGCCCGCCCATCGACGTCGTCCTCGTCGCCGAGGGCTCCGAGCTTGCGCGCCGCACCCCGTCCTGGATCTCCGGCTTCGCCGACCCCGGCCGCAGCCTCGTGGTGCTGTTCCCCGAGCGCACGCGCCTCTATGCGACGGCCTCGCTCGAGGCGCTGCTGCAGCACGAGGTCGCCCACGTGCTGTTCTCGCGCGCGGCCCGGGGACGCCCCCTGCCCCGGTGGTTCAACGAGGGGCTGGCCCTCGCGGCGGAACGCACCGTCGGCTTCGAGGACCGGTCGCGGGTGGCGTGGACCCGCATCGGCCACCGCGAGATCCCCCTGTCGGACCTCGAGCGCCTGTTCACGGGGGGACCGGCCGCCACCCGCCGCGCCTACGCGGTCGCCGGCGCCCTCGTCCAGGACCTGCTCGATCGCCACGGCGAGGCCAGCGCCGGCCGCATACTCGCGCGCCTCGGCCGGGGCCGGCCCTTCCCCCGCGCCTTCGAGGAGGCGACGGGCGAGCCCCTCGACGCCGCTGTCGACCGCTTCTGGCGGCGGCCGGTCTGGGTCCGGTGGGTCGCGTTCGCGGGCCGGCCCTTCTACCAGTGGATGGTCATCACGGCCCTCGCCCTCTGCGCCATCTACGCCCACCGCCGCCGCCGCGCCGAGCAGCGCCGCCGCTGGGCGGAGGAGGAGGAGCGGGAGCTCGCCGAGGACCTGCTGCGCCGGCTGCGGGGGGCCGACCCGCGCGCCCCCGGCAGCGCCTACGACGAGCACTGAAAATGGCCCGGTCGGGAATACCGACGGGATCCCACGTCGTTCCGGTGCTGCGGTTTTACCGATCGGGACAATATCGCTTGTCGGAGCCCGTCGATCCGCGTATATTCCCGATCGGGAAACCGAATCATGACACCTGCACAGATCGGGCAGCTCGTCCGCAGGATGCGTCGCGCTCAAGGGCTGCGGCAGGACCAGTTGGCGGGCGCCGCGGGCGTCGGCGTGCGGTTCCTCGTTGAGTTGGAGGCCGGCAAGGCGACGGCCCAGCTCGGCAAGGCCCTCGCGGTGCTCGCGGCCCTCGGCTGCACGCTGCGCATCGAGCCGCCGCCGGGTGCCGCGGGCGTCGGCGTGCCGACGTGATGCGCGCCCTCACCGTCTGGTGGGAAGGCGCCGTCGTCGGCTCGCTGACCGCGGACCGGCACGGCGCCATGCGCTTCGGCTACGACGGCGGCTGGGTCGCGGACCCGTCGGCGTCGGCGCTCTCGGTCTCGCTGCCCAAGCGCCCGGAGCCGTTCCCTCCCCGGGCGTGCCGCCCCTTCTTCGAGGGCCTGCTGCCCGAGGGCGCGCAGCGCGACGCGGTGGCGGCCGCCCTGGGCGTGTCGCCCGCGAACGAGTTCAAGCTGCTCGAACGGCTGGGCGGCGAGGTGGCGGGCGCGCTCACGCTGTGGCCCGCGGGCGAGACGCCGCCGCCGTCCGGGGCGGCGGGGCCGCCGACAGTGGTCTCGGACGACGATCTCGCCAGCCTCCTGGCGAGCCTCGAGGCGCGGCCCTTCCTGGCCGGCACGCGGGGGCTCCGCCTGTCCCTCGCGGGGGCGCAGTCGAAGCTGCCGGTGGTCGTGGTCGACGGGCGTATCGCGCTCCCCGCCCCGGGGCAGCCGACGACGCACATCCTCAAGCCGCCCATCGCCCGTTTCGAGGCCACGACGGAGAACGAGGCGTTCGCGATGCGTCTCGCCGCCGCTCTGGGACTCGACGCGGCGCCGGTCGAGCCGTACCGCGTCGGCGGGGGCCCGCCGTGCCTGCTGGTCGGCCGCTACGACCGCCGATCGGGACCGGACGGCGTGGTCCGGCGCCTGCACCAGGAGGACTTCTGCCAGGCCCTCGCCGTCGTCGCCGGCCGGAAGTACGCCGCCGACGGCGGACCCGGGTTCCGACAGTGCTTCGATCTCGTCCGCCGCGCCTGCTCTAGACCCGCGGTCGAGCTGCTCAAGCTGCTCGATGCGGCCATCGTGCAGGTGCTGCTCGGCAACGCGGATGCGCACGGCAAGAACTACAGCCTGCTGTACCGCGGGGACGGCGTCGCCCTCGCGCCCCTGTACGACCTGCTCTCGACGGTGGCCTATGCCGATCTGTCGCCGGTATTCGCCATGAAGGTCGCGCGCCGCGCCACCCTCGAGGAGCTGCGCCGGGGCGACTGGGACCGCTTCGCCCGCGGAATCGGGCTCGGCGCGCCCATCGTCCGGCGGCGGGTCGGCGAGCTGGCCGGCCTCGCGCTCGAACGGGCCGAGGGGGTGGCGGGCGGCCTGGCCCGCTCGGGTCTCGATCAGGACGCCCTGGCCGCCTGCGCCGCACGAACCGCCGACCGCGCCCGGCGGCTCGCGCTGACGGTCTGATCGGAGCGGCGGATCCGCGCCGGCACTCAGAAGAACAACTGCACCAGCTCGCCGTCGATTTCGGTGATGGTGGAGCGGTTGGACGGCCACACGGGTCGGGCCAGTGACGACTCCCAGCGGTCGAGACGTTCCCGCAGGTCGCGCAGGCGCTCGGGAAGCTGCCCGGCGAGGTTGGCGCGCTCGCCCTCGTCGTCCGCGAGGTCGTAGAGCAGCGGGACCTGCCCGTGGGGCGAGGCGTCCGGGTAGTCCTGCAGGGGCAGCAGGCGGCCGCCGCCGTGGGTGGCGGCGGGGTCGGCGCGGTTGACTTCGAACAGCTTCCAGCGGCCCATGCGGATGGCCCGGTTCGGGCCGGCGCGCCAGTACAGGACGTCGTGGGGTCGGCCGTCGGCGGCCCCGGTCAGGTACGGGACGAGGTCGACGCCGTCGCGCACGACGCCGTCGTCGAGGGACGCGCCGGCGAGGCCCGCGAAGGTCGCGAAGAGGTCGAGGCTGATGACCGGCTCGCGGTAGACCTGTCCGCCCTCGAGGCCGTTCGGCCAGTGCATGATGAACGGGATGCGGATGCCGCCCTCGAGGTGGAAACGCTTGGTGCCGCTGAACGGCCCGTTGCTGCACGCGATGGCCGCGTAGCCGACGCAGCCGTTGTCGCTCATGAACACGACGAGGGTGTCGTCGGCGACGCCGTGGGCGGCGAGCCGGTCGACCACCGCCCCGACCCCGCGGTCGACCGACGACACCATGGCCGCGTAGATGCGGGTGCGGAAGTCCTCGACGTGGGCGACGGTCTCCATGTACTCGCGCGTCGCCTGCAGGGGCGTGTGCGGCGCGTTGTACGAGAGGACGAGGAAGAAGGGCGCGTCCCCGCCCGCGTGACGGTCGATGAAGCCGGCCGCCTCCCGCGTGAACACGTCGGTCAGGTACTCCTTGACCTCGACGACGTCGCGTCCGCGGTAGATCTCGCGCCCGTCGCGGGTGCCCGCCGGCCGGTCCGGATCGAGCACCGCGTCGGGATGGTCTCCCGCGAAGTATGTCGTCCCGCCGGTGAGCAGGCCGAAGTACTCGTCGAAGCCCCGCGACAGCGGCTGCTGGTCCGGCCGCCGGCCGAGATGCCACTTGCCGACGTAGCCCGTCGCGTAGCCGGCCCCCCGCATGAGGTCGCCGAGGGTCCGCTCGTCGGTCGACAGCCCGATCTCCACGTCCCGGCCCGACGTGTTGAACTCGTAGCCGTGGCGCTGCGGGT
>CAXXTG010000265.1:0-22434 GCA_963666855.2 Vicinamibacterales bacterium
GGCCGGCTGTCCGAGGCGGACATGGACGCGCGCCTCGCCCGCATCACCCCCACCCTCGACTACGCCGACCTCGGCGCGGCCGACATCGTCGTCGAGGCCGTCTTCGAGGAGATGCCCCTCAAGAAGGAGGTCTTCGCCAAGCTCGACGGCGTGTGCAAGCCCGACGCCATCCTCGCCACCAACACCTCGACCCTCGACGTCGACGCCATCGCCGCCGCCACGTCACGGCCGGAGCAGGTCATCGGCACCCACTTCTTCAGCCCCGCCAACGTCATGCGCCTGATGGAGAACGTGCGCGGCGCCCGGACGTCGCCCGAGACCATCGCCACGGTCATGAAGCTGTCGAAGACCCTCGGCAAGATCGGCGTGCTCGTCGGCGTCTGCGACGGCTTCGTCGGCAACCGCATGCTCTACGCCTACCGCCGCCAGGCCGACTTCCTCCTGGAGGAGGGCGCGCTGCCGCCGCAGATCGACCGCGTCGTCTACGACTTCGGCATGCCGATGGGCCCGTACCAGATGAACGACCTCACCGGCCTCGACGTGAGCTGGCGCGTCCGCAAGGCGCAGGCCGCCACCCGCCCCGCCCACCTGCGCTACTCGCCCATCGCCGACCGCGTCTGCGAGCTGGGCCGCTACGGGCAGAAAACCGGGGCCGGCTGGTACCGCTACGAGCCGGGCGGCCGCGCCCCCATCCCCGACCCCGTCATCGACGAGCTCATCGCCGGCGTCTCCGCCGAGCTCGGCATCGAACGCCGCGCCGTGTCCGACGGCGAGATCGTCCCCCGGCTCTTCTACCCCCTCGTCAACGAGGGCGCGAAGATCCTCGACGAGGGCCTCGCCCTGCGCGCCAGCGACATCGACGTCATCTGGATGCACGGCTACGGCTTCCCCCGCTACCGCGGCGGCCCCATGTTCTGGGCCGACCTGGTGGGGCTCAAGACCGTCTACGACACCATGAGCCGGCTCCACCACGAGCACGGCGAGTGGCTCGAGCCGGCGCCGCTGCTGAAGCGGCTCGCCGAGCAGGGCAAGGGCTTCGCGGACGTGGGGAAGTGAGTGCCCCGCGCAGCCACAAACCCACGTTCGGCGTTGGCCGGCCGAAACCACCAGGAGGAACTCGTGAAGTGTTCGCTCATTGCGCTGGTGGCCGCGTGTACGGTCGCACTGCCGCTGCTCGGCCCTGGTGCTTCCGCTCAGCGGCTCCACACTCATGAGCACGATCATCCCGCTGTGGTTCCCGAAAGAAGAGATTCCGGGCCGGTTCGACGCGCAACTGGATCCGATTCGACTCGATGGGCCGGGTCTGCGGGAATTACTGCCACGCCGGACAATCAGATCCTCGTGGAACTGCTGCCGCCGGATACCGCTTCCGCCAATCTGTTCGATCTGAGCGGACGGACGCTGCTTTTCACGCCGGACGGCCACGGGGGGTACTCACGCTCCGTCCAGTCCGTCGCATGGGAAGACGACGTCGGCAGCGCGGTCGCTGACGGGGAGGAAATACGCTTTCAGAGCTTCATGTTCGACTTTGCGGGTCAGAGCTGGGGCTCGTTCTTCGTCAGCGCTCGGGGGGTGATCACGTTCGGGGAACGCCTGACGTACTCGCACTACGAGGCCGAAAACCGACTCGGCACCATGCGGGAGGTTGCCTCCAAGTTCGTAACGACCCCGACGATCAGCGCGCTGTACAAGCCATACCTCGGCGGGTGGGTCGGCGACGAGTGGACGGAGACCTATGGAGCTACGCAACATGTGTCCAACTCGCCCGATCGCGTCGTCGTCACGTGGACCACGACGGAGCCCGTCAAGTACGTCCACGGACTGCCGCCGGACGCACCCTCTCGCTTTCAGGTCGTCTTACGCGACGATGGCAGTGTCACGTTCAATTACCGGGACGACGTTTTTCTTCGGTGATGGCATCGTCGGCCTGTTCCCTCACGACGAGCCCACGAAGGGTGACCTGATAGCGGGCATTGTCGACCAGAGTAATCCCGAGCTTGCCGGACACCTCGACCTCCTTGAGGTGGCCATCTACGAGTCGAGCACAGGCGGCGTAATCGTGGAATGGACGACGCGACGCCGCATTCCCGCGCCGCAAAGCGGCACGAGGTACTCGTATCGTCTTCACCTCGACGCCGAGGAGCCGTATTTCGACGAGGACGGGGACTCGGAGTTCGAATTTCAGATCGACCTAGAAAGCGGGGCAGCTCGCACACGGGGAGGCAGCCTGCTGCGGAAGGACGCCGGCAACCGTATCGCCTTGCTGGTCGAGAACCCCGACGTCTTCGGCATCTCCGTGTATGGGCGCGCCGCCGCCGTCCAGGTGGAGAACGACCGTGTGGTCGGCTATGACCAGTTGCACCCGACGCTGGTCGAGCTGCCTGCCACGCCGCCGTCCCTTGTCGACCTGTCCCGCTCCGACAGCGGGTTCTCGAGGCGGCCGATCGAGGTGTTCCATCATCGTAGCGCTCCCGATTTCGTTGACATCGCTTGTCGGGTCATCGACGTCCTGGGCGATGAGTTCGATTTCTTCGTTTTCCACGTCGAGTTCGCCATGGACTCCCAGGAGCACGGTGCGCCCAACTTCTTCTACCGCGACGAACACGTGAACGGCATCGGCACATCGGCACAATCAGGCAGGTCGCCGCCTTGTGGCGAAGGGCGCCTCAAGGCCGGCTATCCGGACTGGGTGAAGTCCACGAACGTCTTCAACGCTCGCGAGCCCGACCCGAAGTGGACCGGCTTTGAAGCCGGCCCTCCTGGTCTTTGCGCACGAAATCACGCATCTGTGGACGGCGTATGCCTCTTACCAAAGAAACGGCGAGCGGGAGCCGTTGTTCGGCAACTATTGTAGGTGCCATTGGCTCGCTGAACTTCATGCCCCCGCGGCGTTCCCCTGGAACCCAGCCTCGCCGGGTCCCGGGGGCTTCATGAACGACTTGGTAGAGGGCACCGGAAGACTCGGCGGATTCTGGCGGGAGAATGGCGACGGAACATTCACACCCATCACCGACTACTACAGCGGCGGGCACTCCTGGCTCGACCTCTATATGATGGGCTTGGCCGAGGCGGACGAAGTGCCGGACATGTTCATCCTGCGCAACCTGGAGCCCGTGGCCGGCACCGACCGGTACACGGGCCAACGGGAGGTCGTGACGATCGAGCAGGTAGTAGCCGCGGAGGGGCCGCGGGAACCGCCTGCGGCACGGGCGCAGAAGGTGTTCAACGTCGGCTTCGTGTACGTGACCGCACCCGGACGGACCCCGGATCTGGAGCTGCTCGCCTTGCAGCGAGAGCTTCGCGGTAAGGTCGTCGAGCACTGGTCGCACGTGACGGGCGGGCGGTCGCGGATGACCGCCACCGTGCCCGGTGCCGGCAACCGCGCCCCGATGGCTGTCGGTACGCTGCGCAATCAGACGATGGGTCTCGACGGTGTCGCTGCCATGGACGTCGGAGGAGTCTTCCGCGACCCGGACGACGATCCGTTGACCTACCGGGCGACTTCATCGGCGCCGGCCGTGGCGTCGGTGGCCGTGTCCGGCAGCACGGTGACGGTTAGGGCGGTGGCCGCCGGGGCCGCGACCGTCACCGTAACGGCGACCGACACCGGCGGCTCAAACACGTCGGCGACGCTCGCGTTTGGCGTGACGGTGCGGGCGCGGGCGCGGGCGACCTTCACGGACGATCCGATCGTGCCCGGAGCGACTCCGATCAGGGCCGTCCACTTCACCGAACTGCGAGAGCGCATCGACCTCCTGCGAGCCGCGGCGGGGCTTGACCCATTTTCGTGGACGGATCCGGTTCTGACCGCGGGCGTGACGCCGGTCCGGCTCATCCATCTGCTGCAGCTCCGCCGTGCCCTCGCCGAGGCATACGCCGCCTTCGGGGCGGCCTGCGCCGACGTACACGGACGCGCCGCCGCCACCCGGAAGCACAATGATCAGGGCGGTGCACGTGACGGAGCTGCGCGCGGCCGTGTCGGCGCTTCAGTGAGCGGGGAGTTTCGGGGGATGGCTTTACCGAATCATGGCCGGGAAGCACTGTTGGGGTGTTTGCGCATTCTCTCGACTATCGCATGCTTGCTCGGACTGGCGGTAGTCGTGTCCACCGCTTCGGCTCAAGCAGGGGCAGCAGGAGAGGTTTCGACCACTCCCGACAACCAAGTCCTCGTGCAACTCGCACCCGAGGACGTCTCCGCGGCCAATCCGTTCGACCTGAACGGCCGCACTGTGATCTTCACGCCGGACGGGCACGGCGGCTACTCCCGTTCGGTCGGTGCCGCCGCCTGGGTAGACGCTATCGGCCCCGCGGTCGCGGACGGCGCGGAAATCGGGCTTCAGAGCTTCACGGTCGATTTCGCCGGGCACCGGTGGGAGTCGTTCTTTGTGAGCCGGCTCGGCTTGATTACCTTCGGCCAGCCGTACGAGTACTCGCTCCCCGGGTACACGCCGGGGTTCGAGACGATGTCGGAGATCGCAGGGCACTTCGTGACCGCGCCGACGATCAGTCCGCTGTTCAAGCCGCTGCTCGGTGGGCGGGACGCGACGCAGCACGTGGCCAGTTCCGCGGATCGCGTGGTGGTCACCTGGATCACGACAGAGCCGCACTATTACGTCTACGGAGTCCCCCCTGCCAAGTCCTCGCGTTTTCAGCTCGTCTTGAGCGCTGTCGGCGAGATCTCGTTCAGCTACGTCGACGTCGCCATGAAGGACGGCATCGTCGGCCT
The DNA here is from genome assembly GCA_963666855.2 of Vicinamibacterales bacterium. Lineage (GTDB taxonomy): Bacteria > Acidobacteriota > Vicinamibacteria > Vicinamibacterales > UBA8438 > JAJEEA01. The sequence goes on from CAXXTG010000265.1 coordinate 4,727, forward strand.
GTTCCCCAACGAAGGGATAGAGAAACGCGATCTCATCATCAGCATCCCGGACGAGCGGGCCGATACCCCGCTCCCGGGCCATCTCGACCTCCTGGATGCCGCGATCTACGAGTCGAACGTCCCCGGAAAGGTCATCGCCGAATGGACAACGCGGGAACCCGCGCGACGGGCGAGAGCCGGTACGCAGAGCCTATACCGCCTGCACTTCAGCACGGCGGAAGACTACTTTCAGTGGGTGGTGGCCGTGCAAGACGATGACACACACTGGACCCGCGGGGGGGAACGACTGCAGACAGACGACCGCGACAAGATCGTGTTGTTGGCGGACATCGACAACCTCGGCGGGCTCTCCGCGCGCGTCTCCGCCGATGTCGGTGAGTTCACGCCCGCTGGTGACCCTCTCCGAACAGATGGGACACAGGAAGCGCAGATCAGGTTGCGGGCGGCCCTTCCCGGGGTTGACCTTTCGGCTCCCGACCACGTGTTTTCCCGCAGGCAAAACGAGGTATTCCATTACCGACGCGTACCCAATCTTGATGAGATCGCCTGCCGCGTCATCGGAGCCCTCGGTGACCATTTCGACCTGTTCACGTTCCACAGCGAGTTCCGTGTGGACTACCAGGAATCGGCGTCCGACTGGCAGCGGTACCACGAGGACATCAAGGGTATCGGGGACGATCTCCTGCGCCGTAGATCCAGCCCTTGTGGTGAAGGGCGATTCAAGGGTCATTGGAAGCGGCCGGTCTGGATGAAGGCGGATAGCGTATTCACGGACTCCCGCGTTCGTCACGGTCCCGCCGAGAGGACCGGCTACGAACGAGGTCTGCTGCTTTTCGCCCACGAGTTCACTCACCACTGGACGTCTTGGGCTTCGTACGCAAGGGGCGGCCAAGTCGAATCGCTCGCCGGCGACGGGTGCCGGTGCCACTGGCGATGGGATCTCCATGTACCCGCCGCCTTTCCGTGGTCCGACGCCGAACTCGGGCCGCGATCCCTCATGGGAGGGCGGTACTGGCGCGAGAACGTCGATGGAACGTTCACGCCGCTGGACGGCTACTGGGGCGGCGGACATTCCTGGCTGGACCTGTACGCGATGGGCTTGGCCGAGGCCCGCGAAGTGCCGGACATGTTCATCCTGCGAAATCCGCGGCCGGTGAACGAGGGCGACCGATGGGGGCCTCACACCGGCGACAAGGAGATCGTGTCTATCGAGCAGGTTGTGGCCGCAGAGGGGCCGCGGGACCCTTCGGCAGCGGCAGCGCAGAAAAACTTCAACGCCGCCTTCGTCTACCTGATCGAGCCGGGGCGGACAGCCGACCCCGACCTTCTCCGCTTGCACGCGGAGCACCGCGACAAGGTCATCGAGCACTGGTCGCACGTGACGGGCGGGCGGTCGCGCATGACCACCACCGTTCCGGGAGCCATCAACCGCGGCCCGATGGCGGTCGGTACGCTGCGCGACCAAGCGATGGGTCTCGACGGTGTCGCCGTCATGGACGTCGGCAGAGCCTTCCGCGACCCGGACGGCGACCCGTTGACCTACCGGGCGACTTCATCGGCGCCGGCCGTCGCCTCCGTGACCGTGTCCGGCAGCACGGTGACCGTGAGGGCGGCGGCGACCGGGGCCGCGACGGTCACCGTAACGGCGACCGACGCCGCCGGCTCCAACACGTCGGCAACGCTCGCGTTCCGTGTGACGGTGCGGGAACGGACCGCCTTCACCGACGATCCGATCGTGCCCGGAGCGACCCCGATCAGATCCGTCCATTTCACCGAACTTCGGGAGCGGATCGACCTCCTGCGCACCGCCGCGGAGCTTGAGCCATTCTCATGGACCGATCCGATCCTGGCGGCGGGCGTAACGCCCGTCCGGCTCATCCATCTGCTCCAGCTCCGGCGGGCCCTCGCCGAGGCGTACGGCGCCTCGGGGCGGCCTGCGCCGACGTACACGGACCCGGCGCCGGCGCCCGGAAACACGATGATCAGGGCGGTGCACTTGACGGAGCTGCGCGCCGCCGTGGTCGCCCTCCAGTGAGTCGGAAGGCCGATGCCCCCGGTGAACGGCCTCAGCGTGATATCCTCGGGCATGGATATCGAGGCGGCGCCATGCTGATTTCCAAGTGGGGCGACAGCCTCGGCGTGCGATTGCCGCGGGCGCTGGTGGACGATCTGGGCCTGAGACCCGGGGACGACCTGGAGATCGTGGCGGCCACGACGACGCGTCTCGAGGTCAGGAAGGACGCCCGCCGGACGGACGCGGTCGCCCGCATGCGCGCGCGCGGCCTCCGTTTTCCGGCGGGTTATGCCTTCGACCGTGATGAAGCCAACGCCCGATGAGCGCCTTCATCGACACCAACGTCCTGATCTACGCCCAAGGAACCGGCGCGAAGAGCGACACGGCGCGGCAGGTCATCCTGGCCGGCGGTGTCATCAGCGTGCAGGTGGCGAACGAGTTCGCGGCGGTGCTCCGCCGCAAGTTCCGGCTCGATTGGGGCGTGATCGCCGACGCCCTCGCCGATGTCCGCGCCGCACTCGGCCCAGTGCGCCCGCTCAATGTCGAAACCCACCTGAACGCCGTGGACCTCGCCCGGTCGCACGACTTCAACTTCTACGACGCCCTGATCGTGGCGTCGGCGCTCGCCGCGGGTTGCGACACCCTGCTGACGGAGGACCTTCAGGCGGGACGGCGCATCGACGGACTGACGGTCGTCAATCCGTTCGCCTGACTACTGGGTCGTCGCCGGCTGCGCGTAGGTCCCCGGTCGCCGGTCTCCATTCAGGATCCTCCCGTGAGGCGGGAAGCCGCCGCCCCGTCAACGGCCTCAGCTTCGCGGCGCGCGCCGTCATCGGCAGCGCGTCCATTGGTCTTCCCGGCCGAGTCGAGCGGGTAGCCGTTCATGTTTCGCGCTCCGCGGTGCGGCACGACCTTATGCTGAACGCGGAAAGACATCGGCATGGAGATAAGACGTGATAAGGTTTGTCAATCATGGACCGTCTCCAGAATCCGTACCAGCCGGGCGCAGGCACGCGCCCGCCGGCCTTGATCGGTCGCGACGAGCTGATCGACGGTTTCGGCGTGGCCCTGCGGCGGACGTTGACCGGCAGGTCCGGCAAGAGCTGCATGCTCGTCGGCCTGCGGGGCGTCGGCAAGACGGTCCTCCTGAACCGCTTCGCGGAGATCGCGGAAGCCGAGGGCGTGAAGGTCGGGTTCATCGAGGCGTCCGAGAACGGGGACTTCCGCACGCTGCTGGCGGTCCGGCTGCGGCGGATCCTGCTCGAGTGGAACAACCGCATCAGCCGGGCTGTCGCCACCGCGCTGGGCGTGCTCAAGTCGTTCACGCTCAAGCTGCCGGGCGGGGCATCGATCGCCATCGGCGTGGACGCGCTGGCCGGGCGGGCCGATTCGGGGCTGCTGGCGGAAGACCTGACCGATCTCCTCGTCGCGGCCGGCGAGGCGGCCGGCACCTGCGATTCCGGGCTGGTGGTGGCGGTCGACGAGGTCCAGTACCTGTCCGGCGACGAGCTCGCCGCTCTCGTCACGGCCATCCACCGGACGACGCAGCTCGGCCTGCCGGTCCTCCTGACCGGCGCCGGACTGCCTCAACTGCCGGCGCTGGTCGGCGCCGCCCGGTCCTACGCCGAGCGTCTCTTCGAGTTCCCGGCCGTGAACTCGCTGCCGCCGGAGGAAGCCGCCGCCGCCATCGCGGTTCCGGCCGGCGAGCTCGGCGTCGAGCTGACCCCGGGCGCGGTGGACCGCGTCGTGACGGAATCCGGCGGCTATCCCTACTTCCTGCAGGAGTGGGGGTATCACGTCTGGAACGCGGCGCCGGCGAACCCGATTACCGACGACGATGTCAACGCGGCCCGAGTCGAGCGTCATCGACACGCTCGACCGCGACTTCTTCCGCGTCCGGTTCGACCGGTTGACACCCAAGGAGAAGGACTACCTGCGCGCGATGGCGGTTCTCGGGCCCGGTCGCCACCGCTCGGGCGACATCGCGGCCGCGCTCGGGGTCAAGGTCGAATCGGTCGCACCGCGCCGATCCGGTCTCATCGCCAAGGGCATGATCTACAGCCCGGCGCACGGGGACACCGCGTTCACGGTTCCGCTGTTCGATCAGTTCCTGCTGAGAGCCATGCCGGACCGCTGAGGGTCCGCCTACCGGCGCACCGGACCCGGCCGGAGCCGCCGGCCGACGACTTGGGGCGTTGATCGATATAGACGTGCAGCAGCACCGTCCGTCGAGACCACCGGGTGCGGCGCGCCCCGCGAGGGCTCGGTGGCCGCAGTCGGCGGTAGTGCAGGCGCAGCAGGACGCGGAGCAGGTCCGACGCCTGCCGTATGGTCTCGGGCGCGATACCGAACACGTGCCGGAGCGCGAACCTCCGGGTCGCCGACTCGCCGAGCGGCCCCGCGGGCGGTTCCTGGGCCTGGGCCGCATACAGCGCGTCGAGGTCGCTCCGGTCCAGCGCGTTGACGACAGGCCAGCTCAGCCTGGGGAACAGACCGCCGAGGCCGAACGACACCCTGCGGCCCGCCCGCCACACGTCGTAGGGCACCCCGTGCCCGTGCGCTTCGCCGCCCGCGCACACGGCGCCCACGTCCGCCAGGTCGCCGCCCTCCCGGCGTGACCGGCGGCGCGACTCGTAGAAGAAGCGGAACGCGACGCGGTCCTCCAGCGAGACCACCTCGACCCCGCGAGTCCTCAGCGCCTCGACGACGCCCGCCTCCGCGAACAGCCCGTCGGGATCGTCCACGACGGTGAGGCGTGCGACGCCGGGCGTGAACTCGCGCAGGATCTCGTCGCGCCAGCCAGCCGCCGTGGAGCCCGTCGACCGGTCCGGCCCGTTCACGTCCCCAACGCCCTCCATCTTGGCGGCCGCCTCCGCCGTTCGCGCGCCAACTCGTATGCCGCCTGTAGCCGCATCCAGTGGCTCGCGTTGCTCCACCCGATGCGTTCCAGCGCCAGCGCCATCGCCGGCGAAATACCGGCCTTGCCGTTCAGCAGCCGCGATAGCGCCTGGCGAGTGCAGCCCAGCCGGGACGCGACCTCGGTGATGGTCAGGCCGCTCGCCTGAACGTCGTCGCGCAGCGTCTCTCCGGGATGGCACGGGTTCAGCATCGTCATCTCAATCGGTGTACCGGTAGTCGAACACGCACGAGGCGCCGGCCATCTCGCGGAACCACAACGTGGCGCCGGCCCCGAGCGCGTCGGTCAGGCGGACCGGTTCGTTCAGCGCGAAGTGCACCGGCTGGGGGAGTCCGTCGTTGATGGCCACGTTATCGGCGTAGAGATACGTGCGGTCGAGCGTGTCGAGAATCGGGTTCAGCCGCCCCCGGATGCCCGGCACATGCCCGGTGCGGTTGGCGATGATCAGCGAGCCGCCGTCCGGCGCCGGCCGCAGGCGGACGTCGAGGGGCGGCCCGGGCCGATGGTCGCGCTCCACGTGCGCCGCGAATCCCCGCGCCGCGCACAGCACGGTCATCGGCAGCTTCGCGTAGAGCACGAAGTCGGCGCGGCCGAAGGCGTCGGTGCGCGCCTCCCGATAGGTCCGGTTGGGATAGAGCATCAGCACGTTCACGTCCGGCAGCGGCCGGCCGGTGTCGCCGTGCCGGACGGTGACGCGGGCCGCCACCCCTTCCGCCTGCGGGGGGCTGGCCGCCGGCAGGACGACCTTGAGTTCGCGCTCGCCGATCAGCTCGAAGACCGGCCGCTCGCCGGCCAGCGCGAACGTCTCGTCCTCGATGACGGCGACGCCCTCGCCCCGCCGCTCGATGAAGCAGCGCCGCCCGCCCGCGCCGGGCACGTCGCCGACCGGGCACTGCCCCAGCCGCGACGCCAGCAGCTCGTTGCGCGTGAACTGGCTGGTGCGCAGGTCGTCGGTCGTCATCGAGTTGCACAGCCCGCCGGGCGAGTACAGCTCGAGCCGGTCGTCGAACATGAACAGCCGGATGCGCGACCCCGACACCGCGTAGTCGCGGTGCACCACCGCGTTGACCACCGCCTCGAAGACCGCCCGTTCGCTGAACTGCGGCACGTCGGCGCGGGCCGGGTCCTTGTACGCCGCCACGCGCCGGTTGCGCACCACGAAACCCACGGCCTCGCGAATCTGCCGGTCGAGGGGTCCCGCGATGTCCCGCGCGTCGACCTGCCGGCCCGCGTCCATCCGGCCGCCGCCGTAGCACACCGCCTGTATCCAGGCGTTCGGCAGCCACTCGCGCGGGTCCTCCGCCGCCAGCAGCACCCCGCCCACCGTCGCCCGCAGCGCGCCCTGCCGGTCGTCCTTGAGGAACTTCAGCTTCGACAACGCGATCTCGGCCGGCTCGTCCGCCCGCGAGCTCGCATACTGCCGCCACAGCTCGGGCCGCAGGCTGTTGACGCCGCTGTTCCGCACCACCTGCGTGTCGGTGGACACGGCGTCCGACTGCCCGCGCGCCTGCGCGAGCCGGCGCACCTCCACCGCATCCATCTGCCGCTTCTTGTCCCCCCGGCGGCGGAAGTGCCCGCCCGGCGACCGATGCACGGTCGCGCCCTCGGGCACCTCGACAACCAGCGCGCCGCCCCCCGCCGGCTCCGGCGACGCCGCCCGGAACAGACTGAAGTCGAGCGGCGGCTTCACGCTGTCCGAACAAATCTCCGTCACGAGGTCGGCCAGCGCATCCAGTTGCGCGGGATCGAGCCCCTGCGGCCGGCCGCTCGTCGGTGACGCCCAGCACGAGCCGTCCTCCGCGACCGTTGGCGCACGCCGCGAGCTCGTCCGCCAGATCGTCCCGCCGCGGGCCGACAACCCGCAGACCGCGGAACCGAACCTCCTTCAGCTCGAGATCCGTGTCTTCACCGAGCGCGACCTGCTGCCACAGACGCGACGCGTTGATTGACATGTGTCGCTCACCCCATTGCTCGCGGAGTTCGCCAATACTACTAATTGGCAAAACGCATCACATCACGTATCCTTGTTTCCAAACGCTGCCTGATGATTTCGCGGTGAATGAATGGTGCCCGGCTGCAAAGATAATCGAGACCCACCTCCCTCCTGCAGTACAATTTCACGTACTCCAACCGGGATGAGATGCAGAGTTCATCATTCAACTTGAGTCGATCTATCGTCCGCATTGCCGCTGTCCTCAACTCGTCCCCGACCCCGTCCGCCGGCCTGACCTGCAGCGACGGAAAACGAATCACGAACGTCGGGTCTTGGATCTTGAATGGATCCGGTACGTCGTCGTGTGCGCCCTTTCGACCGTTCATTCTTCCGCAAACGAGCCGAAAATTGCTCCACTCGTACGCCAGCGCCGGCCGTATGGACTTCGAAACGAAATGCTCCACCGACCGCCAGCCCGTATCAAGTGCAATCCAGTGACACGTATACGCGCAAATGCCGTCGTATGCGTTGTGCAGATCCGCGGCCGCGCGACGCCAGTACGGACGTTCGCCGACTTCGCGGCTCGGACTGGCCGAACTCCGAAGAAAACGCCGCCCCGGCTGCCGGACGCGCTCGTCGAAATCGGCCGGCTCAGCCGCCGGTTTGACGAAAATCACCCGCCCCTCCGGCACACCGTGTCGGCAAAGTACCGCCAGCGGGGCCAGAACTCATCGTCATCCCGCAGATGCTTGACCAGACCGCTGTCGATCTCGGCCACCTGCCCGGCGTCCGGGTCGTCGGCCATCTGCGCCTGCTTCGCGCGTTCAATGAGCGCTTCCGCCTCCATCGAACGAGCGTGCTTCAGGCCGAAGACATCGGACGTCAACCAAGCGTCGACGCTACCCAGATTCCCCAAATCCATCACGTCAAGTTCAACGGAGCCTTCCTTCAGAAAAAGGTGATGTATGGAATCTTCGCCACTCCGAAGTACCGGTTCCACAGATGCGAGCACGAGCGGCGAATGCGTAGCGAAGTGCGCTTGCACCTTCAGGTCCTTCGACAGCATGTCTATGGTATCCATTATCGCGGGCACGATGGACCGCTGCCATTTTGGATGTAAATGCGCATCCACCTCGTCCACAAGCAACACCATGCGATCCAGAGGACTCCGTCGCGCGAGGGCCGCGTTCCGTTTGTGTCTGAACCACGCCCATATCGCAACGTACGCCAGTCCGATGACGCGCTTCACCCCCGCCGCGGCATGCAGCAGCGGAACGACGCCGTAGTCCATCTTGAGCGCGGGAATCTCCCGTTCGTCGCCGGGCAGCCAGACCGGTTCGTCGGGTTCGAACGCCTGCCCGCCAGGAGGGGACAGTATTTTCAGGCAGCGCGCAAAGGCTTCGAACGTCTCTCCGTAGCGAGCTCGTTTCGTCTGCCACATAACCCAATCAGAGAGCAGGCCGTTGCAGATCGAAACTTCGTGGCCGTGGTGGTCACTGCCCCGTTTGCCGTGCCACAGTTCTTTTCTGTCCAACACTACCTGGCCGTCAGGCCGCGCGGTGCCGCCACGACCCGACATGGCGTCCCATATCACGTACGAACCGTCATGGCGGGCGTATATCGCGATTCCCGCCGGTCGTTCAGTCTCCGTGCGGGGAATCCATGCATGCCCGTTCCAATCGTAACGCACGTCGAAACTGCTGGTCTTGCGCGGCGTGTTCAAGGAAAACAACATGCGGGGGGCGTCGCGCGGGGCGTCGCGACGGGGCGCATTCGCGGTCTCGATCCAATGCCCGGTCAGAGCCCACCAGACACTCTCGAGCAAGAAGGTCTTGCCGAAACTGTTGTCGCCGGTGATGATGTTGGCCCGCGAGTTCGGCTCGTAACGCAGACGCTTGGCGGGCCCGACCTCGATCAACTCGAGGAAACCCAAGTCTACCGCCGGAATCGAGGTGTCTGGCACGGCAAATTCCTTCGTCGAGCGGTGTCGACGGTTGATGGTGCAACAGAACCCGTTCACCCGCGTTGCTGTTGTAGAACCTCCTGTAGCGATCGCCGCAATTTCGTTCTCAGTTCGCCCAAGCCCTCAACGTTCTGCACGTACTTCACAAAACGAATATGTTGCAGGTCGAAGGGCACGTCCTCGCTATTCTGTACTATAGTCACGACGTCACGATCCAAGACGTGGGCAAGTCCAGTTTCGTAGAGCACGTTGGGATTCCGTTCCGTGAGGTCGCTCACCACGGCTCGACTCTGGGCTATAGTGGAAAAAACATCATCCATGATCTTCCTGGGTCCATAGATCTCCGCATCGGAGCTGCCGTAGCAAATGAGACTATAGTGAGATTGCAGCCAGTTCATTCTCTGCTATCCTCGTTGGTGGCGCGAGTGCAAGCCTGATCATACCACATCAGCAGCTTCGGGTCTTCCTGGAGCACGGCGTCGGGGATCTTCTCGGCGACCTCGACGATCGTGGCGTAGTCCTTGGCCCGCCACGCGCGGCGGAAGCCGGCGCGGACGGCCTCCAGGCGGAACAGCTTCAGGCGGCGCTGCGGCGACTCGCGGTACTCCTCGAACTCGCGCAGCAGGCCGCGGGTGCGGAGTTCGGCGAGGTCGGCGGCCTTGTGGGGGTCGGGGACGTACCAGCGGTCCTTGGCCTTGAGGCGGAGGGCGTAGTCGTCCTTGGGCAGGTTGCGCAGCTCCTTGAAGTTGCGGGACAGGTGGGCGTGGACGGGGCCGGGGACCTCGCCGCGGCCGTCGTAGCGGAGGAAGTTCTGGGCGAGGAACTCCGAGAGGTCGATCATGCGCTCGTGCTTCAGCCAGCCGGCGAGCTCGCGGATGAAGCGGGGGTGGATCTCCTGGAACGTCTGGGGCTTGTGGTCGAGCTGCTGGCGAGGAACACGACCTCGCCCGTGCAGTCGGGGCACGAGAACACCTCGCTCCACACGGTGTAGTTGATGCGGCCGGCGACGCGCCCGTCGGTGTGGCGCGTCTCGTACATCCACCCGACCTCGGCCTCGACCTCGGCCAGGAGCCGGCCGGCGCCCCTCAATGCCCCAGGGCTCGGCCGGCTCGGCCCCCAGAAAAGCGGATCAGCTCGGCAGCGCGGACTCTCGGTCCCGGGCGTCGTCCCGGACGACGCGTCGCCGGTGCCGTTCGATGAGCCTCACCGACCCATGATAGCCTGCCGGGACAGGGTCTCCCGGCGCCGGCATGCGCCGGCTTCCGAACGGGGGACGGCCGCTTCCGACAGGCCGGGGCGCGCCGGAACGCCCGCCGAGCGGAGAGGAGGACGCATGCGAACCGCAGCGCAGTCGCTGATGCTGGCCGCCGCCGTCGCCGCCCACGGGCCGCCGGCCGGCGCGCAGGAGGTGCCGTTCACCCCGGTCACCGAGGCGATGCTGCTCGACCCGGACCCCGCCGACTGGATCAACTGGCGGCGCACCCTCGACGGGTGGGGCTACAGCCCCCTCGACGAGATCGACGCCGGCAACGCGCACCGCCTGCGGCTCGCGTGGTCGTGGGCGCTGTCGTCCGAGGGGCGGCCCGAGCCGAACCCGCTGGTCTACGACGGCGTGCTCTACGTCGCCAGCCCCCCCGGCATCGTCGAGGCCCTCGACGCCGCCACCGGCGAGCTGCGCTGGCGCTACCGGCACGAGCACGAGACCGACCTCACCGGCATCGTCACCACCCGGAACCTCGCCATCTACGACGACAAGGTCTACCTGACGACGGTCGACGCGCGCATCGTCGCCCTCGACGCGCGCACCGGCGACGTGGTGTGGAACGTCGCGGGCGCCGACCACCGGCTCGGGTTCCGCTACACGGCGGGGCCCATCGTCGTCCGGGGCAACGTGGTCGCGAGCACCAACGGCTGCGAGTGGTACTACGAGGCCAAGGAAATGCCGTGCTTCATCTCGGCGCGCGACGCGCGGACCGGCGACGAGGTGTGGCGCACGTCGACGGTGGCGCGGCCCGGCGAGCCCGGCGGGGACACGTGGGGCGACACGCCGCTGATGTTCCGCACCGGCGGCGACAGTTGGACGGCGGGCAGCTTCGACCCCGCCACGAACCTCATCTACTGGGCGACGGCGCAGGCGAAGCCGTGGGCGCGGTTCCAGCGGGGGCACTCGGGCGACGCGCTGTACACGAACAGCGTGCTCGCGCTCGACCCCGCCAGCGGCAACATCGTCTGGTACAACCAGCTCCTGCCGGGCGAGACCCACGACATGGACGAGACGTTCGAGAACCTCCTCGTCGACCGCGACGGGGGGCGCTCGCTCTTCAAGATGGGCAAGCTCGCTATCCTCTGGGAGCTCGACCGCACGACGGGTCGCTTCCTCGCCGCCCACGACCTCGGGTACCAGACCATCCTCGACGTCCATCCCGAGACCGGCGCGGTCACCTACCGCCCCGGCATGATCCCCGAAGAGGGCGTCGAGCTCGAGTTCTGCCCGAGCATCGCCGGCTTCAAGAGCTGGCGGTCGATGGCCTACCACCCCGACACCCGGGCCTTCTACGTGCCGCTGCTCGTGAGCTGCGAGCGCACCACCTTCGGCCCGGGGCCGGAGCTCGTCGAGGGCGGGGGCGGGGTGGGCCTGTCGCGCCGCGCCCACCTGATGCACCCGGACCGGCCCGACGGGGTCGGCGAGCTCGTCGCGATCGACGTCGACGGCGGCGTCCTGTGGCGCCACCGCACCCGCACCGCGATGGACAGCGCCGTGCTGACGACGGGGGGCGGCCTGGTGGTGGCCGGCGACTGGGACCGCAACCTCTACGTGCACGACGCGCGGTCGGGCGACATCCTCTTCCAGACGCGGATGCCGAGCTCGGTGTCGGGGTTCCCCGTCACCTACGCCGTCGACGGGCGCCAGTACCTGGCGGTCCCGGTGGGGACCGACCCCTCGCTCTGGAGCGGCATCTCGGGGCAGCTCACGCCCGAGAAGAACCGCCCCGACGCGGGCGGCCACGGACTCTTCGTGTTCACCCTGGCCGACGAGGAGCGGTAGCCGACGACCGCCGCTCAACACCCACACCCAAGACGATTCGCCGGAGGCGGGGACCGCCGGCATGCGGACGGGGTATGATTCTGCATCACGGTAATTCATACATGTCGATGCGAATTTCCGAACGGGGGCAGATCACGATCCCGAAGCCGCTCAGGGACCGCTTCGGCATGCATCACAACGTCGAAGTCGAGATCACGCCGACGAAGCAGGGTCTGCTGATCCAGAAGCGAACCGCGATCGCGCATCCGGTGGACCGCGTGTACGCTGTTCTCGACCAAGGCGGGAGCACGGACGACTACATCGAGACGATTCGGGGACGATGATCACCGCCGTCGACACGAGCGTCCTGCTGGATGTGTTCCTGCCCGATGAACATCACGGCCCGCGGTCGGCGCAGTGGCTCCGAACGGCCTACGACAATGGAGCGATCCTGATCTGCGATGTCGTCTATGCCGAGCTGGTCCCGGCTTTCGGCGACCGCGCAACGCTCGACGAGGTGCTGCGGGCAATCGGCGGAGAGCCGTCGCCGATCGATACCGGCATCGCCTTCGAAGCCGGGATCCGCTGGCGCCGATACCGCCGGGCGGGCGGTCCGCGGACCCGGATCTTGACCGATTTTCTGATTGGAGCCCATGCCGTGGCGAAGGCGGACGCGTTCCTGAGCCGAGACCGGGGCTTCTACGCGACCTACTTCCCGGAACTCGACTTGGGGGGAGCTGACTAATGAGACGACTGATCGGAGCCGCCATCCTCGCGATGGTCCTGACCGGCGGACTCGCCGGCGCCGAGGAGCGCGTGGAGCGCAACGTGGTCTTCGGCATGTACTCCGGGCTCGCGCTGCTGATGGACGTCTACCATCCGGAGCAGCCGAACGGGTACGGCATCGTGTTCATCTCCGGCAGCGGGTGGACCCGCGAGCTCGGCCTCGACGCGACGCCGCTGAAGGAGACCGGGCAGGAGGACATCTACGCGGTTCCGCTGGCCGCGGCGGGCTACACGGTGTTCGCCATCAACCACCGCGCGTCGCCGCGGTTCCGGCATCCCGCCCATCTCGAGGACGCGCAGCGCGCGGTGCGCTTCGTGCGCCATCACGCGGCCGAGTACGGCATCGACGCGGAGCGCATCGGGGCGATGGGCGGCTCGTCCGGCGGCCATCTCGTGAGCCTGCTCGGGGTGCTCGACGGGCACGGCGACAGTGACGACGCGAGCCCCGTGAACCGGGAGAGCGCGAAGGTGCAGGCGGTGGTGGCGCGGGCCGCGCCGACCGACCTCACCCTCGCGGCGGCGGGGAGCAACCACCCGCTGTTCGGGTTCCGCCGCTCCGACCGCACCGACTCGGTCGAGTACCGGCGCTTCGTCGCGGCGTCGCCGGTGACCCACGTCACCGCCGACGATCCGCCGGTGCTGCTCATCCACGGCGACGCCGACGCGGTCGTGCCCTACCGCAACGCCGAGGTCATGAAGGCCGCGCTGGAGAAGGCCGGGGTTCCCGTCGACCTGCTGCGCGTCCCCGACGCGGGGCACGGACCGACGTTCCCCGGCGCGACGAATCCGCCGGACTACATCGGCGCCATGGTGGCGTGGTTCGACCGCCATCTGCCGCAACGCTGATGCGCCGTCACGCTCGCTCGCAGGGGCGTCACGCAAGCCGCCGGCGCACGGCCGATTTCGGCGCGACGCTGCGTCTCACCTCGGGCTTCCGGTAGTGGACCCGCTGGCGACCTACCGGCGTCTCCTCGCCGAACGCCGGAACGCGGCCGCGGCGTGCCGGCGGCAAGCCGACCGGCTGAGCCACGCGCGGCTGATCACGTTCGCGGCGGGGTTGCTGGCCGGCGGCGGCGCCGCGTTCGGCGACTGGCTGTCCGCGTGGTGGCTCGCCGCGCCGGCCGCCGCCTTCGCCGTCCTCGTCGTCCGGCACGACCGGGTGCTCCGCGCCGAGGCGCGCGCGGCGCGCGCCATCGCCTGGTACGAGCACGGCATCGCGCGGATCGAGGATCGGTGGTCGGGCCTCGGGCCCGGCGGGGACCGCTTCGCCGACCCCGACCACCTCTACGCGCAGGACCTCGACCTGTTCGGCGGCGGCTCGCTCTTCCAGCTCCTGTGCACGGCGCGGACGCAGGCCGGCGAAGAGGCCCTGGCCGGCTGGCTCAAGACGCCCGCCGGTCCGGACGAGGTCGCGGAGCGGCAGGCGGCGGTCCGCGAGCTGCGGCCGCGCGGCGCCCTGCGGGAGGAGGTCAACGTCGCGGCCGAGGACGTGCGGACCGCCGTGCGGCCGGCCCTCCTCGCCGCGTGGGCCGCCGACGTCGACCGGCTTCCGGCGGCCTGGCCCCGGTTCGCCGCGGTCGGATTCACCGCGCTGATCGGGGCGGCGCTGACCGCCTGGCTCCAGGGCGCGCTGACGGTCGGACCGCTCCTCGCGGCGCTGGCCGCCGCCGCGGTCTTCCGGTACCGCTTCCACGCCCGCACGGCCGGGATCATGCACGGCGCCGACGAGCCGTCGCGCGAACTGCTCGTCCTCGGGCAGGTGTGCCGCGTCATCCGGGGCGGGTCGTACCGGACGGCGCGGCTGCGGGCGCTCCACGCCGCCCTCGCGGCGCCCGGCGGCGAGGCGTACGACGCCGCCCGGCAGCTTCGCGGCATCGTCGAGCGGCACGACTGGCAGCACAACATCATGTTCCTGCCCGTCGCCGTGCTCCTGTTCTGGGACCTGCACTGCGCGTTCGCGGTCGAGGCGTGGCGGCGGCGGCACGGCCCGCGCGTGGCCGGCTGGCTGCGCGACACCGGCGAGTTCGAGGCGCTCGCGGCGCTCGGCACCTACGCCTGGGAGCACCCCGCCGACCCGTTCCCCGAGATCGCCGACGCGGCCGGCCCGCCCGTGTACGAGGCCGAGCGGCTGTCGCATCCCCTGTTGCCGGCCGCCGCCGCGGTCCCCAACGACGTCGCGCTCGGCCGGGCGCCGCGGGTGCTCATCGTCAGCGGCTCGAACATGTCGGGCAAGACCACCCTGCTGCGCTCGGTCGGCGTCAACGCGGTCCTCGCGCTGATGGGCGCGCCGGTGCGCGCCGCGCGGCTGCGCCTGTCGCCGACGACCCCGGGCGCCACCCTGCGCATCGAGGACTCGCTGCAGGCGGGCCGGTCCCGCTTCTACGCCGAGGTGCTCCGGCTGGGTCGGATCGTCGCCGCCGCGCGCACCGGCCCCACGCTGTTCCTGCTCGACGAGCTCTTCCACGGCACGAACTCGCACGACCGCCGCGACGGCGCGCGCGGCCTGCTCCGCTCGCTGCTCGATCTGCCCACCCTCGGCCTGGTGACCACCCACGACCTGTCGCTGGCCGAGATCGCCGACGGGCTCGCGCCGGCCGCGCGCAACGTGCACTTCGACGACCACTTGGCCGCTGGAGAGATGCACTTCGACTACCGCCTGAAGCCCGGACCGGTGACGCGCAGCAACGCCCTCGCGATCATGCGCGCCGTCGGCCTCGACGTTCCCGACGTCGACGCCGACCCTGAACCCCCCGATGCACGGCCGACGCAACCGGTCTCCACGACGATACGGTAGGAAGTCCGAACCGCCACTGCGAACCCGGTGCCGCCGGTCAAAGCGTCCCGTCGGGCGGTTCGGGGCACAGCAGGGTCCACAGCAGACGCTCGACCCGTTCCCTTCGCGCCGACGCGGGAAACAGGTGCGCGTGGATCCTGGCGGCGGCCTCGGGCTCTTCGATGCCGAGCCGGTCGAGCAACATCCGGATGTCGTCGACATCGGTCCGCCGGCCGGCCTCGAGCTTCATGGCCAGCAGGTGCTCGGCCGACGCGCCCGTTATCACGAGATTGGGCGTGCTGTAGAGCGTCGGCGCCCGGCGGTCCGGCTCCCCCGGGATACAGGCGGCAGCCTGCTGGTTCAGCCAGTCGTATTCGAGACCGAATTCGGCCGCGACGTCGGCCACCGCGGCGGTCACCGCCTCGGTGGCGGCGTCGATGCGCGCGTCGACGTCCGAGGTCGCGCGCGTGCGGCCGTAGGCCAGCAGCATCGCGGCGCCGCCGACCAGGTACAGGCTGGCGCGTACCTCCGCGCGCCGCAGTCTGTCGTCGAGTGCGTCGAGCAGGCGGCCGAGCCGGTCGCGGTCAAGCGACCCAGTCATGCCGCTCTCCGCCGCGCCGGTCCAGGTCTCTCGGGTCGGGCAGCACGCCGTGGCGGACGAAGGCGGCCGGCGCGTACCAGATGGCGTCGTGGCGCAGGTCGTCGAACTCGGGCTCGGGCAACACCCAGGGCGGCTCGACGAAGCGCGCGGGTTCGTCGGTCCACGCCGGCGGCGGCAGGCCGTGGAGGCCGGCGACGTGCTCCGCCGTGGCCGCGAGCAGGGCGTCCCAGCGCGTGGCCGTCACCGGCGGCCGTTCGGCCAGCACCCGCTCTCCGCTCGGCCTGCGTGAGCCGCTGAAGCTTGCGGGGCAGCTCGTGCAGGATGGCCCGCATCAGCTCGTCCTTCGTCCAGCCGCTCTCGACGGCCCGGACGTAGTCGGCGATGGACACGCGGTCCGACCTCCGGTCTTCCCGTAACGCCTCGGTCATCGTCCCCCTGTCCTGCCGCGGATCCGGAGCCGGCCCGCCGCCGGCCGTTCCGCGGTGCGGGCGCACGTCAGAAGCTGTAGCCGTCCGGCGAGTACGCGACGGCCCCGGGGAAGTGGACGTTCTCGATGATGGAGCGGCCCATGTAGACGGGCGACGTCGCGGTCCGGTTCCGGGCGAGGGTCCACATGAACGCGTTCTCGTCCCCGTGGGCGGGGATTCCCCCCTCCAGGCACCTGCGCACGATCCCCGCCATCTCCCCGGGCTCGTCCCGCTGCGGGTAGTGGCCGGCCGTCGGCAGCAGCCAGTAGCTGCCCTCGACCGCCCGCTTGTCGAGGTACTCGTACCAGATGTGGTTGCCGATGCGGGGCGGGTTCACGGTGTCGAGCAGCCCCCAGATGAGCGCGGTGGGGATGGGGCTCTCGCGCAGGTTGTCGAGCCAGCGGTACTCGTTCGCGGTCCGCTCCAGCAGGTACTTCCCGACGTAGAGGCGTGCGCCGATGCCGTCGTTGAACGCCTGGATGTCGGCGTAGGCGACCTGCCGCGGCGCGCCTTCGGTCACCCGCGGCCGGGCCTGCTGCGCCGCGGATCAGCTCGGGGCCCCGCACCGGGTGCTGGATGTCGTAACTGGCCCTGGACGAGGTTGGCGAGGGGGAGAAAGAGGCCGCCGTTGGAGATGAAGTGATAGGTGATCTCGTAGGCCTTCTCGTCGAGGGCGAGGTAGTTGCCCAGAAAGGCGAAGCCGACGCTGCCGCCGCGGTCGTGGGTGAGGAGATTGAACCGGTCGAGTCCCACGATCTCCCGGACGAAGTAGTCGACGAGCTTCGCGTCGTCCTCCAGCATGTACGAGTAGCCGTCCTGGGGCTTGTCCGAGAAGCCGAAGCCGGGGAAGTCGAGGATCGCGACGAAGTAGTCGTCTTCCAGAAACGGGATCATGTCGCGGAAGTCGAAGCTCGACGTCGGGTAGCCGTGGAGGAGCACCAGGGCCGGGTTGGCGCGGTCGCCGAAGGTCCGGTGGAAGACCTTCACCCGGCGGCCCTCGTTGTTGGGCGTCGTCGAGGTCCAGTCGAAGTACCCGCCGCCGCGGTACCACGCCTCGGCGAGCGGCGAATGGAAGGTGAAGCCGGCCGGGGGCTCCTGCGACTGCGAGCCGCCGGCGGCCGCACCCGCGTAGCCGGCCGCGTTGCCTTCCGCGCCTCCGACGCCGACGGGGCCCGCCAGCGCCGGACCCGCCGCCGCGAGCTTCAAGAATGATCGTCTGTCCATGGCAT
>CAXXTG010000266.1:0-9766 GCA_963666855.2 Vicinamibacterales bacterium
GGGCTGGTTTGGTCGCCAAGCGATTCTCCTCAGGTAGCCGTGGTCGACCTGCAATCGGCTGGTGAACTACAGGCGACGCGTCGTCTTCCTCCGCCGGCCGCACGGGCTACCGTCCGTCACCCTCCACCCATTGTAGCCGCCCGATGCCGGACGGCGTTGCGGTCACGAATCGCTCAGCCGAGCACTGGACGCAACTCGAGGCCGTGGGGCCCCTAAACCTCCCTTGCCACGGGCATCGTACCCGTTTATCGCGTAGCGGCGGGGGCCGACAGCCCCCGCCCGGTCACGAGATAGGCGGCGAAGGTGCCCAGCCAGTGGCCGCCCTCGTAGTGCTCGCCGGTGACCGAGGCGACGCCGGCGTCGCGGTGGCGCGCGGCGGCGGCGAGCAGCGCGGGACGGCGGGCGTCGCCCGCGGGCAGGGCGGCGGCGATGCCCTCCAGCATCCAGGCCCGGCTCAGGTTCAGGCCGTCGAGGTGCACCAGCTTGCCGTCGCCGACGTCGGTGACCACGGCCGGCACGAGCCAGCCCGCCCCGTCGCCGTCGGTCGGAATGCCCGGCAGGAATTCGCCCAGCCAGGCCGCGAAACGGTCCGAGTCGAGCACGCGGCGCAGGAGGTCGGCCTCGGCGAGGCACGGCGAGAGGAAGTCGTGCCCTGACGGCTCGTAGGCGAGGGGACAGTTCCGGTCGTCAAGGTAGTAGTCGGCGATGCGGGCTTCCAGCAGATCGAGCATGCCGGCGTCGCTCGCGCGCAGCGCCCAGTCGTGGACCAGCCCGAAGGCGAACGCCGTCTGGGAATGCTCGCCGACGCGGATGGGATGGCTCAGCCTCGGCAGCCACGACTTGATCTGCGCCGACGCAATGAACTCGAGCGGGGCCAGCGCGTCCCGCCACCGCCGCGCGGCGGGGTCGTCCCATTCTCGCAGCTCGGCCGCGAGCTGGAGCAGCCACGCCGACCCGTACGGCCGCTCGAAGCCGGCCCGCCCCGGCCCCTGGAAGTAGCGGACCTCGGCCGCGACGTTCTCGACGGTGAGGCTGCGGTCGAGCGCGGCGCGGGCCGCCGACGCGAAGTCGGCCTCCGGATACAGCCGCGCCAGACGGGCCAGCAGCCAGTGCCCGTGCACCGCCGAGTGCCAGTCGAAGCAGCCGAAGAACGCCGGCGTGAGCTCGCGGGGCGGACGCGCGTCGCCGTCGCCGTTCAGCACGTGGGCGATCTTGTTGGGATACTCGCGGTGCACGCATTCGAGGGCCAGCCGGGCGAACCGCTCCACAACCGGCGCGCCGGCCGGTTCCGGTTGCGAGGCGCCGGCCGGACCCGCCAGCCCCCCGAGGAGCGCCGCCGCCCCGATCCACCGCCACCGGCCGCGAACACGCCACCCGCCAGCACGCCTGTTCATTCGGACCATACCGCACAGGGTACCGGATCGACCGCGCGCGGAACACCGGAAACCAGCCGAACGGGCACCGGCGGGCCGAGACGCCGAGGCCGCGCCGCGGGCTTTCGGTCGAGCGCTCGCGACGATTCCGCCATCACCGACCGATAGGCGCCATCCGGCTACACCGGCGTATACTGCGGACATGCCCACGTTGCGCAGCGCCTTGACGACCGCAGGCCTCGGCCTCGCCCTGATGTGGACCGCTGCCGCGGCACCGGCCCAGACCGGCGACGCGCTCTACGTCTGCGCCGACCCCGACGCCACCCGCACCATCGACATCGGGGCCACCATCTGCGACGCGGCCCCCACCGGCGTCTTAATCGCGCGCATCGAGCCCGACAACCTCCAGCTCCGACGGGGCGCCCTCGTCACCGAGGTGTCCCCCGGGGACATCGCCCAGGTAGCCGGGCTCCGAGCCGGGGACGTCATCTACCGCGCGGGCGGCGTCGACGTCGAGGACAGCGTCGAGGCCACCGCGCGCCTCAGCCTGCTGGTCGAGAGCGCCGACACCGTAGTCAACTTCCTCCGCCGGGGCCGGCCGTACCTCGTCAGGCTCCGGAGGCCCTGACGGGGGCCGGCGGAAGACCGGCGACCTCCGCTTCGCAGACTTGACGCGGTGGCTACCGGACGCTACCTTGGCGCATGCGCTCGGTGGGGCTCGAGGTGCTCAACGACAGGCTGAGCGAACACGTGCGTCTGGCCGCGGCGGGCGAGACGGTTCTCGTGACGGACCGCGACCGCGTCGTGGCCGAGATCGTCCCGCCCAGGGCCGAACGGCCCCCCCTCGTCGCCGACGCCCTGCTTGCCGACGCGGTGAGAAAGGGCTTGCTGGCGCCGCCGGCCGCGCCGGGCGCGGAACCCCCGCCCCAGCCGCCCCCCGTCATGTCGTTGGAGCAACTGCTCGCCGAACTGGACGGCGAGCGAGGCGACCGGTGATCGGCGCCCGTCCCCGCGCAACCGTCGCGAAGACATGGATCCGGCGGCTCCCGCTGCCGGCGGTCGTGTTGCTCGTCCTGCTGCCGGCGGCGGCCGACGCCCATCCCCTGACGTTCACCGACACGACCGTCGTGCTGCTGCGGGACGGAACGTTCCGGGCCGACCTGCTGGTCGACCTCGACGCGCTGGCCCTGGGCGCGCCGCAGAGCGCCGACGATGCCGAGCTGGCCGCGGCCGTCCGCGCCCTCTCCCCGGCCGAGCTCGACGACGGCCCTCGGCCGGCTGCGGCGGCTCTTCGAGCGCCGGGTCCGGCTGCGCTTCGACGGCGAGCCGGCGTCGTTCGAGGTGTCGTTCCCGGACCGCGGGACGCCCGCCGCGACCGAGTCGGCCATCCCGACGGTGCTGGGCCTGACCGCCCGGCTGACCGGGGCGGTGCCGGCGGGCGCGGCCGAGCTGGAGTTCTTCGCGTCGCGGGCGTTCGCCGAGGTGAACCTGACCATCCGCGACGAGCGGCGGGGCGTGACCCGCCAGGCCCTGCTCGAGCGCGGCGCCCGCAGCGACCCGTTCCCCCTGACCGGCCCCGCCGCGCCGGCCGACGCGTGGTCGACGGCCGGCCGCTACCTGCGGCTGGGCTTCGTGCACATCCTCCCCCGCGGCCTCGACCACATCCTGTTCGTGCTCGGCCTGTTCCTGCTCGGCGCCCGGCTCGGCCCCCTCGTCTGGCAGGTGAGCGCGTTCACCGTCGCCCACGCGGTGACCCTCTCCCTCGCCGTCTTCGACGTCGTCTCCCTGCCCCCGCGCGTGGTCGAGCCGCTGATCGCGCTCTCCATCGTCTACGTCGCGGCCGAGAACATCCTCACCGAACGGCTGACCCCGTGGCGTCCAGCCACCGTGTTCCTGTTCGGCCTGCTGCACGGGCTGGGGTTCGCGGGGGTCCTGCGCGAGCTGGGGCTGCCGCCGGACGAGCGCTTGCTCGGGCTGCTGACCTTCAACGCCGGGATCGAGGCGGGCCAGCTCGCGGTCATCGGCCTCGCGTTCGCCGCCGTGGGCTGGTGCCGGCGCCGCCCCTGGTACCGGCGCCGGGTGGCGATACCGGCCTCCGCCCTCATCGCCGCCGTCGGCCTGCTCTGGACCCTCGAACGGGCCCTGGGTGCCGGCGGTCCGTGAGGGGGCACGGCAGCCCGCGCGCGCCCAGAAAGGCTTCTGCTGGACCGCGACCGGGCGTCGGCCTCGCCCGCGAGGACCTCGGGCCCTCGGCCGAGCGATTCCTGGCGAGCTGCCTTGGAGGAGCCTCCCCGCGAACCTGCGCGAGAATTTGATCAAATTTAGGGAGTTTATCCAGCCAACATAAACCGCCTAATATCCGTATAATTGCGCCGTGGACCCCATCCGCAATCCCTACGCGCCGGGAGCCGGCACGCCTCCCCCCGAGTTGGCGGGGCGGGACGGGCTGCGCGAGACGGTCAGGGTCGCGCTGGCGCGGGTGCGGCTCGCGCGGCCCGCCAAGAGCGTCCTGATGGTCGGTCTGCGCGGCGTCGGCAAGACCGTGCTCCTCGACCGGCTGCGGGAGGACGCGGAGGCGGCCGGCATCCACACCCTCTTCGTCGAAGCTCCCGAGAACCGGTCGCTGCCCGCGATTCTGGCGCCGCGGCTCCGGCAGGCGCTGCTGAAGCTGTCGAGGCACGACCGGGCCCGGGACCGGGCGCAGCGGGCGCTGCGGGGACTGGCCGGCTTCGTGACGGCCCTGAAGATGAAGTACCAGGACATCGAGGTCAGCCTCGACGTCGACCCCGAGCCCGGACTGGCCGACAACGGCGACCTGGAGCAGGATCTGACGGAACTGCTGCTGACGGCGGGGACGGCGGCCCAGGAAGCCGGGACGGCGCTGTCCCTGTTCGTGGACGAACTGCAGTACGTCGAGGAGGACGAGCTGGCGGCGCTCATCACCGCGCTGCACCGCGCCGCGCAGCGCCAATCGCCGGTGACGCTCGTCGGCGCCGGCCTGCCGCAACTGCGCGCCCGAACGGGCTCGGCGAAGTCGTATGCGGAACGGCTGTTCGACTTCCCCGAGGTCGGGCCGCTCGATCGCGAGGCGGCGCGGCGCGCCATCGAGAAGCCCGCGCGGGCGGAAGGCGTGACGATCGCGGCCGACGCGCTCGACCGCATCCTCGCGCAGACCCTCCGTTACCCGTACTTCCTCCAGGAATGGGGCAAGCACGCCTGGGACGCCGCCGAGGCGTCGCCCATCGAGCTCGGCGACGTCGAACGGGCGTCCGAGACCGCCACCGCCGCGCTCGACGAGAGCTTCTTCCGGGTCCGCTTCGACCGGTTGACCCCGTCGGAACGGCGGTATCTGCGGGCCATGGCCGAACTCGGTCCGGGGCCCCATCGGTCGGGCGATGTCGCCCGCATCCTGCGGCGGCCGGTCACGTCGCTCGGACCGACGAGGAGCCAGTTGATCGCGAAGGGCATGGTGTGGAGCCCGAGCCACGGCGACACCGGCTTCACCGTGCCGCTGTTCGATCAGTTCATGCGGCGCATCATGCCCGGCGGCGACTGGCGGCTCTGACCGAAGCTGTCGGGGCTGTTCGGGCATTCGAGCCCGGCCCCTGATTCGAGCCCGAACCCTGTAGTATGATTTCTTGTTCGGATCGCCATCGAACCGCTCGGTTCACGGAGCCATGAACACGTTGCTTCAGCGAGGGTAAGCGGGATGAACACGGCTGCACACGGCACTGCGCGCGGGGTGGCCGCGGCGCTCGTCGCCGGACTGCTGGCGGGCCTGCCCGCCGGCCCGGCCGCCGCGAACGACTGGCCGAGCTGGCGCGGACGCGCCCAGACCGGCGTCTCGGACGTGACCGGGCTCGTCTCGAGCTGGTCGCCCGAGGGCGAGAACCTCATCTGGTACGACCGCTGGGTCGGGCGCTCGACCCCCGCCGTCTTCGACGGGCGGGTCTGCGCCAACGGGCGCACCGGCGACGGCGTCGACGAGCAGGAGGTCGTGGCCTGCTGGAACGCCGAGACCGGGGAGAAGCTCTGGCAGCACAACTACAACGTGCTGAACACCACGGTGCCGTTCAACCGGGTGGGCTGGGGCAGCGTGACCGGCGACCCCGAGACCGGGTACCTCTACGCCATGAACATCGACGGCCACCTGAACGCGTTCGACCGCGACGGGGCCGTCGTGTGGAGCTGGCGTCTCGCCGAGGAGCTCGGCCGGGCCTCGGGCTACGGGGGACGCACGTCGACGCCCCTGGTTGACGAGGACCAGTTGCTGCTGAGCATCATCGGGGCGGGCTGGGGCAACCTCGGGGGCCCGCCCCGGCACCGCTACTTCGGCTTCGACAAGATGACCGGCGAAGTCCGCTGGCACTCGACCCCGGGCGGCAACGTCGCCGACATGAACACCCAGTCGGTGGGCGTGGTCGGGGTCGTCGACGGCCAGCGCCTGTGGATCGACGGCAACGCCGACGGCCACATCTACGCCCTGAACGCGCGCACCGGCCGCAAGGTGTGGCAGTACCAGTTGAGCAAGCGGGGCATCAACGTCTCGCCGGTGCTCGCCGGCGACACCGTGTACGCGGCCCACAGCGAGGAGAACGTCGACTCGGGCATCATGGGCCGGGTGGTCGCGATCGACGCCACCGGCGAGGGCGACGTCAGTGCCACCCACGAGCGCTGGCGCGCCGACGAGCTCGCGGTCGGGTTCTCGTCGCCGCTGCTGCACGACGGGCGGCTCTACGTCATCGACAACTCGGCGAACCTGTTCGCCCTCGACGCCGCGACCGGCGCCGTCGCGTGGGAGCAGAGCGTCGGCACCGTCGGCAAGGCGTCGCCGGTGTGGGCCGACGGCAAGCTGTTCGTCACCGAGACCAACGGCAATGTCACCATCCTCGAGCCGGGGCCCGACGGCGCCACCGAGCTCGACCACGACGAGCTGGCGGTCGAGGACGGCCGTTACGCCGAGATCTACGGGTCGTTCGCGGTGGGCTACGGGCGGCTCTACGTGACCGCCGAGTCGGGCATCTACGCCATCGGCGACCCCGACGCGCCGTTCGCGGCGGCACCGGGGACCGCGCCCGCGGAGCCGGCCGAGACCGCCCCCATGGACACCGCGGCGAGCCTGCAGGTGGTGCCGGCGGAGGTCATCGCGTCGGCCGGCGACACCGTCGAGTTCCGCGTGCGCGCCTACGACGAGAACGGCCGCTTCATCGGAGCCCGCGACGCGGCCTGGTCGGTCGACGGCCTCGCGGGGGCCGGCATCTCGCCGGACGGCGTCCTCGCCACCGACGACCGCGCCTCGAACCAGGCCGGCACGGTCACCGCCACCGTCGGCGAGCTGAGCGCCGTGGCCCAGGTGCGGGCCTACGCCCCCCTGCCGTGGTCCGAGAACTTCGAGAGCGGACGCCCGCCGCACTGGATCGGCGGCGGCGGCAGCCTCGCCGTCGAGGAGCTCGACGGCGACCAGGTGTTCCGGAAGGGCGCCTCGCGCACCGGCATCCACCGCCACGCCACCTACCTCGGCCCGACGGACATGTCCGGCTACACGGTGCAGGCCGACGTCAGGGCCTCGCAGTGGCGCCGGCGGCGGCCCGACATCGGGCTCATCAACAGCGGCTACACGATGGACCTGCAGGGCAACCGCCGGAAGATCCAGATCCAGTCGTGGGCGGCCGAACTGCGCATCCGCGAGGAGGTCGACTTCGAGTGGGAGGCGGAGACCTGGTACCGCCTGAAGCTCCGGGTCGACGTGGAAGGCGACCGGGGGCTGGTGCGCGGCAAGGTCTGGCCCCGCGACGAGCCCGAGCCGGCCGAGTGGACGATCACCGCCGAGGACCCGATGCCCAACCGCAACGGCAGCCCCGGCATCATCGGCTACTCGCCGATCGACATCTACTTCGACAACGTCAGCGTGGTGGAGAACCAATGACTCGACAAGGCGCAACCCGTCTACTGATCGCCGGCCCTCGCCGCCGCGGCGACCGCGGCCCCGGCCGCGGCCCAAGACGAAGTGGCGATGTTCGGCAACACGCCGTCGCGCAACATGGTGTCCGACGAGACCGGCGTCCCCGAGAACTGGGACCCCCGGTCGGGCGAGAACATCCTGTGGACCCAGCCGGTGGGCTCGCAGGCCTACGGCGGCCCCGTCGTGGCCAACGGCAAGGTCTACGTCGGCACCAACAACGAGGGGGTCCGGAACCCCGCCTACCAGGGCGACATGGGCGTGGTGATGGCGTTCGACGCCGCGACCGGCGAGTTCATCTGGCAGATGGTGCACGAGAAGCTGTCGGCGGGCCGGGTCAACGACTGGCCGCTGCAGGGCGTCTGCTCGACCGCCTTCGTCGACGGCGACCGCGTCTGGTACGTCTCGAACCAGGCCCACGTCATCTGCCTCGACGCCAACGGGCTCGCCGACGGCAACGACGGGCCGTTCACCGACGAGCCGGGCACCGACCCGACCGACGGCGACATCATCTGGTCGTACGACATGATCGGCGAGCTCGACGTGTTCCCCCACAACCTCGCCACCGGGTCGCCCCTCGTCATCGGCGACGTGCTCTTCACGGTGACGAGCAACGGCGTCGACGAGGGCCACGTCAACATCCCCTCGCCGTTCTCCCCCCCACGTCATCGCCCTCGACAAGAACACCGGCGAACTGCTGTGGGAGAACACCGACGTGGGCGAGGGCGTGCTGCACGGAAGCTGGACCAACCCCGCCTACGGGGTCATCCAAGGCCGGCGCGCAGCTCATCGTGGCGGGCGGCGACGGCATCGTCTACAGCCTCGACCCCGAGACCGGCGAGCAGCTCTGGCAGTTCGACTGCAACCCGCCGGACTCGGAGTGGATTCTCGGGGGGCGCGGCACGCGCAACAACATCCTCGCGACCCCGGTGATCTGGGAGGACAAGGTCTACGTGGGGGTCGGCCAGGACCCCGAGCACGGCGAGGCCCCCGGCCACTTCTACGTCATCGACGCCACCGGCTCGGGCGACGTCACCGACACCCACAAGGTGTGGAGCCGCGACGGCGAGGACTTCTACCGCACCATGTCGACGGCGGCCATCGCCGACGGCGTCCTCTACATCTCGAGCCTCTCGGGCTTCCTGCACGCCCTCGACCCGAACACGGGCGAGTACCACTGGACCTACGACACGTTCGCGGCCGTCTGGGGCTCGCCGTTCGTCGCCGACGGCAAGGTGTACCTGGGCGACGAGGACGGCGACATCGCGGTGCTGCGGGCGGGCACCGAGATGGAGCTGCTGGCCGAGGTCAACATGGGCGCCTCGGTCTACAGCACCCCCGTCGTGCGCGACGGCGTCATGTACCTGCTGACCCGCAACCGCCTGTGGGCGGTGCAGACCGGCGCGCAGTCGGAGCCGCTGGGGAACTGAGCCGGGGCGGATACCGGCGGGAAAGAACGACGGGCACCCTGCCGCGGACCAGCGACAGGGTGCCCGTGTTGCGTACGGCGGCAGGGTCTGCGCGGGCCACCGGTCCCGGTCGGCGCGGTTGACCGGACAGACGGCGTCAAGCGGCGAGTCTTGCGCGACACGGAGTCAGCGCCTTCCGCGGATGGCGCCGACTCCCTGGCGGGACTTGTTCGCGAAACGGGCGGAACCGCAGGCGACGGTCTCCGGTTAGTCCTGTTGTTGCTGCTCGGCCGCCGCCCGCGCTTCCTCGGCCCGCGCGCCCGCGAGGATGTTGAACAGGCCGTAGTTGCCCTCGTGGCAGGCGTGCTCGAAGAGCGGCCCGCGCGACCTCTTCATGGGCATCTCGGCCGTCCAGGGACGGACCCAGGTCGCCGGGTCCTCCACCCTGAACGTGTACAGGATGTCGTCGTCGGCCACCCGCGTGAACCGCTCGACCACGCGCATCCGGTCGCTGGACCCCCGGAACGGGTTCTTGCCGTTGATGTTGGTGGTCTCGACAACGAGCGTGTCGCCCTCCCACCGGCCCCGCGGCACCCCCATCCACTGCCGGGTCGCCTCCGGCGCCTGGGGGCGGCCGTCGAGGGGGATGATGCGCACGTTGTGAAGCTGCTCGAGCAGGATCATCACGTGGTCGCTGTTCTGCACGATGTGGAAGTTGGCGTTGTAGCCCGCGTTCAGCATGGGCGGCCCGGCGCTGCCGGTGATGATGCAGCGGGCCCCCAGCGGCAGGTTCTCGGCCCGGTCGTACTGGCCGCCCCGCGCCTCCCGCGCCGCCCGGCGCTCGGCGGCGCGACGCACGCCCTCGGCCGTCCGCTCCGGCAGCCGGCCCGTCGGGGGATCGACGATCAGCGACGTGCGCAGGTTCGAGGTCATCGTGGACTGGCTGCGGTCGAGCCCGAACTGCGTGAAGTCGTAGTGCACGTCGGGAATCGTGCCCGGCGTGGTCAGCGACGACTCCCGGCCCG
>CAXXTG010000267.1:0-5055 GCA_963666855.2 Vicinamibacterales bacterium
CTCGCTGGTCCGGAACGCCCAGCGGCGGACGCCGGTGCGCACGTCGTAGGCCTCGACCTGTCCGCCCGGCGAGCCCCGGAAGAGGAGGCCGCCGGCGGTGACGAGGGGGCCGCTCGTGCCGAGGAACGCGCTCGGCATCTCGTTCTTCCACACCACGCGGCCGGTCGCGGTGTCGACGGCGGCAAGCACCCCGACCGCGTCGGGCAGCGTGAGGTGGAACCGCGCGGTGTTCCAGACGAACGGGTCGGCGAAGCGCCGCGCCCGGCCGACGTGGGCGCGCCCCTGCGCGTAGATGTAGCCGGTGTCGGGCGAGAACGCCAGCGGCGTGACCCGCACGAGCGGGATGGGCACCCCCGGCGCCACCACCGTCTGCTCGTCGACCGACGGCGGCGTGTAGCTGCTGCAGTTGAGCTGGAACGGCGGCGGCACCCGGTCGCGCCAGTACGAGCACTCGAAGAGGATGGTCTCGGTCTGCGTCGGGAACGGCTGGGTCGGCACCGTGAGCTGCTGCGGGTCCTGCGGCACCTCGCGCTCCTCGATGGGCAGGAGCGGCTCGCCGGTCTCCCGGTTGAAGAGGAACAGGTAGCCGTCGGCGCGCATCGCCGCCACCGCCTTGACCGGCTCGCCGTCGACGGTGGTGTCGTAGAGCAGCAGCGGCGTGGCGATGTCGGCGTCCCAGATGTCGTGGCGGACGACCTGGTAGTGCCAGCGCCGCTCGCCCGTCTCCATGTCGAGGGCGAGGACCGAGGCGGTGAACAGGTTGTCGCCGTCGCGCAGCTCGCCGCCGAACATCGGCACCGGGTTGCCGGTCGAGAAGTAGACCAGGCCGAGGTCCGGGTCGACGGTGCCGACGAGCCACACGCCGCCCCCGCCGTACTCCCACGAGTCGCTGTCCTGCGGCCAGGTCTCGTGGCCGAACTCGCCGGGGCGCGGGACGACGAAGAACGTCCACGCCACCTCGCCGGTGGCGGCGTCGAGGGCGAGCACGCGGCCCTGCCCGCCGATGTCGCCGTTGGCGAGGCCCACGAACACCTTGCCGCGCGCGACCATCGGCGCGGTGGTCACCACCTCGCCCCGCGTCCGCTCCTCGCTGCCGACCCGCGTCGCCCAGACGAGCTCGCCGGTGTCGCGGCCGAGGGCGATGACCTCGCCGCTGCGCGTGCCGAAGAAGACGCGGTCGTCGTCCAGCCCCACGCCCTGCCACGAGGGGACGCGCCCCGCCTCGGGGTCCGGCTCCCAGCGCCAGACGGGCTCGCCGGTCCGCGCGTCGAACGCGAAGACGTTGGCGCCGCCGGTCAGGTAGATCACGCCGTCGTCGACCACCGGGGTGGCGCGCGACGCGGCGCCGCCGGGGAGCGGCGTCACCCACGCGCCGCCGAGGCGGTCGACGGTGTCGGCCGTGACGGCGTCGAGGGTGGTGTAGCGCGAACTCGACCAGTTGCCGCCGGTGAAGGGCCAGTCGGACGACGGATAGCCGCGGCCCGGCTCCGGCGCCTGGGCGGCGAGGCCGACCGTGAGCGCTGCGAGCGCGATCGCCGATGCGGCGGTGACGACGAGCGAACTGTGACGCCGAAGCATGACGCCCTCCTCTCTTCGGCCTCCGGATGCGCGGCGGCCGGGGCACCGCGTACGTCACGAGCGAACCGGGAAGCCGGTCCGGCTGCTCCCGATCCCCACCACACATGCGCCGGCCCGGACGCAGAGACGCCATCATGCCACAACTGGTCGGGGCCGGAGATCCGGCGCAGTCGTGAGTCCGGGTTCACAGCCCTTCTACGTGGGACAATGCGCCGCAGGCGAGTCGCCAGGCGGACATTGAGGAGAGGGCACACATGAGCGACCCGATCATCGGCGGTGTCGGGATTACCCAGTACATCAACGACGAGGCCGGCCTGGTCGAGTACCGGATACGCTGGACGGCGGAGATCGACGCACTCGCCGCCAAGGCCGCCGCGCGACGCGGCGTGGACACGGCGACGCTGATCGCGAGCGCCATCCAGGCGGCGATTGCCGCGGAGACGGGCACCATCGCCACGGCAACCAGGACGCGGCACTGACGGCCGACGGCCGGCGGCTCGACCGCGTACCCCTGCGGCGGCCGCCCGGTTGCGCCACAGCCGGCACGCCCGCGACTGCCCGCTCGCCGGCCGGGCTCGGCCCGCCGAACGGAATGGAGTTGCCCGTCACGGACGGACGATCCAAGATGGCCGTCGGCGACGCGTCTACACGAGGTCGGCCCGCCCGGCTCGGGAGATGTCACGGACGGACGATCCAAGATGGCCGTCGGCGACAGGCTGCCATGGCGTGAACGAACCCGGAGGCGACAGTGGACCGAAGAACGCTCCTGAGGATGGGCGGCATGGGCCTCGTGGGCACCGGCTTGGTCGGCTGCACCGTGCGGAGGGTCCCGCCGCGGGGGCCGGCACCCCCGCCGCAACGGCCGCCCCTGCGGCTCGCGCCCGTGCGCGCCGGGTGGGACCGCATCATCCGCACCACCGTCGGGCTGCGCCCGCACCGCCCCGCCGGCTTCCTGCTGCGGGCCGACCGGCTCGACGACACCACCGTGATCCACAACTACGGCCACGGCGGCTCCGGCATGTCGCTCTCGTGGGGCACGGGCCGGATGGCGGCCGAGATGGCCCTCGCCCACGACGGCCGACGCGCCGCGGTCATCGGCTGCGGCGCGGTGGGCCTCACCGCCGCGCGCCAGCTTCAGCGGCGCGGGTTCGCGGTGACCATCTACGCCATGTCGGTGCCGCCGAACACCACCTCGAACATGTCGTTCGCGGGCTTCACCCCCACGTCGGGGCTGATCGACCGCGACCTCAGGACACCGGCCTGGGACGCCCAGTTCCGCGAGGCCGCCGACATCTCCTACCGCGAGCTGCAGCAGTTGCCGGGGCGGGGATACGGCGTGTCGTGGATCGACCGCTACGGCCTCAGGGACACGCCCCCTCGGGCCGCGCCCGCCGATTCCGGCGACGACGACCCGCTGCTGCCCGCCCATCTCCGCACCGGCGAGCTCACGCTGGGGCCGGGCGAGCATCCGTTCGCCAGCCGCTACGCGGTGCGGCGCAACCACCTGCGCATCGAGCCCGCCATCTACCTGGAGGCGCTCGTCCGCGACTTCATCGACTTCGGCGGGCGCATCGAGATCCGCAGGTTCAGCGAGCCGCGCGAGCTGGCCGCGCTGGCCGAACCGCTCGTCGTCAACTGCACCGGCCTGGGCGCGCGCGACCTCTTCCGCGACGACGGGCTGCTGCCGCTCAAGGGACAGCTCACCGTGCTCCTGCCCCAGGCCAACGTCGACTGGGGCATCTCCGGCAACCCCGCCGACGGGGCGCCCCGCGGCGTCTTCGGCGTCCAGATGCAGCCGCGCAGCGACGGCATCGTCCTGGGCGGCACGTCGGAGCGGGGCGTGTGGTCGCTGGAGCCCAACCAGGAGGCGATGCGGCACCTGATGAGCGCGCACACCGCGGTCTACGCGGCGATGCGCGGCTGACCCGTCGCTACCGCTCAGGGTAATGGGGATCGGCCCACTGGTTGATCTCCGCGATCCGCTCCGGCCACGGGAACTCGGCCAGGTGCAGCGCGCGCACGAGGTCGCGGAACGTGTAGGCGTGCTGTGCCCAGGCCTCGAAGAGCTCGGTGAAGGTGGCTTCCGTTCCCCACATGTAGATGATGCTCTTCTGCCACCGGTCCGGCGCGTCCGTGTGGAAGGCGTCGTAGAACTCCCCGGTCGTCGGCGGCCGCCCCCAGCCGCAGCAACTCCGGGCGATGCGCCATTCGACGGCATGGCTCCGGCGGCCGGTCAGCGCGGGATCGAGGCCGGGACACAGCCGCCGGAGCGCCTCCGGCGGCGCCGGAGCGTCGCTGAAGGCCTCGGGCGGTTTCAACCTGCAGCTCCGGGCCTCTTCGTCGAACCGCTGGCGACGTTCCTGCTGGTCCCTGGCCCACTCTTCGCTGGTCATGGGCTCAGCTCCGCGTGGCAGCGGCGTCCCAGCAAAGAATCGGCCGTCGTGCACCGACCGGGCGTCCGTGGACCGTCCGTCACGGCAGCGCGTAGGCTACCAGCGAGCCCGGGAACCCCGTCTGGATGCTGCCGATCTGCACGACGATGTACTGCCTGCCCTCGTGCAGGTAGGTCATCATGCCGTACTGCCCGGGCGCGGGGAGCTCGACGCTGCCGAGGATCTCGCCGGTGTACTTGTCGCGGCCGTGCAGCAGGAGCGGCGCGTCGGGCACGATCTGGCGCGTCCCCTCGCTGAGCGAGCGGGTCTGCACGAGGAGGTCGCCGGTCACCAGTTGGATCGAGAAGCCGGCACCCCCGACGTTCGGGACGTCCAGGCCCGCGAGGCGCGGGTTCTCGCGGATGACCTGGGCGGTCTCGCCCACCGGCAGCGACCACGCCTTGTCGCCGGTGTTCATCCGGTAGGCGGTGAGCTGGTTGTCCATCGGCTTGTAGAGCCGCAGGCCGTCGATGCGGGGCAGGCCGGACACCGAGACGAACGGCTCCTGCCCGGGGGTGGGCCGGCGGAAGCCGCCGGGCAGCCACGCGGCGACGGTGGTGCCGGTGGTGGGGGTCGAGTTGGGGGTGGCGCCGCCGGGGCCGGGGCGGGCGTAGTCGGGGTTGTCGTCGTCGACGCCGCCGGTGGGCCGCATGAACGACGGGGCGTTGCAGCTCCGGCGGTGCGAGTTGAACATCATGCCGGTGCTGGGGTCGGCGACCGGCGGGTGCGGGATGACGTTGCCGCCGCCGAGGCAGCCGACGTTGTTGTAGAAGTCGTTGGTGTGGTTCTCGGGCAGCGCCGGCACGTAGAGGCCGCCGACCCGGTAGTGCTCGAGGATGGCCAGCGCCTCCCGCCTCAGCTCGGGCGTGTAGTCGATGACGAACTCCTCGGTCAGGCCGGTCAGCACGATGGGGTCGACGGGCTCGGGCCGCGTCGGGTACGGCTGCCGGGGCGAGGTGTAGTTGCCGGGCACCTCGGTCTGGATGACGTCCCGGTCCTCGATGGGCCAGATCGGCTCGCCGGTCTCGCGGTTGAACGCGAACAC
>CAXXTG010000268.1:0-7943 GCA_963666855.2 Vicinamibacterales bacterium
CACGGCGGCCAGGTCGAGCGATTTGAACTCTTCGGCGTAGTCGAACGCCCCGCCCATCGGGTCGGACAGCGGAGAGTTCTGGTGGAGCACCTTCAGGTTCAGTTGATTCGGCCACCAGCGCAGGTTTGCGGCGGCGCCGGCCGCCGTGTGCCCCACTATGGGGCATTTGCCCTGGCTCGCGGTCTTGTCGTCAGCCGTGTCGTGCATGTCCTTCCAACCCTTTCTGTTCTTGCCTCTGCGCTTGCAGCTTGCAGTGCTTGCTGTCCTTGTGTGCCGGGCCTTCCTGGTGCGCTCGCCGTCCAGCCCGCCAATCGTCGCCTTCGGCTCCGCTCGGCGCCCGACCAACGCTCATGGCCACGCTTCGCGCGGTCACCCCAGACACTCCAGGGGTCCACGCCGTTCTGCGGCTCAGACTCCCAGTCGGTTCTGCGGATCCATCGCGCCGGCCGGGGCGGGTCGGCGGGGCGGACGACCCGCCCCGGCCTCGTCCGTCTCGAAGCCGCGCCTGCCGTCCCCGGCGGCCCGGGTCCGCGACCCCGCGGCCGCCGCCGGGCGGTCAGTCGCAGGCGTCGGTGAGGCCGACGACGGATGTGAGGTTGATGCGCGATTCGCCGTCGGTCTCGATGAGGAGGCCCTTGACCAGCACGGTGCGCCCCGGCCGCAGCTCGCCGCTGGCGTTGATCTGGTCGGGCGCGGTGAAGAGGGCGCGGTCGCCGAAGTTCAGCAGGCCCTCGGGGGTCAGGAAGTCGGCGAAGCCGACGAGGCGGAACTCGCCGTCGCCGAGGGCCGTCTCACGCGCCTCGCCGACCTGGACCTCGTTGAAGACGCCGGCCCGCGTCACCGTCGGCTCGGCCGCGCGGGTCAGCCACCAGGTCGTGTCGTCCCGCGTCCGGCGCTCGACGCACCCGACGGTGTGGACGAACTGAACCTGCGGCTCCGGTCTCCGTGTCCTCGCTTGCCGCTCGCCCGAACCCGCCAGCGGCAACCCCGTGGCGGCGACAAGGAGCCCCGCCGTCAATCCCGTGCGAATCGTCATTCGTCCGCCCCCGCCCTGCAATCGCCGCCCGCGGCCCCGCCGCCTCCGTGGCCCGACCTCCCGCCAACCGACGCCCTTCGCCCGCGGCTTGGCAGCGGTCGTGTCTCTCGCGCCGCCCCCGCGGCCCGGCCGCCGCCCAACCGACGCGGCGAGAAGTCCCACACGCCACCGACGCCGACCTGACCGCGACGCGCGCTCTTCCACTCCGGCTTCCGCCTGCCTCTCCAGATTCCGGTAGCTTTCGAGGGCGGAGGAGCGCCGGAGCCGGGACGAACCGGCACCAACGGATCAGCTCGACGCGGGCTCCGGCGGCGGCTTCTCGTCGGCCAGGGCCGCCGCCGGTATCGCCTCGGACGCGCGCGGGCGCAGGATCTCGTCGATGAGGAACAGGTCGGTGAGCAGCGCCCGCAGGTGGATCGATCCGTTCAGGTTGTCGATGACCTGGCTGCTGATGCCGGGCTGGACCCGGACGAGCCCGAGGACCCTCCGCGCCCGGTCGGCGTCGCCGGCGAGCACCTCGATGAACCCGTCGAACGCCGCGACCGGCTCGAGGCCCCGCTCGCGGACTATCGCCGCGAGGAACGGGCCGAGCCCGTCGAGGGCCCGGTCCATGGCGTCGAGGCAGCGGCGCAGCTCGCCGTCGCCCACGCCGGGCTCCCCCTTGTGGCCCTTGGCCGCGTAGCTCAGGAAGAACTCGTAGCCTCCCTCGATCGCGTCGATGCGGTCTCTCAGACCCTCGGTGGCTGTGTCGGACACCTGCGGCTCCCTCGCCCGGACACCGCCGCCCCGCGGCGGCGCTGCCCGTCCATCCTCTCCTGCCGGTGTCTGCGCCGTCCCGCGGCGCAGACGCCTACGACGCCGGTTGGCCCGCGCTCTGAGACGGCGGAGGTGCCGCCGGCGGCGGAGGCGCCGACGGCGGAGGCGGTGCTGCCGGCGGAGGCGGTGCCGACGCCGCGGGGGCCGGGGCCGGCGGCTTGGCCTTGGGCTTCGGCGGTGTCACGTCCCACCGCTTCGGGCTGTGGTGCGCGAGATAGTCGTCGCGGCTCACCGTCCCGAAGAGCATCGACCGGGTGATCCACAGCTTCTCGGGCCGGATGGCGAAGTAGATGTGGGTGATGGTCAGCATCACGAACAGCACCGCCGAGAAGCCGTGCGTGGCGTAGACGTACCCCCACGCCTGGTCGTTCCCCATCGCCGCCTCGGCGAAGAGGAGCTCGTTCATCGGCACGATGGGGTTCTCGATCCTGAACATCATCAGCAGGCCCGTGGCCGCGACCACGAGGCCGAAGATGGTGACCGCGAGGTGGTAGAGCTTGTGGTCGAGCGGGTACTTGCCGTGCTTGTCGATGGCGACGGTCGCCCCGAGCTGGCGCTGGGTGCGCCGGACCGCCTCCTTCAGGTCGGCCGGCAGAATCCAGATCGACCAGAAGTCGAGGAAGAACGACGCGTGCACGATGTGGTAGACGATGCACAGGATCAGGATCAGGCCGGACACCCAGTGGATGGTCAGCCAACTGAACTCGAGCCCCACGATGGGGAAGAAGCCGGTGATGAGCAGCGCGATCATGGACGCCGCCATCACCCAGTGGAACATCCGGGCGGCGCCGGTGTGGCGCACGATCTTCTCGGGAATGGCGGGGTCGGCCGCGGCCGCCGCCTCCTCCGGCTCGACCCGCGGCTTCCACACGATCGCGTAGACGGCGTGAAACACGGCGAACCCGATACCGGCCCAGAACGACAGGGTCAGCAACCCCCACGCGAGCCGGATGATGATGTCTCGTCCCCAGGGGTCGGTCCCGTATTGAAACAGATCCATGATTTGCGCCCTCGTGATGCGACCCGCTCCCGGACGGCGGCATGCCGCCGCCGATGCACAGCAGGTCCATGTGCCGGTGCGTAAACCGACGTCCCGCCCCCGCGGCGGCCGCCCCGGCACCGATGCGCCGGAAGCCCGCCCCCCGCGGGCGGCGGGCGGCGCGCACCGCCCAGCCGCTCGTCGAACAGCTTTCGCGGTTGAAGAATACCGGGGTCGCAGTCAGGATTCAACTGATTCTTCGCCCCGGGGATCCGCGGCTCCGGCCCCGGCCGCCCCGGCGCGGGCGGTTCCCGCCGCGGCCTCCCGCCCCCCGGGAACTTCCGGTGCGGCAACACAGTATGATCTGAAGGGGGGTCGCCGTTCCTCCGACGGCGGCACGCGACCACCACCATGGCGGCAGAGACCAGAATACGCCTCCTCTACCGGGCCGGCGGCCTGATCGGGCCGCTCCTGATCGCGGGCGGGTGCGCCACCGCCCCGCTCGAGGACCATCCGCCGCTCGGCGGCGACGTCCCCGCGGTGTGGACCGCCCGCGACGACACCGCCGGCCGCCCCGCGCCGGCGTGGTGGGCCGATTTCGGCGACCCCGCCCTCGATGAAGTCGTCGATGCGGCGTTGCGGCAGAACTACGACCTGCAGGCGGCGGCCTCGCGGCTCGAGCAGGCCCTGGCCGACTCCCGCATCGCCGGCGCCGACCTCCAGCCCCAGCTCCAGGTCGGCCTGAACGGCTCGCAGCGGAAGCAGAACTTCATCGGGTTCCCCATTCCCGGCGCCGAAGACCGCGTGCTCAGCACGGTGTTCACGAACTACGGCGTCTCGCTGGACCTGACCTGGGAGGCCGATCTGTGGGGCCGGCTGCGCGCCGGCGCCCGCGCCGCGCTCGCCGACCTGCAGTCGCGGGCCGCGGACCTGCGCGCCGCCCAGCTCTCCCTCGCGGGCCAGACGACCAAGGCGTGGTTCGCGATAGCCGAGGCCGGGCAGCAGTTGCGGCTGGCCGAGGCCTCGGTCGCGAGCTTCCGGGCCTCGGCCGAGCAGGTCCGCGAGCGGTTCGAGCAGGGCCTGCGGCCGGCCCTCGACGTGCGCCTCGCCCTGTCCAACCTCGCCACCGCCGAGGCGTTGCGCGAGCAGCGGGGCCAGCAGCTCGACGCCGCCGTCCGGCAGATCGAGGTGCTGATGGGCCTGTACGCCACGGGGTCGATCGCCATGCCGGCCGACCTCCCCGCCGCCCCGGCGGTGATTCCCGGCGGGCTCCCGGCCGAGCTGGTGCGGCGGCGCCCCGACGTGGTGGCGGCCGAACGCCGCATCGCGGCGGCCCGGCAGCGCCTGCGGGTGGCGCAGCGCGACCTCTACCCCCGCATCAGCCTGACCGCGAACACCGGCACCGCCACCGGCGCGCTGAAAGACCTGGTGAAGCGCGACTTCGGCGTCTGGACCCTCCTCGGCAACGTCATCCAGCCCCTGCTCCAGGGGGGGCGCCTGCGCGCCGCCGTCGACCGCGCCGAGGCCCGCGCGGCGGAGGAGCTGGCGGTGTACGCCAACACCGCCCTCCAGGCGTTCTCGGAGGTCGAGACGGCGCTGGCGGCCGAGGAGTACCTCGTCCAGCGGGAACGCTATCTCGCGGTCTCGGCCGAGGAGTCGCGGGCCGCGGAGATCATCGCCGACGACCGGTACCGGTCGGGGCTCGACAACTACATCACCGTGCTCGAGTCGCAGCGGCTCGCGCTGCAGGCGGAAGGGGACCTGATCGCGGCGCGGCGGCAGCGGCTCGAGAACCGGGTGGACCTGTATCTCGCGCTCGGCGGCGGGTTCGATCAGGCGCCGGCGATGCCCGGCCAGGCGTCGGCGATGCCCGGCGCCGGAGACTGACCGAAACGAATGCGCGGCGGCGCGCCCGCGATATGGCGCGGCCTCGTTCCAGGCGTAATCTCCAGGGGTAATCGATGTCACCCATGCTCAACCGGCTTCTGAAGGCGCTGCTGCCGCCCCTCGTCCTGGGCGTGGCCCTCGCCGTCGCCTACGTCATGTACCTCAACCGGCCGCCGGTGGAGACCCAGACCCCGGTGGTGGCCGCGCCCGCGGTGCGCGTGCAGCAGGTCGTGTTCGAGAGCGTCGACCTGACGGTGTCCAGCCAGGGCACGGTGCAGCCGCGCACGTCCAGCCAGCTCGTGCCGGAGATTGCGGGGACCGTGCTCAACGTATCGCCGGCCTTCGCGGTCGGGGGGTTCTTCGAGGAGGGGGACGTTCTGCTGCGGATCGACCCCTACGACTACCAGCAGGCCCTCATCGCCGCGCGGTCGCAGCTCGCGCAGGCGCGGCTCAGACTCGCCCAGGAGGAGGCCGAGGCGGAGGTCGCCCGGCGCGAATGGGAGGAGCTGGGCCAGGGGGATGCCAGCGCCCTGACCCTGCGGCAGCCGCAGGTCGAGGACGCGCGGGCCGCGGTGGCGTCGGCCGAGGCGGCCATCGACCGCGCGAGGCGCGACCTCGAGCGCGCCGAGGTGCGGGCCCCCTACGCCGGCCGGGTCCAGAGCAAGGACGTCGACGTCGGACAGTTCGTGAACCGGGGGACGGCGGTGGGCCGCATCTACGCGGTCGACTCGGCCGAGGTGCGTCTGCCGCTGCCCGACGAGGAGCTGGCCTATGTCGACGTGCCGATGTCGTACCGCGGCACGCAGCAGCGGACCGGCCCCGCCGTCACCCTCTCGGCCGACTTCGCGGGCCGCCGCTACTCGTGGCGCGGACGCATCGTCCGCACGGAAGGCGAGATCGACGCCGTCAGCCGGATGGTGCACGTCGTGGCCGAGGTCGCCGATCCCTACGCGCCCGGCTCCGACCCCACCCGTCCGCCCCTGGCGGTGGGGATGTTCGTCGAGGCGGAAATCGCCGGGCGGCGCGTCGACGATGTCGTCGTGCTGCCGTGGGCGGCGCTGAACGGGCGCGACCGCGTGCTGATCGTCGACGGCGAAGGCCGGCTGCGCTACCGGCAGGTCGAGGTCCTGCGGTCGACCACCGAGTCGGTGCTCGTCTCGGGCGGGCTCGAAGAGGGCGATCTGGTGTCGATATCGGCGCTCGACGCCGTCGTCGACGGCATGGCCGTGCAGATCGCCGGGGGCGACCCGGCGATGATGGCGCGGGCCGGCGGCGGCGCCGACGCACCGGCGGCCGGCGGCGGTGTGGAGACCCCGGCTGCGGACCCGGTCGCCGCCCTCCGGGGCGAGCGGGGCGCGGCCGGCGGACCGGGCGCGGCGCAGGCCGGCGTGCCGGCTGGCGGACCGGGCGCGGGCGCGGCCGGCGGACAGGACGTGGGTGTTGCCGGCGGACGGGGAACGGCGGCGGCCGGCGGACCGGGCGCGGGCGCGGCCGGTGGACAGGGCGTGGGTGCCGCCGGCGGACCGGGCGCGTCGGCCGGCGGACCGGGCGCGGCACCGGCCCCAGGCGCGGCGGCGGCGAGGCCCGACGCGGGTTCAGCCGTCGGCGCGCAGGGCGGGCAGCCCGCCGCCGGCCCGGCCGCCGGGGCGGCGGCGGGACCCGCCGCCGGCGCCCCGGCCGCGACGGCGCGAGCAGGCGCCGCCCCGGCCGCAGGCGCGCGGCGCGCCGGGGCGGGGACGGGCGCCGCCGGTGCCCGGAATGCGGGAGCGGGCCCGGGGAGGGCCGCCGGGCCCTCGGGCGTCGCGCCGAACCCGCGCGGACCGGCGGCGCGCGGAACCCAGCGACCGGAGGGTTCGGCCGCCGGCCGGCCGACGGCCGCGCAGTCCGGACAGGATCCGTTCGAGCTAGACCCCGGCCTGACGCGCGAAGAGCAGATAGCGGCCATCCGCCAGCGGATCGCCGAGCTGCGCGGCGTCCCGCCGACGGCCCCCGCACCGGCGGCCCGGACCGCGGGCGCGGGACGGGTGGCAGAAACTGAAGACAGAATGGCGGGGGCGGCCCCGACGCCGCCCGCGACCCGGGCGGCGGGCGCGAGGCCCGCCGACAGTGCCCAAGACAGGATGGCGCGGGCCGAGCCGGGTCGACCGCCGTTCGCCGGCGGTCGCGGCCCCGAACGCGCCGCCGCGGGCAACAGGATGTCGCCGGGCGGTCCGGGAACGTCAGGAGACCGGCGGCCGACGGCACCGGGCCGGCCCGGTGCGCGCATGGCGGGCAGGGACGCCCCGCCGGCCGGCGCTCCGGCAACCGCCGGCACCCGGGCGCCGAGGCGTTCCGGCGACCCCGCGGGCCTGACCCCGGGGGCGGGCGCACGGACGCGGCCCCCGGCCGTCCGTTCCGATGCGCCCGCGGCGAGACCGGCCCGCGCGGACGCCCGCCCCGCCGCGGACGCGCCCAGGCCCGTGGTCGCCCTGCTCCCCTTCCGGAACGTGTCGCGCAACCCCGCCGACGACGTCATCGGCGAGGAGATGCGCGCCGTGCTCCGGATCGCGCTCGAGCGGGCCGCCGGCATGCGGGTGGTGCTGCTGGCCCCCGGCGACGAGTCGAACGCCATCCAGCGCGCGATGGCGAGCGACGCCGCCTGGCTGGCCGGCGGCGGGTATCAGCGCGTCGGCGAGCAGTTGCGGGTGACGGGGCGGATCGTCGACGTCGCCACCGGCGACCTCCTCGGGTCGGTCCGGGTCGACGGCACCGTCGCCGGCCGCGACCTCCTGACGAGCCGGCTCATCGCGGCCCTGCGCGCCGAACTCGCCGGCCACGTGCCTGCGGCCGCCGCCCCCCGGATGGCCGCGGCGGCCGCGCCGACGGCGCCCGCTTCCCCGCCCGCGGCGGCCGCTCGACGGCCCGCGCCGGCCGCCCCCGGCCTCGGACCCGCGCCCGTCGCGGTCCCCGCGCGGCCCGCCGCCCGCGGCATCCAGGTCGCCGTGTCCCCCTTCGCCAACATCTCGCGCAACCCCGCCGACGACGCGATCAGCGGCGCCATCGCGGCCGAGATCGCCGGGTACTTGGGCCGGGTGCCTAGCGTCGCGGTCGTCCCCCTCGGCACCGGCGCCGCCGGCGGCCCCGCCGCCCTGCCCGCCGCCGCCGCCAGCGGCGCTGAGTGGCTGGTCACCGGCGGCTACCAGCACGTCGCCGGCCGGCTCCGCCTGACCGCCCGGCTGCTGCGGG
>CAXXTG010000269.1:0-32467 GCA_963666855.2 Vicinamibacterales bacterium
AATCCCGCGCCCGGGTGGGTGCACGACAGAACGCCGCGCGGCGGTCCGTGTCCGCGTCGAACCCGTGCGAGGCGCTACGATAGGTGCCGGGCGGCGCCCTCCGAACGAGACGATGCCGATGGTCGAGCGCTTCTTCAACACCTCCGGGCCGGTGGTCGCCGAAGACCACTACCGCATTCCGCCGCTCGGGCGGCTCGACCTCGACGAGATCCTGCGCCTCATCGACGCGAAGCGCTATTTCGTGCTGCACGCGCCGCGGCAGACGGGAAAGACCTCGGCGCTGCTGGCGCTGCGCGACCTGCTGAACGGGCGCGGCGCACACCGCTGCGTGTACGCGAACGTCGAGACCGGGCAGACGGCGAGGGGCGACGTCGCCGCCGGGATGCGGACCGTGTTGGCGGAGATCTCCGAACGCGCCCTCGTCGCCCTGGGCGACGGCTTCCTCGACGAGACGTGGGAGCGGACGCTGGACCGCGCCGGTCCCCACGGCGCCCTGCGCCAGGCGCTCGGCCGGTGGTCCCTGAACGATCCCAGGCCGCTCGTGCTCCTGATCGACGAGATCGACACGCTGGTGGGCGACACGCTGATCTCGGTGCTGCGCCAGTTGCGCGCCGGGTACGACCTGCGTCCGGCGGGGTTCCCGCAGAGCGTGATCCTGTGCGGCGTCCGCGACGTGCGCGACTACCGCATCCACTCGGCGTCGGCGGGCGGGATCGTCACCGGCGGCAGCGCCTTCAACATCAAGGCGGCGTCGCTGCGGCTGGGCGACTTCGACGAGGCCGACGCGCGCGCGCTGCTCGGGCAGCACACCGCGGAGACCGGGCAACAGTTCACCGAGGACGCGCTCGCCGCGGTGTGGAACCAGTCCCAAGGCCAGCCGTGGCTGGTCAACGCGCTGGCCGACGAGGCCTGCTTCAGGAACAAGGCCAACCGGGACCGCTCCCGGACCATCGACGGGGAGGCGGTCATGGACGCCCGGGAGGAGCTCGTCCTGGGCCGCCAGACGCACCTGCACCAGCTCGCGGACAAGCTGGACGAGGAGCGCGTGCGGCGCGTGATCGAGCCGGTGCTGAGCGGCGACGCCGCCGGCAGGGCCAGCCCCGACGATGTGGAGTACGTCCGGGACCTCGGCCTGCTGGCGCGCGGCGGCACGGCGCGGATCGCCAACCCGATCTACCGGGAGGTGGTCCCGCGCGAGCTCATGTACGCCCGGGAAGCGGAGATCGCCCACGAGACGGAGTGGTACGTGGAGCCGGACGGCGACCTCGACATGGACGGCCTGCTGAAGGGGTTCCAGGGCTTCTTCCGGGAGCACTCGGAGCACTGGATCGAGCGCTTCCAGTACCGGGAGGCGGGGCCGCAACTGCTGCTTCAGGCGTTCCTGCACCGGATCGTGAACGGCGGCGGGCGGATCGAGCGGGAGTACGCCCTGGGCCGCCGACGCACCGACCTCCTGATCGTGTGGCCGCCGATCCGCCCCGGCGTCGCCGCCGATCCCGGGACGCCCGCGCGCCGCCACGTGGTGGAGTGCAAGATCCTGCGCGGGAGCCTGGAGGCGACGATCCGCGAGGGCGTGGAGCAGACCCTGGCCTACATGGACCGGTGCCGCGGCGAGTCGGGCCACCTGGTGGTCTTCGACCGCGACGAGTCGAAGCCGTGGGACGAGAAGCTGTACCGGCGCGAGGAGTCCCTCGACGGACGCGCCGTGACCGTGTGGGGAGCGTGAGCGGCCGCCCCGCTTCCCGCCGCCGGCCAACGGCTTGCGTTCGGCGACTCCCGCCGCCTCACCGAACGGCCCGTCGCCGAAGTTCGCGCCACGATGTCGGGCCAAGCCTCGTTACGGAACTCGTCGTCCGGGTCCGTAGGCGCCGCCGCCGGGGATATACTCCCTCCGTGAGCGACAGCCTGCGACGCGATCTGGAGGGTTGCATCGATGGCGAGGTCCGGTTCGACCGCATCAGCCGGTCGCTCTACTCGACCGACGCCAGCGTCTACCAGATCGAGCCGACCGGCGTGGTGGTCGTCCGCAACCGCGACGATGTGCTGCGCACCATCGGGATCGCGCGCCGGCACGGCGTGTCGATCACCGCGCGGGGCGGCGGCACGTCGCAGGCGGGCCAGGCCATCGGCGAGGGGCTGCAGCTCGACACGTCGCGGTTCTTCAACCGGGTGCTGGAGGTCAACCCCGAGGAACGGTGGGCGCGCATCGAGCCCGGCATCGTGCTGGACGAGCTGAACGCGCACCTCGCGCCCCACCGGCTGCGCTTCGCCCCCGACATCTCGACCGCCAACCGGGCCACCGTCGGCGGCATGATCAGCAACAACTCGAGCGGCGCGCGCTCGGTGCTGTACGGAAAGACGATCGACCATGTGCTCGACCTGCACGTCGCCCTGAGCGACGGGTCGGTCGCCCACCTGCGCCCGCTCGCCCCGGACGAGTTGGAGGCGGCGTGCGCGGCCGACACCCTCGAGGGCGCGTGCTACCGGACGGTGCGCGAGCTGGCGCCGGCCCACGCGGCCGAGATCGACCGGCGGTACCCGAAGATCCTGCGCCGGGTCGGCGGCTACAACCTCGACCGGTTCACCGACCCGGCGCGGCCCTTCAACCTCGCCGAGCTGATCGTCGGCTCCGAGGGCACCCTCGGCCTCGTCGTCGAGGCCCGGGTCAACCTGGTGCCCCTGCCCAAGGCCAAGGCGGTGCTCGCCCTCGAGTTCGACAACCTCCTCGACGCCCTCGGGGCGACCCCCGCGATCCTCGAGCACCGGCCGTCGGCGGTCGAGGTGATGGACCGCTTCATCCTCGACCACGCCCGCGAGAGCCCCGCCCTCGACGCCGTGCGCCGGGCGGTGCTGCGGGGCGACGAGACGCCGGGCGCCCTGCTCTGCGTCGAGCTCTACGCCGACGACGCGGCCGAGCTGCCCGGCCGCCTCGAGGCCATCGAGCGGGACCTCGCGGAGCGGGGCGTCGCGTGCCGCACGTCGCGGGCCGTCGACGCCGCCGCCCAAGCCCGCATCTGGCGCCTGCGGCAGTCGTCGCTGGGGCTGTCGATGGCCATGAAGGGCGACGCCAAGAGCATCTCCTTCGTCGAGGACACCGCGGTGGCCCCGGCGCGGCTGCGCGACTACATCGCGCGGTTCCTCGACATCGTGAAGCGCCACGGCAGCACCACCGGCGTCTACGCCCACGCCTCGGTCGGCTGCCTGCACGTGCGCCCCGTCGTCAACATGAAGACCGAGGCGGGGGTGCGCCAGTTCGAGGCGATCGCCGGCGACATCGCCGAGCTGGTGCTCGAGTACGGCGGTGCCCTGTCGGGCGAGCACGGCGACGGACTGGTGCGCGGCCCGTTCATGGAACGGATGTTCGGCCCCGAGCTCTACGGGGCGTTCCGCACCGTCAAGCGCACGTTCGACCCGGCGGGGCTGTTCAACCCCGGCAAGATCGTCGACGCGCCCCCCCTGACCGCCAACCTCCGCTACGGCCCCGACTACCGCACCCCGCAGCCGGAGGGCTACTTCGACTACGCGGCGTTCGGCGGCCTCGGGCGCGCGGTCGAGATGTGCAGCGGCGTCGGCGCGTGCCGGAAGACGCTGGACGGCACGATGTGCCCGTCCTACATGGCCACCCGCGACGAGACCCACTCGACGCGGGGACGGGCCAACGCCCTGCGGTCGGCGATGACCGGCCGCCTCGACGAGGCGGGGCTCGGCGACCGGGGGGTGTACGACGCCCTCGACCTGTGCCTGGAGTGCCGGGCGTGCAAGGCGGAGTGCCCGGTCGGCGTGGACATGGCGCGGTTCAAGGCGGAGTTCCTGGCCGATTACCACGCCCGGCACGGGACGCCGCTGCGGGCGCGGCTGCTCGGGCACATCCGCGACCTGTCGGCCGCGGCGAGCCCAATGGCGCGTCTGATCAACCCCTGGCTCGGGATGTCCTGGGTCCGCGCCGTGAACGAGCGGCTGCTCGGCCTGGACCGCCGGCGGGCGCTGCCGCGGTGGGCGACCCGCACCCTGCGGGCGCAGTGGGGCGCGCGCCCCCGCCCCGCCGACGGCGACGGTGCGTCCGTCGTCCTGTTCGCGGACACCTTCACCAACTACTACCACCCGGAGATCGGGATGGCGGCGGCCACCGTCTGCGACCACGCCGGGGTCGGGGTCGCCCTCGGGCCGGACGTCTGCTGCGGCCGGCCGCTCATCTCGCAGGGCCTGCTGCGGGAAGCACGGCGCCGCGGAGAAGATGCCGTGGCCCGCCTCCATCCCCTCGCCGTGGCCGGGCAACCGATCGTCGTCCTCGAGCCGAGCTGTCTGTCCTCCCTGCGCGACGACCTCCCGTCGCTGCTGCGCGGCGACGCGCAACGCAGGGCGCGCGAGGTCGCCGGCGCCTGCGTCCTGTTCGAGGAGTGGCTGGAACGCGAGCTGAACGCGGGCGCCGCCCGCCTCGACCTGCGGCCCGGCCCCGAGCGGCTGCTCCTGCACGGGCACTGCCACCAGAAGTCGCTGGGCC
The DNA here is from genome assembly GCA_963666855.2 of Vicinamibacterales bacterium. GTDB lineage: Bacteria > Acidobacteriota > Vicinamibacteria > Vicinamibacterales > UBA8438 > JAJEEA01. The sequence goes on from CAXXTG010000269.1 coordinate 4,502, forward strand.
TCCTGCCCCCGGCCCGCGCCCTGCTGTCCCGCGTGCCCGGCGCCGAAGTGGTGGACCTCGACGCCGGCTGCTGCGGCATGGCCGGCTCGTTCGGCTACGCCCGCGAGCACTTCGACCTCTCGCGGCACATCGGCGAGCGCCGGCTGCTGCCGGCCGCCCGCGCCCTCGGCCCGAACGAACGGCTGGTCGCAGCGGGCGTGTCCTGCCGCCACCAGGTGCACGACCTCGCCGACGCCCGGGCTGTGCACCCGGCCGAACTCCTCGCCGAACTGCTGCCCCCGGCGTGACCCGTGAGCGTGACACTCGGGCAGAACTTGTAGTACAAACGGCTCAAGAACCGGTCAGTGACAGCCTGCCCATGCGAACCGATTACCTTTTCGCCATGCCGTCTTTCCGGTCCGGGGTCGCCCGCGTGTTCGACCTGTTCGGCGTGTTCGACACGTACAACGACAGCCCTACCGACCATCTGGCTGATGCGCGGGCTCTCTACAGCGACTGGCACGTCGTCGGCCAGGATCTCGCCGACGCGATGACGATGGTGGAACGTGAGCCAACCCTCCCGCAACCGACCGACACGGCAGATCTCGACGAAGCCGAACGCCACTGAGGCCGCTCCGCCAGCCAACCGGTCGCCCGAAGCCGCCGCTCAGGTCGAGAGTCTCGTCGCGGTCGAGTATCGAGGCCCCTTGCCGCCCCCGGCCGTTCTGGTGAAGTACAACGAGGCGTTCCCCGGTTGCGCAGAGCGCTATAGTGGCAATGGCCGAACGACAGGCCGCCCACCGGCAGGCGCTGGAATCGAGTGCTCTCGCCGGCAAGCTGACCGCGGAGCGTCGGGGACAGGCTCTCGGCTTCGCGGTAGCCCTGACGGCCATCCTCGCCGGCAGCACGTTGATTGCTTTCGACAAGGACACGGGCGGACTCGCGACGATCGCAGGCGCCTTGGCCGGCTTGGTGGCGGTCTTCGTGTACGGGCGGCGGAAGGACGCAGAGGAACGGCGCGAAAAGCGAGCAGACTTCGCGTCGTCGCAGCCGACGAAGTCGACAACTGACAGACCTGATGGTCGCTGACGAGAGAGGTTGACCGCAAAATGACATCGACCCTGTCTGCACGAGCCTCGAACGTAGCGCTTGTCGTGCTCGCTGTCGTCGTGCAGGGGGTCCTGGCCCAGGCACCCGCCCGTCTGCTCGTGACCGTCGTCGACGAGGACGGCGCACCGGCGGCGGGCCTGACGCGCGACGACTTCACGGTGAGCGCCGGCGGGGCCGAGCTCGACGTGGTGGACGTGACGCCGGCGCCCCCGGCCGTGCAGATCGTCGCCGTCTTCGACAACCTCGCCGTGACCCAGCGGCAGCTCAACGCCGGGATCGCCCGCCTCATGGGCGCCCTCGACGACGAGAGCATCCTCGACATGCAGAGCGTCGACGGCGAGATGGACGCTGCCCTCGTCGAGGCCGTGAACGATCTGCACGCCCGAGGCGCGGCGCGCCCGGTCGTCTTCATGCTCGGCCAAGCCACCGAGATGGCCCGCTCCGAGCTGCAGTCGTCGCAGGTGCGCGGCCGGCGCCGGGCGGCCGACCTGTCGGGCGACCTCGACGGGCTCGCGGACCTGCTGGCCGCCCACGGGGTGCTGTTCTCCGGCGTGTCCGTCACCGCCGTGCCCCTCCCGAACTTCGAGCGCCTCGCCGCCGCCACCGGCGGCCGCTTCGAACGCATCGAGGACCCCGCGGCCCTGGGAGACACCCTGGCCGGCATCGGCCGCGAGCTGGGGATGCAGTACCTGCTGACTGTCGCGCCCATCGACGCGGAAGGACCGACGCCCCACGTGGACATGCGCGGCGACGGCTTCAGCGCCCGCGCAGCGCTGTACGCGCCCCGCCAATAGCGCCATGCAGCAGATGCGCGCGACCATCGACCTCGCCGAGCAGGCCGGCCACGCGTCCTATCCGCCGGCCCCGGAGGCTCTCCATCAGCGTGTTGGCCAAGGATTGCGTGTTCCCGATCGTCACCGGTGCGACGGGGCCGTTGATGCGCGCCCTGCGCGTCGCGGCGCTTCCTCGACGACGAAGACGGTGACCGCGCGTGCCATTCTTGCTGACGTCAACGCCTGACGCCGGGCGCGCCCGCGCCCTTCCGATGGCCGCTTAATCCACCCGGAGCGCGTCCATGGGGTGGATGCGGGCGGCGCGGCGGCCCGGGAGCCAGCAGGCGACGAGGGCGACGGCGACGAGGGCGACGGGCGCCGCCGCGAACGTCAGCGGGTCGTCGGCGCCGACGCCGAACAGGAAGCTCTCCAGCAGCCGCGACGCGGCGGCCGCCCCGAAGAGGCCGAGAACGGCCCCCGCCGCCACGAGCCCGGCCCCCTGGCGGACGACGAGGGCGACGACGTCGCCGGGCCGGGCCCCGAGGGCCATGCGGACCCCGATCTCGCGGCGGCGCTGCGAGACGGTGTAGCTGAGCAGGGCGTAGATGCCGAACGCGGCGAGGAACAGCGCGAGGGCGGCGAAGAAGCCGACGAAGACGGCGTAGAAGCGGGGCTGCTCGACCGCCGCCGAGAGCCGGGCGTCCATCGTCGTCACCTGGTCGATGCCCGCCGCCGGACCCGCCGCGGCCACCGCCTCGCGCAGGAACGGGACGGCGGCCACCGGGTCGCCGACGGTCCGCACCGCGACCGACGAGGAGGAGAACATACGGCCCAGCATCGACGCCTGCTCGATCTGCGGCAGCGGCAGATACGCCTCGGCCTGCGACTCGGTGATGGTCAGCGCGCCGTAGCGGACGTCGGCCACGACCCCGACCACCTCCCACGGTTCGTCGCCGCCGCCCGCCAGCCGCACCCGCCCGCCGACGGCCGGCTCGCCGCCGAAGACCTCGCGGGCGAGCGTCTCGCTCAACACCAGCACCGGCGGGCTCTCGGCCCGGTCGAGGGAGGTGAACGTCCGTCCGCTCCGGACCCGCAGCCGCATCGCGTCGAAGTAGCCGGGGCTGACGAAGTTGATGGGGGCCTGGGGAAGGTCCATGGCGTCGGCGGGAATCGGGGCGCCCGCCACGCGGAACGTGGCCCGGCTGACGTTCCCGCCGGACGCGAGCGGAAAGCGCGACGACACCCCCGCCGCCTCGACCTCGGCGAGGTCCTCCAGCCGGGCCAGCTCGTCCACGAGCGCGCGCCCGAAGAGTTGGCCCGCCGTCTGGAGGCCGGCTATCGCCTCGGGGGCCATGTCCGGGCGGAACGACACGTCGGGGTTCCGGATGCGGGCGGCGATGACGTTGGCCGGGTCGTAACCGCGGTCGACGGTCACGAGCCGCACGAAGCTGCGCAGGAGCAGCCCCGCCCCGACGAGCAGCACGAGGGCCAGGGCGACCTGGGCCACGGCCAGGGCCGCGCGCGCCCGGTTCGAGCGGAGCAGCCGGAAGCCGCCGGGGGCCTGCGCGCTCCCCTCGTTCAGGGTGCGCACCAGGTCGATCCGCGACCCCTGGAAGGCCGGCACGGCGCCGAACAGCAGCCCCGCCGCGATCGACAGCCCCACCGTGAACGCCACCGACAGGCCGTCGATGCCGACCTGGTCGAGCCGCGCGATGTCGCCGGGGACGAGGGCGGGCACGGCGCGCAGCACGACCGCCGCCGCGGCGAGGCCGAGGACCCCGCCGCCCGCGCCCAGCAGGACGCTCTCGGTCAGAAGCTGGCGGACGAGCCGGCCGCGGCCCGCCCCGAGGGCCGCGCACACCGCCAGCCCGCGCCGGCGCGTCACCCCGCGCGCGAGCAGCAGCCCCGCCACGTTGATGCAGGCGATCAGCAGCACGAGCGCGGTCGCCGCGGTCAGGGCCGTCAGCGCCGGCCGGTACGCGCCCACCATCTCCTCCAGCAGCGGCACGACCCGCGCCTCGCGCCGGCCCAGCGCGGCGGCGGCGGCCCGCCCCGCGCCGGCGGGCAGCCCGAACGACATCGAACCGGCCTCCAGGCGGGTGCGGACCTCGGTCGCCGCCTGTTCCGGCGAGACCCCCGGCGCGAGGCGGCCGAGGCCGCTGAAGGAGATCATGACCACCATGCGCGGCTGCCCCGCGACGGCCGCGGCCGGCGGCGCGAACGGGGGGACGACGAGGGGCGTCCAGAACTCGCCGTCCGGATTCGGGAAGTAGAACCCCTCGGCGAGCACGCCGACGACGGTGTAGGGGTCTCCGTCGAGCTCGAGGGGGGTCCCCACGATGTCCGGATCGGACGCGAAGCGGTTCGTCCAGGCGCCGTGGCTCAGCAGCACGACCCGGTCCGCGCCCTCCCGCGCCTCGTCCTCGGTGAACAGCCGGCCGAGCCGGGGCGCCGCCCGCAGCAGGGGGAACATGCCGGGCGAGACCGCGGCGCCGCCCAGGGTGACCACGCCGTCCGGGCCCGCCCACTCGACCGAGCTCCCCCGGTACACGGCGAGGCCCTCGAACGACTCGGCGTCCTCGAGCAGGGGCATCGACCGGTTCGAGAGGGTGAGCGCGGCGCGCCCGGCGAACGACTCTCCGACGCGCACGAGGCGGTCCGCGTCGGGATAGGGCAGCGGGCGCAGCAGCAGGCCGTAGACGATGCCGAACATCGCGGTGTTGGCGCCGATGCCGAGGGCGAGGGTGACGAGCGCGGTCACCGTGAAGCCGCGCTGGCCGGCGAGCCGGCGCACGGCGGAGCGGACGTCCTGCAGCAGCGCATCCATGAGATCGCCATACTCCCTTCCGCCGCCGAACCGCGGCCCGGGCCTCCGTCAACGTCTTTGACTCCGGCCGCGCCGAAATGGCCGTGCGGCGCCGCGCCGCTCACCGCAGATAGCCGCGGCGGGCCTGCACGCGGCGGCCCCGCCCGCGCACGCGCACCTCCAGCTCGTGCCAGCCGCCGGCCTCCACCCCCCGCGGCGTATAGGTCAGGAGATAGCGGCTGCGGAACTCGTCGACGACCCGCGCGAACACCTCGCGCAGGCGGTCGAGGTCGGCCGCCACGTACACCGAGCCCCCGGTGTCGGCCGCGAGCTGCGCCAGGTATTCCTGCCGGAAGAGCTGCGGATCGTCCGCGAACCAGCGGCCCGCCCGCCCGCGACCCTCGCGCTGCTGCCAGCCCTCCTGCGCCAAGCGGTCGTGGCGGACGCCGTAAACGACGACGTCGCTGCGGCGGGCGGCGTCGAGCACGTCCAGGGGGTCGAGCCAGCTCGCGGTGTCGTAGCCGTCGCTGAAGACGAGCACGACCGTCCGCCCCACCGTCCGGCCGCGCAGGGCGAGGGCCGCGAACGTGGCGTCGTAGAGGGCGGTGGCGCCGCCGGCGCGCACGCGGTCGAGCGCCGCGGGAAGATCGGCGGGCGGCGCGGGCGGCTCGACGGCGAAGCGCAGCTTGTCGGAGAAGGTGATCAGACCGACCCGGTCGTCGGGCCGAAGCGCCTCGCCCGCCGCCGCGGCGGCGGCGAGCAACCGGCGCAACGGCGTCCCGCGGACGCTCCCGCTCGTGTCCAGGACGAGCAGCAGGGTGACCGGAACCTCCTCGACGAGGATCGCCGCGACCTCCTGCCGCACGCCGTTGTCGAGCACCGTGAAGTCGTCCGCGGTCAGGCCCGACACCGCGGCGCGCCCGCGGGTGACGAGCACGTCGACGGCCACCGCGTCGACCCCGCTGCGGAAGGTCTGCCCCGCCGCCGCCGCGCCGGCGAGGACCGGGATCAGGATCAGTGCGGGGAGCCCTAGACGAAGGCCGCGCGGCATCCCGCTCACCGCCGCACCTCCCGGCGCAGGGCCTCCCGCAGCTCGGGGCCGTTGCCGAACCCCAGCAAGTAGTCCACCCAGGGGTCGATGGCGGTGCCGGCGTCGCCGCGCAGCACCGGGTCGAGCGCCGCCGCCGCGCCCGTGCGGTCGCCCCGACTCTCCAGCAGGCGCGCGAGGGCCACCCGCGCCGCCTGTCCGAGCGGGTCGAGCGCGATCGCGTCCCGGAACCGGCCCTCGGCCTCGGCCGGCTCGCCCGCCTCGAGATGCAGCCGGCCCAGCAGGAGCCGGGCCAGATAGGCGTGCGCGCGCGGCACGCCGCCGCGGTCCGCCAGGGCCGTCAGCGGCTCGCGCACCGACTCCCCCCGCCCCAGCAGCATCCTGACCCGCGCCAGCCGCAGCGCCGCCTCCGGCGCGGCCGGGGCGGCCCGCAGCGCCGCGCCCGCCCGCCGCGCCGCGGCCAGGAGCCGGCCGCGCTTCCGCTCCTGCAGCCGCCGCAGCCCGCCCCGCTCCAGCTCCGTCGCGTCCACCGGGGCCAGCGCGAGGCCCTCGTTGAACCACGCGGCCGCCGTCAGCAGCGCCACGTCGTCGGGGAGCAGCTCGCAGGCGAGATCCGTGAAGGTCACCCCGTCCTGCCAGCCGCCGTGCTCGAAGGCGAGGAGCGCCGCCCCGAGGAACCACCGGCGCCGGAACGAGCCCACCGGCTCCGGCTCGCGCGCGTTCAGGTTCACCCAGCGGACGGCCAGCTCGACCTGCTCCTCCGCGGCGCGGTGGAGCCCGCGCGACCGCAGCAGCCCCGCCGCGTCCAGGTGCAGCATCGCCGCCGCCCGGAACAGGCGCTCGTTCAGGGCCGGGCCGCCGTCGGTCCCCGGCAGCCGGGTGTCGGGCTCGCGGATCCGGTCGAGGAGGACGTGCACGGCGGAGGGCGCCATGGCCCGCACGCCGGCGATCGCCGCCCCGGCGTCCCCCCCGCGGTACGCCCCGACCAGCTCCCGGTAGGGGGCCAGCTCGTCGGTGAACCAGTAGTCGGACTGGCCCGCGTCCGTCGGCTCGGCGGCCCCGACGGCCAACGCCGCCACCGCGAGCAGCGACCGGAAACGCAAGCCCATCCTCCCCGGCGCCCCGCCCGCGCCGAACCCGCCGGCTCCAGGAACGCGAACGCCAAGGTCCCTCCCCGGCACCTCGCCCGCGCCGGCCCGGTGCGACCGGAAACGCACCCCTACCCCCCCTTCTTCACGGCCAGCATCAGCACGTCGCGGGCCAAGTCGGAGCGCAGCGCCTCCACGTCGAACGACGGGACGCCGGGCGCGTTCGCGAAGGCGCGGCGGGCGCGTCCGCGCCAGTCCTTCTGCCGCCGCGCGTGCTGGTAGCAGACGAGGAGATCGCCGGGCCGCAGCGCGGCGAACAGCGCCGCCACCTCGTCCGAGGTCACGTGTTCGGGGCCCGCGCCGCCCTCGGGCGCGAGGCCGGTGTCGGGGTCGAGCAGCACGAGCACCGGCCCCGCGCACCGCCCGACCCGACCGCACAGGCGGCGGAAGTAGGCGGCCCGATCGACGAACGGCTCCTTGACGGCCGCGATGCGCAGCCCGGTCCGCGCCGCCAGCCGCTGCAGATCGTCGAGGTCGCGGAAGTGGCGGACGACCTCTTCCGGCAACGCCGCCGGGCCGCGCGCCGTGGCAAGCGGCGGCCAGTCGTCGTCGGACCGGTACAAGGCCGCGTACAGCACGTCCGCCACCTCCTCGCGGCGGGCGAGATGCAGCACGGCGCTCCACTTCACGACATCGCGGTCGTCGCCGTACCAACGGTCACGCATCGTGCTCGACCCGGCCGCCCGCCGCGGACCCCGCGGCGATGAGGCGCGCCGCCTTCCAGCCTCGATGCACTCGCGGCGGCCGCGTCGCGCGGCGGTCGCACGCGCCCCGGAGCCGGGCTACCCCAAAGCTGCCAGCTCGGTTGCCGCGGTCGGAACCTCGCCGCTCTCGGGCCGCGCCCCGGCTCCCAACGAGCCGCCGGGGCTCCCCCACCGCCACCGTATCGACTGGGCACGGCCCGTTCGGCCCGCGCGGGGTCGCGCCACGGCTCCCGGCGGGCCGGCCGGGCTCCCCCGCCGCCTACCGCCGCCGTATCGACTGAATCACCACCGCCTCGTTCGGCACCGTGTTCGACACCGGCACGGCGGCGATGCGGTCCACGACGTCGGCGCCGTCGATCACCCGCCCGAACACCGCGTAGCCGAAGTCGCGCACGCCGTTGTTGAGGAAGTTGTTGTCGACCGTATTGATGAAGAACTGGTCGGTGGCGCTGTGGATCTCGCTCGTCCGGGCCATGGCGATGGTGTACCGGTTGTTCAGCAACCCGTTCTGCGCCTCGTTCTGGATGGCGGGGCGGGTCGGCCGGGTGCGCATCTCCGGCGAGTAGGCGCCGCCCTGGATCATGAACCCCTGGATGACGCGGTGGAAGATGGTGTTGTCGTAGTGCCCGGCGTCGACGTACTGCAGGAAGTTGTCGACGCTGATCGGCGCCTCGGCGGAGGCGAGTTCGACGGTGATGGCCCCCAGGCTGGTTTCCATCACGACGACGGGGTCGTCCTGGGCGGACGGGACGGAACCGGACAGGACGATCGCGATGCCGGCGGCCAGGCCGGCGATGCTGCGCAACTTCATCTGCCTTCTCTCCATTCTCCGGCGACCGCCACTCCTCGTTCGGCCGCCACAACCGCGACGCCGCCGCCGGCCCGGCAGCGGCGCGACATGGCAATTCGACGGATGGTATCACCCGGAGAGCCGCGACCGGCCGCCCCGGCCCGCGGCGGCGCCCAGGTTTCCGCGTCGGCGCTCAGGCCCCGCGGCGGTGCTTCAGGACCTGGGTCCACGCCACCGAGAACAGGCAGTAGGCGAGGAAGCAGTAGAAGCCCGCGCCGAGCCCGGAGGTGAGCTGGGTCTGCATGTCCACATCGACCTGGCGCATCAGGACCGGCACGCTGAAGCTGTTGGCCTGGGCCTGGTCGCGGGTGGCGAGGAACGCCAGGAACACCGCCACCACGAACACGTCGGCCATCGACCATTTCCCGATGAGGTCGACGACGAGCACCAGCCGCCTCCGGACCGCGTCGCCGGCCGCGTAGATCGACCCCAGCAGCATCCCCGCCTTGGTGACGGGCACGATGACGCTGAAGAGCAGGATGAGGAACGACACCAGGTAGTCGGCCGAGAGCCAGAGCTCCTGGACGGTGCCGAGGATGGAGCGGGTCTGCTCGTAGACGGTGACCTCGACCGGCTCGGGGATGATCGCCGCCGCGACCTCGGTGGTGATGGTGACGCTGTAGACGGGCAGCATCACGCCGGGGACGAGCAGCACGAAGTTGACGAGGGTGAGGGCGACGACGACCGCCTTCGTCACGACCCGCCGCCTTCCCGGATCGCCGCGATCTTCCGGTCGCGCGACGACGCGAACTGCCCGAGGTCGCGGCGGTGGTTGGCCTCGATCTCGCGCCGGCCCTCGAGGTCCACCGCGGCCGCGAGCTTCGACCGCATCAGGATCTCGGCCTCCGCGACCTTCGCCCCGTAGTCGCGCCGGGCGGCGGCGATCGCCGCCTTCTGGTCGTCCGTCAGCGGCCGGCCCGGCGCGCCGCCGCCGGCCTCCGCGTCCCGCCGCCGCAGCCGCTCCATCGCCAGCTCGACCGCGCTCTTGGGCCCCGTATCCGCCACGTCCGTCCTCTCCTCCGCCGTCTTCCGCCAACCTGCGACGGCCCCGAATTATAGCGCGCCCGGCTTCCCGCGGCGTCCGCGAACGGGTGACCCGCCCGTGGTGGTCCCCACGTTGCGCAGGGGGGAGGCACCCGCCGGACAAGGCGCCGGAAGCGCGCATCGAGCGCGGGCAACCGATGAACAACCCAGCCGGGCGTCCGCACCGGTCACGGTCCGGATGCCCGGCAGTCGGGATTGGGCGGCAATCGGAGCCGAAGGCGGCGCCGCTCGGCGACGGCCTCGCCCCCGACGGCCAGCCGGCAGTCGGGATTGGGCGGCAATGGGAGCTGAAGGCGATGCCCACCGGGCGCAGCCGAGACGCACGGCCGGCCGAACGCGGCGGGCTCCGGTCACGGGCTGTTAAGATCGCCGCGCCATGAAGACCCTATCCCGCCGGACCCTGCTGCGGGCGATCGCCGGACCGATGGTCCTGGCGGGGGCGGCCGGCGTCCGGGCGCGCGCGGCGACGGCCGGCGTGCAGCCGGGGGCAAGGACGGCCGCCGCGCAGCCGGCGGTGCGGAACCCGCCCCGCCCGCTGTCGCCCGACGCCGTCACCCACGACTGGGCGTCGTTCCTCGGCCCCACCCACAACGCGGTGTCCACCGAGACCCGCCTCAGCCGGTCGCTGCCGCCGCCGCTGGTGTGGGAGATGGAGAAGGGCACGGGCTACACGTCGCCGGCCATCGCCGGAGACCGGCTGGTGTTCCTCCACCGGCTCGGCGGCCAAGAGGTGGTGGAGTGCCGGCACCCCGAGACCGGCGCGCTCCACTGGGACTTCCGCTATCCGACCCGCTACCGCGACCGCTACGGCTACAACAACGGCCCGCGGTCGAGCCCGGTCATCGCGGACGGGCGCGTGTTCACGCTCGGAGCCGAGAGCCGTCTGCACGCCTTCGACGTCGCCGACGGGCGCGGCCTGTGGAGCCGCGACCTGCGGGCCGACTACGGCGTGCACCAGGACTTCTTCGGCACCTCGTCGACGCCGCTCGTCGAGGACGGCCGGGTGATCGTGAACGTCGGGGCGCCGCGCGGGGCGTGCGTGGTGGCCTTCGACGCGGCCACCGGCGGCGAGCTGTGGCGGGCCGGCGACTGGGGCCCGAGCTACGCCTCGCCGGTGCCCGCGGTCGTGCACGGGCGGCGCCGGGTCTTCGTCTTCGCAGGGGGCGAGTCGTCGCCGCCCTCGGGGGGGCTGCTGTCGATCGACCCGGCGGACGGGGCCGTCGACTTCGCGTTCCCGTTCCGCAGCCGGACCTACGAGTCGGTCAACGCGTCGTGTCCGGTGGTGTTCGACGACAAGGTGTTCGTCTCCGCCAGCTACCGCACGGGCGGCGCGCTGCTCCGGATTCTGCCCGACTTCACCCACGAGGTGGTCTGGACGACCCGCGAGTTCGCCCTGCACTGGAACACCGCGATCCACAAGGACGGCTACCTCTACGGCTTCGACGGCCGCAACCAGGGCGACTCGTCGCTCGCCTGCGTCGACGCCGCGACGGGGGAGGTGGTGTGGCGCGAAGTGCCCCTGTGGCCCGAGACGTTCCGGCAGGGCGGGCGCGAGCGCCGGGTCCAGCTCGGCACCGCCCGCGGGTCGCTGCTCGCGGTCGACGGGCAGTTCCTCGCCCTCGGCGAGATCGGCCACCTGCTGTGGCTGGACCTCACCCCGGACGGCTACCGCGAAGTCTCCCGGACGTGGCTCGCCGCCGCCTACGAGTCTTGGACCCTGCCGGTGCTGAGCCGCGGCCTCCTCTACTTCGTCCAGAACTCGCGCGACCTCCTCACCGGCGCCGGGCCCCGCCTGCAGTGCTACGACCTGCGGGCATAGCCGCCTCCGCGGGGCGGCGCGGGCCGCGATACACTGGGTAGCCCGTGGCCGCTCCCGATACCCTCGTCCTCGTCCCCACCGAGATAGAGCGCCGTCACCTCGCCCGCCAGCGGGGCTTCGGCGTCGACGCGCCGTGCGAACTGTGCGGCTTCGGGCCGGTGGCGGCGGCGGCGCGGGCCCGCGACGCCATCGCCGCGCACGAGCCCGAGCGGGTCGTCCTCGTCGGCATCGCCGGCACGTTCGACCCCGCCGGACTCCCCGTCGGGACCGCCGCGGCGTTCCCGTCGGTCCTGATGCACGGGGTCGGGGTGGGCGTCGCCACGTTCGTCCCGGCGCCTACGCTGGGTTTCCGGCACTGGCCGCGCGGCGGGGAGGACGCGGCGGACGGGCCGGACGCGCTGCCCCTCGCCTGCCCGGTCCCTCCCGCCGCCGGCCCCCTGCTGACCGTGTGCGCCGGGGCGGCGACGGACGCCGAGGCCGGCGGGCGCCGCGCGCTGTTCCCCGGCGCGGCGGCCGAAGACATGGAGGGCTTCGCGGTGGCCCTCGCGTGCCGCCTCGCCGACGTGCCCCTGGCGATCGTCCGCGGCATCTCGAACGCGGTCGGCGACCGCCGCTTCGAGCGCTGGCAGATTCCCGAAGCCCTCGACGCGGCCTGGCTCGTCGCGGCCGACCTGCTCGAACGGCCCGACTGGAGCTGAGCCGCGTGACACCGATCCACCTCGGCATCTCCACCTGCCCGAACGACACGTTCGCCTTCCACGGCATTCTCGAGGGGAAGGTGGACCCGCGGGGCCTCGACTTCCGCGTCGAGCTGCTCGACGTCGAAGAGCTGAACCGGCGGCTCTTCGCGGGCGACTTCGACGTGGCGAAGGCGAGCTTCCACGCCGCGCTGCTGCTGAGCGGCGACCTCGGCGTGCTCCCCGTCGGCTCCGCCCTCGGCTTCGGCGTCGGCCCCCTGCTGCTCGCCGCGCGTCCCGGCACCCACCCCCGCGACCCCGTCCCGACGCCGGGCGGGGGCTCGCGGCCGGCCCGCGTGCTGTGCCCGGGCGCCCACACCACCGCCGCCCTGCTCTACGAGCTGTTCCACGCCGGCGAGGGCGCGGTCGAACAGGCGGTGTTCTCCGACATCATGCCCGCCCTGGCGTCGGGCGAGGCCGACTTCGGCGTCTGCATCCACGAGGGCCGCTTCACCTGGCGCGCGCACGGACTCGCGCTGGTCGAGGACCTCGGCGCGGTCTGGGAGGCGGCCACCGACGCCCCCCTCCCCCTCGGCGGCATCCTCGCGCGGCACGCCCTCGGCCCCGAGACGATAGGCACGGTGACGGCGGTGATCCGCGACTCGCTCGCCCACGCCCGCGCCCACCGCGGCGAGACCGTCCCCACCATGCGCCGCCACGCCCAGGAGCTGAGCGACGAGGTGATGTTCCAGCACGTCGACCTGTACGTGAACGAGTGGACCACCGACCTCGGCGACACCGGCCGGACGGCGCTGACTGTTCTAGACCGCCGGGCTCGGCGGGCCGGCGTCGCCATCTCCGGCGCGCCGCGGCTCCGGGCGTACTGACGGCCGTTTCACCCCACGCCCTCGCCGAGGCCGGCCCCGGTCGTCGTAGAGATCGTCCCGCCGCAGCGACATGCCGGCCGGCCACGGACCGGGATCGTGCGGCGGAAACACCTCGTCGAGATCGACCGGAACGCGATGACCGTCGGACGCTCCGTCCTGGTGAACGGCATCGCTGTCGGTGCGCCGCGCGCCGCAAGCCCGAAAGACCGAGGAGGACTTGGGCATGTCCCGGACCCGGAAGATGGGTGGTCGGGCCTCGCGGGCCGTCAGCCGAGGAGCCGCAACGCGGCGATGACCAGACCGGCGACGGCGAGCATGCGCCAGGTCAGATCGGCGCGGAGCTTCGCGAGCCCGGCGTCGAGCTGGGCGGGGGTGACGTGCTCGCCGTGCACGGCCGCCTGACGGATGCCGTCTGCGATGGCGTCCGCGTGTGCGCGGTCGAGCCCGGCTTCGGTCAACTGCCGGGCGATGCCGAGGGAATCGAACATCGGGTGCGTCTCCGAAGGGGCGGCGATCGCCGATCCGCTCAACCGCCGGCGCGCAGGACGCCGACGGTGAGGACCGCCCAGCCCGCGAGGAGGCAGAGGCCGCCGATGGGGGTGATGGCCCCCAACCAGCGGGCGCCGGTGACCGCGAGCAGGTAGAGGCTGCCGGAGAAGACGACGATGCCGGCCACGAAGAGCCAGCCCGACGCGCCGACCCAGGCGTTCGACCAGCGCTCGGCCGCCCACGAGACGGCCATCAGAGCGAGGGCGTGGACGAGGTGATAGCGGATGCCGGTGTCGTAGACGGCGAGCAGGTCGGGAGCGATGCGCTCGCGCAGCCCGTGGGCGCCGAACGCCCCGAGCAGGACCCCCAGCCCGGCCATCGCCGCGCCCGCCGCGAACCACCCTGCCACCATGCCGGCCTCCCTTTGATCTACTGATCTACGGCGCAGACTCCCGGCCCTCGGCCATGCGGTCGGTCAGATAGCGGAGGATGTCGCGGACCGAGACGATCCCCGCCAGCTCTCCGCCCTGGCCGACGACCGGGATGTGCCGGTAGCCGCCGACGGCCATGCGCTGGACCGCGAAGGCGACCTTGGCGTCCGGCTCCAGCGTCTCGGCCGGGGCGGTCATGAAGCCCGACACGGGGCGGTCGCCGAGCGCCGGCGCCTCGGTGTTCAGGCTCATCAGGGCGTCGTACTCGGTGAAGACGCCGACGGGCCGGCCCTCGGCGGCGACCACCACGCAGCCCGTGCGGCCGTCGATCATCGCCCGCAGCACGTCGCGGACCGGCGTGTCGGGCGCCACCGCCACCGGGGCCTGCGGCGCGAGGACCTGCAGGTGGTCCGTCAGCAGCCCGCGCTCGACGACGGTCGCGGGGGCCCGCAGGTGGGCGTCGCTCAGCGACTGGCCGCAGACGGCGCACTCGTCCACCCCGTCGAGGTTCTCGGCCCCGCACCAGGGGCAGGTCATGAAACCGTCCAGGTCTCGCCCGAGTTGAAGAGCGCGTTCAGGTCGCCGTCGCCCGAGCGTTCGCGGGCCGCGGCCACCTGCGTCACCAGCTCCTTTTCGTACCGCGGCGCGTCGATGGCCCGGAAGACGCCGATCGGCTCGGGGAACCCGTCTTCGTGGCGCATCCGGCTCAGCAGGTACGCCAGGCTCGGCTCGGACGCCTTCTCGTCGTGCACCAGCAGGTCGGCCTCGGTCGTGCCGTTCCCCAGCCCGACGACCTCGGGCTCGAGACCGTTGAGGCGGATGCCCTTCTGCCGCTCGCGGCCGAAGACCAGCGGCGCCCCGTGCTCCAGCTCGATCGTGTGCTCCGACTTGGTCTGCCGGTCGCTGGCGTACTGCCAAGCGTTGTCGTTGAAGACGTTGCAGTTCTGATAGACCTCGACGAACGCGGTGCCCCGGTGCTCGGCGGCGCGCCGCAGCACCCCTTCGAGGTGCTTGATGTGCGTGTCGATGGACCGCGCCACGAACGTGGCCTCGCAGCCGATGGCGATCGACAGGGGATGCAGGGGGTTGTCGATGGCCCCCATCGGCGACGTCTTGGTCTTCTTGCCGAGCGGCGACGTCGGCGAGTACTGGCCCTTCGTCAACCCGTAGATGCGGTTGTTGAAGAGCACGATGTTGACGTCGAGGTTGCGCCGGATGGCGTGCATGAGGTGGTTGCCGCCGATGCTCAACCCGTCGCCGTCGCCGGTGATGACCCACACCATCAGGTCGGGCCGCGCCGCCTTGAGGCCGGTCGCGAAGGCCGGGGCCCGGCCGTGGATGCTGTGGATGCCGTACGTGTTCATGTAGTACGGGAACCGGCTCGAGCACCCGATGCCGGAGATGAACACGATCTTCTCGCGCGGCACGCCCAGCGACGGCAGCATCTTCTTCATCTGCGCGAGAATCGCGTAGTCCCCGCAGCCGGGGCACCAGCGCACATCCTGATCGCTGGCGAAGTCGGCCGCCTTCAGCACCGGCAGCTTCACCGGGGCGGGCGGCGGCTCGGCCAGCGCGACCGGGGCGGCGACCGAGGCGGCCGGGGCCGCCGCGGGCGGCTCGGCCAGCGCGACCGGGGCAGCGACCGGACCGGCCGGCGATGCGGCCGGGGTTTCGACCAGCGCGACCGGAGCTTCGACCGGACCGGCCGGGACAGCGACCCCGGCGGCCGCGGCTTCGACCGGTGCGGCCACTTCGACCGGCGGGGGCGCGGCTTCGACCGGTGCGGCCGGAGCCTCCCCTCCGGCCGGCACACCGCCGCCGTTCGGCGGCGGATCGGCCGCCGCGGCCGGCGCGTCGCCGGCGGTTACCGGGTCCCGCTGCCCGAGGGCAACCCTACGCCACCATCTCTCGAATTTTGAATACGACATCGGACACCGTGAACGGCTTGCCCTTGACCTTGTTCAACCCCACGCATTCGCGAAGGAAGCGCGACTGCACCAGCATGCGGAGCTGCCCCGTGTTCAGCTCCGGCACGAGAATCCGCTCGTAGGCGGCGAGGACCTCGCCGAGATTGGCGGGGAACGGGTTCAGATACCGCAGGTGGGCGTGGGCCACCGAGAGGCCGCCGGCCCGGCACTCGTCCACCGCGCTCGTGCACGCGCCGAAGGTGCCTCCCCAACTGAGCACCAGCAGCTCGCCCCGGGCCGGCCCGTCCACCGTCTGCGGCGGAATGTCGTCGGCGATGCGGGCCACGCGCTCGGCGCGGACGTTGGTCATGTGCTGGTGGTTCTCGGGATCGTAGCTGACGTTGCCGGTGACGTCCTCCTTCTCCAGCCCGCCGACCCGGTGCATCAGGCCGGCCGTCCCCGGGAGGGCCCAGGGGCGGGCCAGCCGCTCGTCCCGCTCGTAGGGCAGGAACGGCTTGCCGTTGGCGGGCGGGCCGGGATGCGTCACCTCGATGCGCGGCAGATCGTTCATGTCGGGGATCGCCCACGGCTCCGAACCGTTGGCGATGTACCCGTCGGACAGCAGGATGACCGGGGTCATGAACCGGGTCGCGATGCGCCACGCCTCGATCGCCACCTCGAAGCAGTCGCTCGGGCTGCGCGCCGCGATGATCGGCAGGGGCGACTCGCCGTTGCGCCCGAACATCGCCTGCAGCAGGTCCGACTGCTCCGTCTTCGTGGGCAGGCCGGTGCTCGGGCCGCCCCGCTGGATGTTGATGACGAGCATGGGCAGCTCGAGGATCATGCCCAGCCCCATCGCCTCGCCCTTGAGGGCGATGCCCGGGCCGCTCGAGCTGGTGACCGCCATCGCCCCCCCGAAGGCGGCCCCGATGGCCGAGCAGATCGCGGCGATCTCGTCCTCGGCCTGCACCGTGCGCACGCCGAAGTGCTTCAGGGCGCTCAGCTCCTCGAGGACCGGGCTCGCGGGGGTGATCGGATACGAGCCGATGTACAGCTCCTTGCCGCTCAGCCGGGCCGCGGTCACCAGCCCCCACGCCAGGGCCTGGTTGCCCATGATGTTGCGGTACGTGCCGGGGGCGAGCCGGGCCGGCTCGACCTGGTAGCTGTGGTCGAACGCCTCCGTCGTCTCGCCGTAGTACCAGCCGGCGCGCAGCGCCTTCTCGTTGGCCGCGGCGACCTCCGGCTTGCCGCCGAACTTGTCGCGGACGAACCGCAGGGTCGGCTCGATGTCGCGCCCGAACAGCCAGTAGATCAGCCCGAGGGCGAAGAAGTTCTTGCACCGGTCCTGCAGCTTCGAGGTCAGGCCCTCGACCTCCTTGACCGCCTCGCGGTTCAGGGTGTCGAGCCGGACCTTGATGACGCGGTAGTCGTCGACGGTGCCGTCCTCCAGGGGACTGGCGTCGAGCCGGGCGAGCTTCAGGTCCTTCGCCTTGAAGCTCTCCTCGTTGACGATCAGGATGCCGCCCTTCTCGAGGTCCTTGACGTTGGTGACGAGGGCGGCGGGGTTCATGGCCACCAGCGCCTGCAGCGTGTCGCCCGGCGTGAAGATGTCGCGCGACGCGAACTGCACCTGGTAGCCGCTGACCCCGGCGAGGGTGCCGCGGGGGGCGCGGATCTCGGCGGGGAAGTCGGGGAACGTGGCGACGTCGTTGCCGTGCAGGGCCGACGTGTTGGTGAACTGGCCGCCCACCACCTGCATGCCGTCGCCGGAATCGCCGGCGAGGCGGACCGTCGCCCCGTCGAGCCGGATGGTCCCCTTCTCGGAGGCCGGCAGGCCCGGGGGGGCGGGAACGTCTTCGGTTGGCGCCGCAACAGTCGACTCGCGCGTCATCGCTCTTGGTACTCGCAGCTACGCCTGAAGCGAAATCCGCTCAGGCTCCCTCGCGGGCTTCGGTTGAGTGGTGGGGCGCCGGCGGCAGGTTGTAGACCGTCGCCGGAAACTGATCGACGAGGAACTGCAGGATGCTGCCGACCTTGACGAACCCGACGGGGCGGCCGCCGGCGTCGACCATCGGCAGGCGCCGGTAGCCGCCGTGGGCCATCCGGGTGATGGCCTCGCCGACCGTGTCGCGCTCGGACAACGCCACCGGATCGCGGGTCATCACCCGCTCGAGCGGCACCTCCAGATCGGCGGCGTCGGCCATCAGGGCCAGCGCGTCGCGTTCGGTGAAGATGCCGACCAGCCGGCCGTCGCGGCAGACGAGCACCGCGCCGCGCTCCTGCGCCTTCATCCGTTCGAAGGCCTCGCGCACCGGGACGCCCGGCTCGAGGCAGATGGGATCGGTCGTGACGACCTGCTGCAGGGTCTCGGCGCGCAGATTCAGTTGGGACGCCATGGTACCGACTCGGCTCTATCCTTCCGCCGCCCGCCGCCGCTCCGTACTCCGCCCCGGCCCGGCGCGCCCGACCCCGGACATCCCCGGCGACGAACGGACCCGGCGCGGCCATCCGCAGCCCGAATCCGACGAGTCCAGCGGCGGGGCGGCCGTCGGAAACAGGGCGCTACCCGGATTGTCGGTTGTCTGTCGTGAAACTGTAGTGGCGGGCGCGCCGCCCCCGTCCAAACCGACGCCCGCGAACCATCCGAGCCCGTCGCGCCCGCGCAACCCGTATTATACGCTGTCGACGCCGCGATTTTCGTTCGATTCGTCGTAGGGCAGCCTTTTTGCAGGCGGCGCGGCCAGGGGAGGCGCGGATGAAGTCTCGCGCGGCGGCGTTCTGCCTCGGGTTCTGGGTGATGGGCACGGTCTGCATCAGCGTGGCCGCGACCCAGAACTTCTACACCATCGACCGCCTGCTCGCGGCCGGCGGACACCCCGCGTTCGCCGACGGCGTGGAGCGGCTCGGGGCCCCGGCCGCCCGCGACCTGCTGCGGTACCTGTCGTCCGAACTCAACCGCCTCTTCTTCCGGTATTGGAACCTCTTCCAGATCCCCCTCGGCGGCATCACCCTCTGGCTGGTCCTCGGCCCGCCGGGCGACCGCGCGGTCCGGTGGGTGATCGGCGCGATGCTCGCCATCGCCCTCGTCCTGACGTTCGTCGTCACGCCCCCCATCATCTCCATCGGGCGCGGCCTCGACTTCGTTCCCCGCGACCCGCCGCCGCCGAGCCTCGCGACCTTCGGCGTCCTGCACGCCGCCTACACCACCCTCGAGATGCTCAAGGCCGCGCTCGGCACCTGGGCGGCCTGGCGGATCTGCCGCGCGGCCGGACGCGGGTGAAACCGGGAGGAGAGGCGCGACGCATGCCATCGACCCTGCCCGCCCTCGTGGCGGAGCGCGCGCGGACCACCCCGGATGCGCCGTTCGTCATCTTCGACGACCTGGAGGACGGCGTGTCGGCGCGCAACTACGGCGAGTTCGCCCGGGACGTCAACCGGACCGCCCGGCTGCTCGCGGACCTGGGCGTCCGCCGCGGCGACCGGGTGACGCTGCTGCTCGGCAACTGCCCGGAGTTCCTCGACCTGTGGTTCGGGGCCGCCGCGGTCGGCGCGGCCGTCGTGCCCGTCAATACCGCCTCGTCGGCGGCGGAGCTGGCCTATTTGACCGGCCATTCCGAGAGCCGGCTCGTGTTCACGCAGGCGCCGTATCTGGACACGGCCCGAGCCGTCGCCGAACGGTCCCCGAAGGTCGAGTCGGTCCTCGTCTGCGGACCCGGCGCGCCGTCCCCCGCGGCCGACTTCAACGCCCTGGCCGCGGCCCGCGCCGACACGCCGCCGCCCGGCCCCTCCCCCGGACCGACGGACGACGCCGCCATCCTGTACACGTCCGGCACGACGGCGCGGCCCAAGGGCGTCCAGGTCACCCACGCCAACTACCTCTACGCGGGACGGACGGTGGCCGACCACATCCGCCTGACCCCCGGCGACCGGCACCTCGCGGTGCTGCCGTTCTTCCACGGCAACGCCCAGTACTACTCGACCATGAGCACCCTGGTGACCGGCGCGAGCATGGCGATGACCGCCCGCTTCAGCGCCAGCCGCTACTTCGATCTGGCGATCGCCCACCGGTGCACGGCGTCGAGCCTGTTCGCCGCGCCGATCCGGATGCTGCTCGCGCAGCCGCGGCGTCCCGAGCTGCGGTCGAACCCGCTGCGGGTGGTGCTCTTCGCCCAGAACGTCACGCCGGCCCAGCTCGACGAGTGGGGAGACCGGTTCGGGCCGCAGTTGCTGCAGCTCTGGGGCATGACGGAGACGATGGGGCCGCCGATCATGAACCCCCTCGAGGGCGAACGGCGCAACATGTCGATGGGGCGGACCGTCGCCGGCTACGCCGCCGACCTCGTGGACGACGACGGACGGCCGGTGCCGCGGGGGCGGCCGGGGCAGATCGTGGTGCGGGGGACGCCGGGGCTCACCCTGATGAAGGGGTACTACCGGAACCCCGGGGCCACCGCCGCGACCCTGCGGGACGGGCGGCTGTGGAGCGGCGACACCGCCCGGCAGGACGCCGAGGGGTACTACCACTTCATCGACCGCGCCAAGGACATGATCAAGCGGGCGGGCGAGAACGTCGCCGCGAGCGAGGTCGAGGCGGCCGTGCGGGAGCATCCCGGCGTGTTCGACTGCGCGGTCATCGGGGTGCCCGACGAGATGCGGGACGAAGCGATCGTCGCCGTCGTCGTGCCGCGCGGCGACGCCCTGCGCGGGGACGAGGTCATCGCCTGGTGCCGCGGCCGGCTCGCCGGCTTCCGCGTGCCGCAGCGGGTGGTGTTCCGCGACGCGCTGCCCCGGACGGCCGTCGGCAAGATCCAGAAGCACATCCTGCGGGCCGAGCTGGACCCATCCGGCGCGCGGGACCCGCAAGGGCGGTGATCGATCCGTCGTGCACCCCACCATCAGCCGCGGGGCGGCGGATTCCCGCCTCCGGCTGCGCGATCCGGATGTCGGTATCCGGCCCCGTTTCCGCCTTCCGCGCTTGGCCGCGGCGACCGGGTGATGCCCGTCACCGCCCCGACCGCAAGGCCGCGGCCCCTTCCGGGAGCCTTCCCGTCGGGACGGCGCGGCGCAGCCGGACCGCGCCGCCCGCGCCGCGGCGGGGCTGGTAGAATCCCGTGGTGAACCTCGCCGTCTGGATTCTCGGCTATCTGAGGCCGTACCGCGGGCGCGCCGCGGCGGTGATCCTCCTCGTCCTCGCCGAGACCGGCCTGACCGCCCTGGCCCCCTGGCCCCTCAAGGTGTTGGTCGACAACGTGCTCGGCGGGGCCCCGTTCCCGCCCGCGGTGGCGGCGTGGCTGCCGGCCGCCCTCGACGGCGCCGTCATGCTCCTGCTCACGGTGGTCGCGGCCGGTTTCGTCGTGCAGCTCGGGGCCGAAGTGGCGCGCATGGCGCATACGCAAATGCAGGTGGACATGGCGCAGCGCGTCGTCTACCGGCTCCGCGAGCAGCTTCTGCACCACCTGCAGGCCCTGCCCCTGCGCCACCACGTCGCGTCGCGGACCGCGGACTCGGTGTACCGCCTCGACGCGGACGCGTACTGCGTGGACGACCTGGTCATCGGCGGCGTCTTCCCGCTGACCGTGGCCGCCATGAACCTGGTCCTCATGTTCGGCGTGCTGGTCTACCTCGACACCACGCTGGCCCTGCTGTCGCTGAGCGTCGCCCCGTTCCTGTACCTGTGCCTCCGGCACCACGCGCGGACCATGACCGGCCAGGCCGAGCGGGTCAAGAACCTCGAGTCGGGGCTCATCGAGCGGATCCTCGACGTGCTCTCGTCCATCGCCGCCGTCAAGAGCTTCACGCGCGAGCGGCACGAGCTCGAGCGCTTCGCCGACGTGGGCGACCGGACGCGGCGCGCGCGGCTGGACCTGACGTGGCAGGAGTCGCTCTTCTCGGTGACGGTCACCGGCGTGACCCTGGTCGGCACCGCCCTCGTCCTCGGCGTCGGCGGCCTGCACGTCCTCGAGGGCCGGCTGACGGTCGGCAGCCTGCTCGTCGTCGTCGCCTATCTCGCCGCCGTCTACACGCCGATCTCTGAGATCGCGCGGACCACCGGCACGCTGCAGCAGGCCGTGGTGAGCGCGCGCCGCGTCCGCGAGCTGCTGTCGCTGAGCCCCGAGGCGGCCGACGCGCCGGGCAGCGTCGCGGCCGACGGGCTGCGGGGCCACGTCCGGTTCGAGGACGTGGACTTCGCCTACGAACCGGGCCGGCCGGTCCTCCGCGGCGTGAGCTTCGAGGCCCGCCCCGGCGAGCTCGTCGCCCTCGTCGGCCCCACCGGCGCCGGCAAGACCACCGTCGCCAACCTCATCCCGCGCCTGTACGAGAAGCAGGGCGGGGCGATCCTCATCGACGGCGTCGACGCCGCGCGCTACGGGCTGCGGTCGCTCCGCCGCCAGGTCGCGCTGGTCCCGCAGCAGCCCATCCTGTTCAGCGGGACCATCGCCGACAACATCCGCTACGGCCGGCTCGACGCCTCCGACGCCGAGGTCGAGGCGGCGGCGCGGGCGGCGCACGTCCACGACTTCGTCGTCCGCCTGCCCCGCGGGTACCGGACGGACGTCGCCGAGGACGGCGCCTCGCTGTCCGGCGGCGAGCGGCAGCGCATCGGCATCGCCCGCGCGCTGCTCAAGGACGCGCCCATCCTCCTGCTGGACGAGCCGACGTCGGCCCTCGACGCGATGTCCGAGGCGGCGGTGATCGACGCGCTGCGGCGGCTCCGCGCCGGCCGCACGACCCTCGTCATCGCCCACCGGCTGTCGACCATCCGGGACGCCACGCGCATCGTGGTGATGGAGCGCGGGCGGGTCGCGGCGAGCGGGTCGCACGACGAACTGATGCGGACGAACACGCTGTACCGCGCGATGTGCAACCGTCTCAGCCTCGGCCTGCCGCGGCGCGAGCCGGCGACCGTCGACGAGCTCGTCGAGGACTTGGCGGTCTCATGAGGGTCAGGTCCGCGGGGGGCGTCGGCCGCACACCGCGCGATGGGCGACCGCTCCAGCGTGGGCCTGCCGCGGCGGGAACCAGCGACGGTCGACGTACTCGTCGAAGAATCAGGGCGCCCCATGGAGGTCCCGGGCGTTGCCTGCCGCTCTCTGCCGTCATCGGCGCAGGCATTCGAGGCATGAGGATCCTGTTCGCGGGCATCATCGGCCGCTATCCGTTCGGGGGCGTGGCGTGGTGCTCGCTGATGTACCTGGTCGGGCTGCGGGCGCTCGGCCACGAGGTGTGCTACGTCGAGGACACCGGCGAGTGCGTGTACGACCCCGAGCAGGACGCGGTGTCGCTCGACCCCGCCTATGGCACCCGCCACATCCACGGGACCCTCGCGCCGCACGGGCTCGGCGACCGGTGGAGCTTCGTGAACTACGACGGCGCGTACCACGGCCTGTCGAAGGAGGCGGTGCGCGCGTACTGCGCCGACGCCGACCTGCTGATCAACCTGTCGGGGGGAACCTGGTTCTGGCGCGACGAGTACGCGCGCATCCCCCGGCGGGTGTTCATCGACTCGGACCCCGTCTTCACCCAGCTCGCGATCGCCAAGGGCGTGCCCTGGTACGTGGACTTCTTCCGGGGGTTCGACCACCTGTTCACGTTCGGCGCCAACATCGGGACGCCCGCCTGCGACGTGCCCACCGGCGAATTCCGCTGGCAGAAGACGTGGCAGCCGGTGGTCACCGAGCTCTGGCGCACCGACGCCCCCGCGGCGCGGGACCGGTTCACCACGGTGATGACGTGGCGGACCGAGAGCTTCGAGGACGTCGACGGCAACAAGGACCGCGAGTTCCTGCGCTTCCTCGACCTGCCGCGGCGCACCCCGAGCCGCTTCGGCCTCGCGGTGAACGGCCCCGACCGGCTGCTCGCCGACCACGGCTGGGGACCGGTGCCGGCGATGGAGGTGTCGCGCACCGCCGACGCCTACCGCGCGTTCATCCAGGGCTCGAAGGCGGAGTTCGGGGTGGCCAAGCACGCCTACGTGGCGCGCCGCTCCGGCTGGTTCAGCGACCGCACCGAGTGCTACCTCGCGGCGGGCCGGCCCGCCCTCGTCCAGGACACCGGCTGGAGCGCGCACCTGCCCGCGGGCGCGGGGCTGCTGGCGTTCTCGACCGTCGACGAAGCGGTCGAGGCGCTCGCGCGCATCGAGGCGGACTACCCGGCGCACGCCACCGCCGCGGCAGGCGTCGCGCGCGACCACTTCGACGCGTCGCGCGTGCTCCCGCCGCTGCTCGAGAGGGCCGGCGCATGACCCCGGAAGCGGCCGGATTCGCCGAGCCCAGCGACGAGCCGGTCACGCGCACTTCCGCGGTGGCGGGCGCACGACCCGGCGGGCGGCCGGACCCGCCGCGCCCCCCGGCGGCACCGCCGCAGGACGGTTCCGGAACCGAGCGGGCGACCCCGCAGCCGGCCCGATCGGCACCGCCTTCCTGGCGTCACCGCCGCAGGAGGATGCCATGGCCGGGCGTATGACCCAGCCGGCGGCCGGATCCGCCGCGCCCCCCCTGCGCATCGCGCTGGTGGGGCCGGTGGCCCAGTCCATCCCCCCGGCGCGGTCCGGGTCGGTCGAGACGGTGACCGCAATGCTCGCCGACGGGCTCGCGGCCCGCGGCCACGACGTCACCCTGTTCGCCACCGCCTCGTCGACCACCGGCGCGAAGCTGCACGCGGTGTTCGAGGACGGCTACAACCGCGACACCGACCTGTGGCCGTGGGAGCTGTGCGAGCTGTTCAACCTCGCCGCCGCGGTCGAGCGCGCGGAGGGGTTCGACCTCATCCACTACCAGGCCGAGTACGCCCCCCTCTCGCTCGCCTGGACCCGGACCGCGCCGATACCGGTGGTGCAGACCGTCCACCACGCGCCGTCCCCGGCCGAGGTCGCGCTGTGGTCGCGCTATCCCGAGGCGCCGTTCATCGCCGTCTCCCACGAGCAGGCGCGGCGGCTGGCCGGCCTCGACGTGGCCGGGGTCATCCACCACGCCGTCGATCCCGACGCGTTCGGCTACCGCGCGCACCCCGACGACCATCTGCTGTTTCTGGGACGCTTCACCGCCGGGAAGGGCGTGATCGAGGCCGTCGAGGCGGCCCGGCGCGCGGGTCACCGCCTGGTCCTCGCCGCCGCCGACAACGAGTACTACCGGACCGCGGTGGCCCCGCTCGTGGACGGCGACCGCGTGGTCTACGCGGGCGAGGCGGATCCGGAGGCCAAGGCCGCCCTGCTGCAGGGGGCGCGCGCCCTGCTCTACCCGGTGCAGGCGGCGGAGTCGTTCGGCCTGGTGCTGATCGAGGCGATGATGTGCGGCACCCCCGTCGCCGCCCTCGACCGCGGGGCGGTCCCCGAGATCGTCGACGAGGGGCGCACCGGGCACGCGTACACCTCGCTCGACGCCCTGGTCGCCGGCCTCGACGACGTGCTCGCCCTCGACCGCCGGCGGGTGCGCGCGCGCGCGCTGGAGCGGTTCCGACCGGCGCGCATGGTGGACGCGCACGTCGACGCCTACCGGCGCATCGTGGCGGCGCACCGCGGGCGACCCGGCGCGGCGGCCGGCCGCACGCTCCAGGCGCGGGGAGCGGCCGGCCGGGCCCGCACTCCGCGGGGGAAAACCGGGGTACGGGAGCAGCAGGCATGAGGGTCGCGTTCGCCAAGCAACCGGCGCCGACGGCCCCGAGGCGCTTTCCCGCCCGCGCTCCCGGGGCGACCATAGGCGGAGGCGGAAGGCATTGACACGACCGAAGCAACCGCCCGACGACGGCGCGCCGGGCGGAGCGGCGGCCGGCGGCCCGCCACCGACGCCCCCGCCCGACGACGGCGCGCCCACGGGCTCGGCGGCCGACCGGTCGCCCTCGCTCCTCGCGGTTTTCGCCCACCCCGACGACGAGTCGATCGCGAGCGGCGGGCTGCTGGCGTGGTGCGCGGCCGTCGGGGTGCGGGTGTCGCTGCTCTGCCTGACCCACGGCGAGCATGGACGCGCGGGCGGGGCCGCGGCCGGGCCGGAGACCCGCCCCCTCCGGCAGGTGCGGGCCGACGAACTGCGGGCGGCGGCGCGGGCGCTGGGCATCGCCCGCGTCCGCCTCCTCGACCACGAGGACGGGATGCTGCCGTGGATTCCCGCGGACCGGCTCGACGCCGACATCCTGGACGAGATTCGGCGCACCGCCCCGGACGTGATGGTCACCTTCGACGCCGACGGGCTGTACTGGCACCCCGACCACATCGCGGTGCACGAACGGACCACCGCGGCGGTCGCCGCCCTCGGCGGCGCGGCGCCGGCGCTGTTCCACGCCGCCGTGCCGCCGGGGGCGATGCGGGCCGTCGTCGAGCACGCCGCCCGCGTCAGCGCCGCCCGCGGGCTCGCACGCCCGTTCCCGCGGTCCATCCTCGGCGTCGCCGACGCCGACGCGTTCGGCGCCGGGGCCCCGCCGCCGACCCTGGTCCTGCGCGCGCACGACCACGCCGCGCGGAAGCTGCGGGCGCTGCGCTGCCACCGCAGCCAGCTCGACGGCGGCGCCCTGCGGCTCGTCGACGAGGCCGACGCGCCGCGGCTGCTCGGGACGGAGCATTACCGGCGGTCCGAGGTCGGGGCCCAGGGCGACACGATCGTAGATCGGCTGGCCGCGGAAGCCGCGGCCGGCACGGGCCGCCGGTGAAGCCAGCGGGCGACAGCGGACCGGCCGACGGCGGCACGGGGCACGACCCGCGAGTTCCCGCCGGAAACGTCCGGGACGGGGCAGGCTGACGGATAGACGCCGAGGGAACGATGCAGGCCACGCTCCTAGACTGGATTCGATGTCCCTTCTGCGGCACCCGGCTGCGGGTGGTCGACAACGCGGCCCTCGCGCGCGACGACACCCGGATCGAGGCCGGCGTGCTCGGCTGCGAATGCTGCGCCTTCCCGGTCATCGACGGCATCCCCATCCTGCTCGCCGACGACGCGACCCGCACCGCGATGCACGCCCTCGAGCGCGGCGACCGCGACGAGGCGCTGGCGGCCGCCCTCGACGTCCCACGGGCGGAGGCGGCGGAGCTGTCCCGCGCGGCCGGGGCCGCGGCGCTGACCTATCGCGAAGCGATCACGGTGCTCGCCCCCGACGCCGAGGGCACCTATTTCCTGCACCGCTTCTCAGACCCGACGTTCGTCTCGGCCGAGGCGCTCGTGCGGGTGCTCGGCCGCGCGGCACCGGCCGGGGGCCCCCGGCTCGACCTCTGCGGAGGCACGGGACACTTGGCGCACGCCCTCGCCGGGGCCGGGGGCGAGCCGGCGCCGGGGCCCGCGGAGACGGTCATCGCCGATCTGTACTTCTGGAAGCTGTGGCTCGCGACCCGCATCACTGCGCCCGCCGCCGGCGCGGTGTGCTGCAACGCCGACGCGCCGCTGCCGTTCACGAGCGACCGCTTCTCGCTGGTCGTCCTCATGGACGCCTTCCCCTACATCTGGCACAAGCGGCTGTGCGCGGACGAGATGATGCGGGTGGCGCAGCCCGACGGCGTCATCGCGCTGCCGCACCTCCACAGTTCGGAGGGCGAGAACTACGCGGCCGGCGACCCCCTCAGCCCGTCCGCCTACCGCGATCTGTTCGCGCCGTTCCAGCCCGCCCTGCTCAGCGACGCCCGGCTGCTGGACGGGCTCCTCGACGACGCGTGCGTCGACCTCGCCGACGACCGGTCGCCGGCTCAGCTCCGCGGCGAGCCGACCCTGACCCTCGTGGCGGGCCGCCAGGCCGGCATCCGCCGACGGGCGCCGGCACCCACGCCCGCCCGCGTGGCCGGGAACCTCGCCGTGAACCCCCTCTACGCGGTCGAGGTCCGGGGCAGCCGTTCGCTGCTGACCCTGCGGTTCCCCACCCCCGAGTACGCAGAAGAGTTCGGCCACTGCCGGCGCTATCTTCCGGACCGGTTGACGGTGGACGGGGACCTTCGCGGCCGGATCGATCCGCGGCGGCTCGGGCCGCGCTGCGAGGAGTTGAGACGGCGGCGGGTGATCCTCGACCTGCCGCCGCGCTATCTGTAGCGTCCGCCCGCCCGGCGGCGGACGTCACCTGACGACGGACGCCGCCTGCGGCTACCAGACGGTGTCGGCACCCAGGCCCAGGGCAGACGACGGCTCAGCCGCCCCGGCCGGCCCCAGGCCCGGGGCAGCGTGCAGGTGCCAGCAGCAGGCTCACCCGCCGCCCTCCCACGCCGCCAGCTCATCTTCGTCGAGGGGCTCGAAGAACGAGTCCGGCACGTCGCCGTCGCGGTCGCGGTAACGCCCGAGCACGCGTTCCGGCGGGGGATCCAACGGCACCAGCCGCGCGTAAGGGGTG
>CAXXTG010000270.1:0-26812 GCA_963666855.2 Vicinamibacterales bacterium
CAGGAACGGCGCGTCGTCGGCCCCCACGATCATGCCGATGCCGGGCTGCCCCCGGCGGTTGAAGAGGTTCACCCGCGGCTGCCCCTGGCCGCCGAGGGTGAGCTGCATGGGGATGCGCCTGCCGTCCGAAAGGGCGAGGAACGGCGTGCCGGCCTGCGATCCGATCAGGGCGTGGCGCGCGGTCTCGTCCCCGACGGTGACCAGCCCGTCCTCCTCTCCCACCCGGGCGAGAATGCGCGCGGCGCCGTTCGGGTCGGTGAACCGCAGGACCGGATGTCCGTCCGCGTCGATGCCGACCAGCCCGCGGAACGCCCCGCCGGGACCGTAGAACGCGAGCGAGGCCATGCCGCGCTCGTCGTCGCCGGACAGGACCGCCCGCAACCGGCCCGCCCCGTCTACGATATTCACCTGGGACGCGGTGACGACCCCCGCCCCCTGTGCGCCGAGACGCGCCGTCAGCAGCGCGTTGGACACCGCGCCGCCCACCAGCGACGCCGCCAGCATCGCCCCCACCAGCCATCCCTGCCGTCTCATGTCCACTCCCCGGCCCATCAGCCCCGGCCGAAAGTCCCCGCCGCCTTCGAACGGCGGTACAGCCCGCCTGACCGCGTTGCCGCATAGGCCGATACGCGCCCTCCCGACGTCTCGTCCGGCGGGCGCCCCGGCCGTTCGCCGGCGCCCGCCGGGCGCGGTGCGACGCGGCGCCTTCACCACGGGCGGCTCGACCTGTCACGCCGTCTCCGCCGCCTCGGCCTCGTCGACGGCGTGGAAGCGCCGCCCCCGCGTCTCGGGCCCCAGCCAGACCGCCGCCGCCACCAGCAGTCCGCCCGCGACGATGCACGCCAGCATCGCTCCGCCGGTGGTCATGCCGCCGTCCTGCAACCGCCCCAGCAGGAACGGCGTGGCCGAACCCGCCGCCGCCCCGACGTGGTAGGACAACCCGGGCCCCACCCCGCGCACCGCGGTCGGGAACCGTTCGGTCAGATAGGCCGGGGCCATCCCCCAGATGCCGCCGCCGGTGGCCCCCATCAGCACCGCCCCCGCGAGCAGTTGCGCCGGACCGGACGCCGCGAGGAACGCCGGGGCGAGCGCCGCGCCCAGCAGCGCCGCGAGCGAGACCGCCCCGCGGCGTCCCAGCGCGCCCTCCGACGCGCGGCCCCACACCGCGATGCCCAGAATCGCCCCCGCGTTGAAACCGACGACGTACGGCAGAGGCTCTACGCCGACGCCGAGCAGGAACGTGGGGTACCAGAACGAGATCGAGTAGTACGAGAACATGAACGCGGACATCAGCAGCGAGCTCTGCACCGTCGCCCACAGCAGGTCCGGCTGAAGGAGCCGCAGCAGCGACACCCGGTCGGCCAGCTCCTCCCGTCCCCTCGTCTTCAGGTAGCGCCGCCGCTCCAGCCACACCGGACTCTCCGCGACGCCGGTCCGGATCCAGAGCACGAGCAGGGCCGGGACGCCCCCGACCCAGAACAGCACCCGCCAACCGAGCGTCGACGCGGGCGACGCGCCGAAGGGGTCGGGGACCGCGCTGAACAGCGGATGGACCGTCGAGAAGACGAGCGCCGCCAGCATGTAGCCCCAAAACCATCCCCCCTGCAGCAGCCCCGACGCGAGCCCCCGCAGCCGCGTGGGCCAGTGCTCGAGGGTCAGGGGCATCCCCGCCGCCCACACGCCGCCCATGCCGATGCCGAACAGGGCGCGGCACGCGAACAGCATCGCGTACGAGGTGGAGAAGCCGCTGAGGAACGCGAACAGCGAGAACCACAGGATGGACAGCATCAGCGGGAGCTTGCGGCCCCACCGGTCCGCCATCATGCCGGCGCCGAGCCCGCCCGCCAACCGGAAGAACAGGGTCACGGTGCCGAGCGCGCCGGCCAGCGCCGCGTCGACGGTGAAGCTGTTCCGGATGTCGACGAGGATGAACGTCAGGATGGAGAAGTCGAACGCGTCGAGGGTCCAGCCCAGGAAGGTGGCGACGAACGCCCGCCGCTGGCGGCCGTCGACCTGCCGGTACCACCGCGCATCGGGGTGATTCGCCATCGGCCGTCCGCGGTCCCCGTTCCGACCGCGCCATTCGTCCCGTGGAGGCGTCATTATAGCGTCCGGGCGGCGGGAGGACCGCCGGGCGGCGCGGCGGCCCGCCGGGAGGTCGCTCGGCCCGCCGGGCGGTCGCGCGGTGCGGTTTCGCGGCGCTCGGGATGTGCCGATTCTCGACGGTTCCGGCGCGGGCGCCCCCGGCGCCCCCCGGCACCCCGGAGCGCCCCGGTTGGAGGGACTACAATGGGGGTTCGCGCGAGGCGCGCCGGTCCCGCAGCCCTGCGGGCCTCGTCCATCCGCCGGCAGGAACTGGAGGTTCCCATGCTGATTCCGACCCGCCGTCTTCGACGGGCGCGCGCCGCGCTGTTCGCGGCCGCACTCTTCCTCCTCGTCGGCGCGCCGGCCGCGCAGGCGCAGGAGCACACCCTCCACGTCGCCGTCGCCGACGCCGCGGGGAACCCCGTGCCCGGCCTCGCCGAGGGCGACATCATCGTGCAGTGGGACGGCGAGAACCTGGAGACGACGGAGTTCGAGGCCGTCGACTGGCCGGTCCGGCTCACCGTCTTCATCGACAACGGCGACAACGCGACCACCGCCGTGCCGCAGGTCCGCGAGGGGCTGCGGGCGCTGCTGCGGACGCTCCCGGACGAGATCGAGGTCGCGATGCTGACCACGGGCCGGCAGCCGCGCTGGATCACCCGGCACACGACGGACCGGGCGGAGCTGGAGGGGAACATCGCCAACATCGCGCCGGACAGCGGGGCCGGGGCGACGTTCAACGACGCCCTCATCGAAGAGACGAACCGCATCCACGACGACGACGACCGCGAGTACTACCCCGTCATCATCATGATCGCCACCGACGGGGCCGACCTCAGCCGGAGCCAGCAGGGACGCGTCGACCAGATGGTGGAGCGCATGGTGGAGAACTCGGTGGAGGTCCACACGCTGCTGTTCGTCAGCGGCAACGCGCTCGGCTCGGGATCGATGGCGGCGGGGGTCGGCGAGGCGCTCGTCCCGGTCACGCGCGGCACCTTCGAGCGCATCACCGTCCCCACCGTCCTCGTCGAGAGGCTCGAGGCGCTGGGCCGCGACATCGCGCGGAAACACCGCTTCGTGAGCAACCAGTACCGCATCACCTACCGGCAGCCCCGCAACCCGTCGCCGCAGCCGGCCATCGGCGTCGCCACCGAGCGGGCGGGGCTGCAGATGCTGCCCACCCTGGACGGCAACGTGCCGTCGCGGATGCCGCAGCCCTAGGCGCGGCGGCGGCGACGCGCCGGACGCCGGAGGCCCCACCCTGAACGGCGACCTTCCGGCGCGGTCGCCACGGCGGCGCTCTCCGGCGGGAGGCGGCGCGGCTCGGCCGCGGCCGCCGGCACGGTGGCGGCGACCCGATCGGGGCCGTCACCCTGACCCGCCGAGGCGACGCGCACGGTTCACCGCGGGCGTTTCGGCACGAAGTCCGGATAGGTCCTCACCCGCGCCGCGGGCCGGGCGCGGTCCCGCGCGTGGAGGGCCACGGTGGCGTGGTGGGCCCGGCGCTGCGGCTCGGGGAGCCGGTAGCGGGCCGCGAGGGCGAGCACGAGATCGACGGCCGACGGCGTGTCCGCGCGGTGCCCGGGCGACACGAAGACCGGGTTCACCCCCGCGCGGGTGCGGACCGCCGCCCCGACCGTCTCGCCGTCCGCGCGGAGCGGCGCCGAGGCTCCCCGGCGATCCGGCACGGGGCCGTGCCCGCCCACGAGCCGCGTCTTCGCGCACCCGACGGACGGCGCGTCGAGCAGCAGCCCGGCGTGGCAGGCGAGGCCGAACCGGCGGGGATGGGCCAGTCCCTGCCCGTCGAACACCAGCACGTCCGGCGTCTGCGAGAGCTGCTCGAAGGCCTCGAGCAGCGGCGGCACCTCGCGGAACGAGAGCAGCCCGGGAATGTAGGGGAAGGTCGCCGCCCGGGTGACGCCGACCGACTCGACGGTCTCCAGCGACGGCAGTTCCACCACCACGACGGCGGCGTAGACGCGGTGGGTGCGGCGCGAGTACGCCACGTCGGCGCCCGCCACCAGCCGCGGTTCCTTCGGCAGCGGCGCCGCGACGAGCCGCGGGCGCAACGCGTCCTGGATCCCGACCGCCTGCGCATGCGACACGCGCCAGGGATGCAGCGTCCGCGCGTTCACGCCGCCCCCGCCTCCGGATCGAGATCCTGCCGGGCGTCGCGCCGTCCCGCCGGGAATGCGGGGAGCGCGGGTTCACGCCGCCCCAACGGGCCGGGCGGCGCCCGAACGGCCGCGGTATCTCGACGAAGATCGCGCGGTCGGCGCGGCTTCTCCATCGGCCGGTCAGTACCGGAACAGGTACTGGATCTTGGTGAACACCGCGCGGTTGGTCTGCAGGTACGTACGGTCGGTGATGTTCACCTGGTCGTCGTAGAACCGCTCGTACTGCTGGTAGTGATCGTCGTACCCGACGTAGAACGCGGTCCCCGAGTTGACGCGGTAGGTCGCCAGGAGGTTCAGCCCCACCGTCCCGCGGTAGGTGTTGAACTCGGTGATGTTGCGCAGCGCCAGCCGGTCGGTGAACTGGTAGGTGTTGAGGGCGCGGAAGATGTTGACGTTGAAGATCTCGCCGTCCTCGCTCCGCTCGCCGTCGTTGACCCCGGGCCGGAACAGGCCCAGGGGATCGGTGAAGCGGCTGGTCGTGACGTTGATGTTGGTGGCGAAACGTGACGTCGGCCGGAAGTTGATGAACGTGCGGAATCCGGCCTCGCGCCCGAGGAACGCGTTCTCCCCGTCGAAATAGACCTCGTCGCCCCAGTCGAAGCCGGTGCCGATGGACAGGATCCGGCTCGTGTTGACGTTGCCGAACATCCGGTAGCGGCGCTTCTCGAAGTCGATGCCGTAGTAGCGCTCCATTTCCTGGTCGAGATCGAAGCTGTAGCGGATGTTCTTGGCGAAGTTGGCGCTGAGACCGGCCCGGAACTGCTCGTCCTCGAGTATCCGGTCGAAGTTGTAGTTGCGGCCGTAGCGGAACTCCGGCCCCCAACTGATCACCCAGCTCTGCGGCCACCACAGGTAGTCGACCCGCGCCTCGGTCTCGCGCTGGTCGGTCCGGCGCACGAAGCCGACGTCGGTCCGGAAGTCGGGGGACAGGGCGAACGAGTCGATGGAGTAGCTCAGGTTGCGGCCCCGCTTGCGGAACCCGAAGTCGAGCGCGTAGCCGTCGCACGAGGCGGGGTTGTCCGCCGTCGCCGTCGGCGGGCAGGGATTCGTCTGGGGGCCGCTCTGCGCGACCCGCCGGTCGGTGCCGAACGCGCGGAACCCGAGCTGGTGGGTCTGGCCGATGCGGAAGTTGCTGTCCGCGCCGACGAGGCGGCTGTGCCCGTCGAGGAACTCGCGGTCGGTGACGATGCCCCCGACGAACGACTCCGAGTAGAGGTCGTAGCGGACGCGGCCGACGAAGGTCTGCGCCGACTGCCCGAACGCCGGGTCCAGGCGGTCGTCCACGCCGAGGCTGGCCCCCTCGTCGTTGGCGAACAGCACCCCCAGGGTGGTCTTGCCGGCCTTGCCGGTCAGCTTGGCCCCGTACTGCGGATCGACGATGGTCCGGGTGTGGACGACGGTGACCGGCGCGGTGATCTGGAAGATCTCGGCCCCCTCCAGGAAGAACGGGCGCAGCTCGGGGTAGAAGAGGGCGAAGCGCTGGTTCACCTCGACCTGCGGCCGGTCCGACTCGATCT
Organism: Vicinamibacterales bacterium; assembly: GCA_963666855.2. GTDB lineage: Bacteria > Acidobacteriota > Vicinamibacteria > Vicinamibacterales > UBA8438 > JAJEEA01. The sequence goes on from CAXXTG010000270.1 coordinate 5,780, forward strand.
GCGAGAAATCCGGGTTGAGGGTGAAGTCGGCGATGAGGTTGGGCGTCACGCCGTACTTGAAGTTCGCCCCCATGTCGGGCTGCGGGTCGCCGTCGACCACCCCCCCCGCCGCCTCGTCGAACGTGCCGTAGCGGAACGCGGTGAACGTCGGCTGCACCTCGAGGTTCCGGCTCGTCGACAAGCCCGTCATCCCGTCGAGGACCCCCATCTGCGGCAGGAACCCGGCGATGTCGCGCGAGACGGGCGACCACACGACGGTCTCGTCCTTGTCCCGGATGCGCCGGACGATCTGGAAGCCCCACGTGTGCGGCGCGCCGCCGGGCCGCGCCGGGTACCGCAGGCTCTTGAACGGGATGGCCATCTCGGCGGTGTACCCGTCGGCGACGGGCTGGCCGCCGCTCTCGAAGAGGGCGTCCCACGACCGGTCGCCGCGCGGCACGCCGCCGCGCCCGCCGCCGCTGAACCCGCCGCCGCGCCCGCCCGAGACGATGGAGTCGCCCTGCACCCCGTAGCCGTTCACCTGGAACACGTAGGCGCGCTGCTGGTCGAGGAACGTGTCGAAGTAGACCGAGATGGTGTCGTCCGAGAAGCCCGCCCGGTCGCGGTCGACCCGGTTGGCCCGCATGATCCCGGGCTCGTCGTACTTGGCGTGGAACGCCAGGTAGAGGTTGGTGTCGTCGTAGGCGAGGTAGACGTCGGTGTCCTCGGTGGCGGGCGCCCCGTCGACCGGCTCCCGCTGTACGAACTCGGTGATGCGCGCCGCGTTGCTCCAGACCGCGTCGTCGAGGAGGCCGTCGACGGTCGGCGGGGTGGTCGTCCGCCGCGGCCGCACCGTCTCCCGCCCCGTGAGCACGCCGGCGTTCCCGGCCGGCGTGAGTCCGCCACCGCCCGGGGCGGCGCCGACGGCGGCCGCGCCCGCCGACCCCCGCGGACCGCCGCCCGCCCGGCGGGAGGCCGGCGCGGAGACAGGACCGGGGCGACCTCCACCGAGGGGGGCCGACGCGGCGGCGGGGCGCCCCCGGGAAGCCCGGCGCCCCCCGGGCTCCACCGTCCCGACGGCTGCGGTCGCCCCGCCGACAACCGGCCGGCGGACGGCCGGCGACCGCTCGTCGCCGCGCGCCACGCGTCCCAGCCCGCCCGCCACTTCCGACGCGATCCGGTCCTGCAGCGCGAACAGCTCGTCGGCGCGGCCGTCGATCTTGGCGATCTCCCGCGCCGCACCCGTTTCGACATCGACGACGCGCGCCACGATCCGCAGGCGTTCGCCCACCCGCTGAACCCCGCCCGCCACCAGCCAGGACACCCCCGCCTCGCGCGCCTCCGTCCGCGCGCGATCCTCGTCGTCCCAGGCACCGGCCGACAGGACGCCGACGGCCGGCGGGCGGTCGACGACCGACAACCCCGCCGACCGCATGCCCGAGATGACCGTCTCCGCGATGCCGGTCCCCAGCCAGTCGTCGCCGGGCTGGCCCGAGACGTTCACGAAGGGCATCACCGCCACCGCCGGTCGAGCGCCGGCGGCGGGCCGCGGCGCAGCCCCGCCGCCCCCGTCCGGCTGGGCGACGGCGCCGTCCGCGGCGACGAGCACGCCGGCCGCGCAGAGCGCCCCGACGGTCCAGCGCGAAAACGACTTCCTCGAAGGCACGTCTCACTCCTCGGCAAGCGGTCCGACCGGTCCAGCGCGAAAATGCGCCCGCTTCCTCTTATCGGCTCGTCGGGCGGCTCGCGGCACCCCCTGGTCGGCGCCATGCGTCGGCCGCGCGCCGCGTCCGCCGACGCCGCGGGCCTACGCCCCGCCCCATGAACCGCAGCCGTACTTGCCGCCTCTATGTATCATACAGGTCGAGAGCGCGATTCGTGCAGTCGCGGGCAACCGCGGGCAGGAGTGCCCCCATCTCAAATCGCGGGCGCGCGGCCCTGTGGAAGCTCGGGGCGGCCGCAGTCGAGGGCGGGCAACGGTGTCGCCGCCTCGAACCCCGGTGCACGACCGCCCGCGTACGAGGATCGGTGTGCGCCGCGGGAGTTGGAACGCCGATGGACACAGGCGCCGGGACACGCGGGGACCGGGACGACGGCGGCGTCCGGATTCGTCCGTACCGGCGTCCGCCGGCCGACTGCCACCCCCCGAACGACGCCCCCGGCTACCGCTCCACGCACGCGCGCCATCCGACCCGGCCGCTGGTGGTCGTCCCGCAGACGCTGTCCGAGATCACCGGCCCGGCGCACGGCCACGACGCGCCCGGGCCGACGGACCACGACCTGACCCGCCAGCACGCCGGCGAGCCCCTCGGCGAGCGCATCATCGTGGCGGGCCGGGTCCTCGACGAGGACGGCCGGCCCGTTCCCGAGACCCTGGTCGAGGTGTGGCAGGCCAACGCCGCCGGCCGGTACGCCCACGCGGAGGACCGGCACGAGGCGCCGCTCGACCCGAACTTCTCCGGCGCCGGGCGGACGCTGACGAACGCGGGGGGCGGGTTCCGGTTCGTGACCATCAAGCCCGGCGCGTATCCCTGGCAGAATCACGAGAACGCCTGGCGGCCGGCGCACGTGCACTTCTCGGTCTTCGGACCGAGCTTCCTGACCCGGTTGATCACCCAGATGTACTTCCCCGGCGACCCCCTGCTCGCCTTCGATCCCATCTTCAACGCCGTGCCCGAATCGGCCCGTGGGCGCCTGATCGCGTCGTTCGAGCTGGGAACGACGGAGCCGGGCTGGGCCCTCGGCTACCGCTTCGACATCGTGCTGCGGGGGCGCGACGCCACGCCGATGGAGACTTGACCCCGTGCCCCCGCCGACTCCGTCGCAGACCGTCGGTCCGTTCTTCGCCATCCTCGTACCGGAGCGGGGCGACCTGCGGCTGCGCGGCGGAGGCGCCGCCGGCGCGCGGATCCACGTGGCGGGAACCGTCCGGGACGGGACGGGGCGGGCGGTGCCGGACGCGCTGATCGAAATCTGGCAGGCGGACGCGGCCGGCCGCTACGATCACCCGGAAGACCCCCGGCGCGGTGGACCGGAAGACCCGCGCCGCGGCGGGCCGGAAGAGCCGCGCCCTAGTGGGCCGGAAGAGCCGCGGCTCGACGGACCGGAAGACGCGCGGCGGGGCGGGCCGGAAGAGCCCCGGCACTGTGGGTCGGAAGAGCCGCGCCGCGGTGGGCCGGCCCCCTCCTTCCGGGGGTACGGCCGCGTGCACACCGACCCCGACGGCGGGTTCGCCGTCGAGACGGTCAAACCCGGCCGGGCGCCCGGCCCCGGGGGGCTGCAGGCGCCGCACCTGCTGGTCGGCCTCTTCGCGCGCGGCGTGCTCGCGCGGCTCGTCACCCGCATCTACTTCGACGACGAACCGTCCAACGCCGGCGATCCGGTCCTGGCCCTCGTGCCCGTCGACCGCCGCCCGACCCTCGTCGCCGAGTCCCGGGGCGACGGCGCCTACCGCTTCGACATCGCCCTGCAGGGCCCGGACGAGACCGTCTTCTTCGACGTGTGACCCGCGATGACCGCCCACCCCCACCGGCACGATCGCCCGCTCCGCGCCCCGACATCAGCATCGTCGGGCCGGCACCGACGACACCGCCTGCTTCGACGTGCGCCCAGCAATGACGACGTGTGAACCGCCGTGACCGCCCACGACCGCCCGCTCCGCAACCCCGACATCGGCATCGGCGGGCCGGTCTCCGACGACACCGGCTGCTTCGACATGTGACCCGTCATGACTTCCGACCGCCGCCTGCACGAGCGCCTGCTCGGCGACCCCGACATCCTGGACCGGTTCGACGGCCGGGCGCAGTTGCAGGCGATGCTCGACGTCGAGGCGGCCCTCGCCGAAGCGGAGGCGGAGGCCGGCGTCGTGCCCGCCGCGTGCGCCGCCCCGATACGGGCGGCGGCCGACGCCGACCTGTACGACCGCGCGCGCATCGCCGAGGAGGCGGTCGGCGACGGCAACCCCGTCATCCCCGTGGTCCGCCATCTCACCGCGCGGGTCGCCGACGCCGACCCCGACGCGGCCCGCTACGTGCACTGGGGGGCGACGAGCCAGGACATCCTCGACACCGGCCTGGTGCTGCAGCTCCGGGCCGCGGTGCCGGCGATCGCCGCCCACCTCCGCCGCGCCGAGCAGGCCGCGGCCGGCCTCGCGCGCCGCTACGCCGACGCCGCGATGCCCGGCCGCACGTGGCTGCAGCAGGCGACCCCGATCACGTTCGGCCTCAAGGCGGCGGGATGGGCCGACGCCCTCGGCCGGACGCGCCGGCAGGTCGAGGCGGCCCTCGACGCCGCCCTGGTGCTGCAGTTCGGCGGCGCCGCCGGCACCCTCGCCGCCCTCGGCGCGCGGGGCCTCGCGGTGACCGACGCGCTGGCCGCCCGTCTCGATCTGCGGCCGGCGGCGACGCCCTGGCACGCCCACCGCGACCGGTTCGCGCAGTTGGCGTGCGCGCTGGGCGTCGCCGCCGGCGCCGCCGGCAAGGTCGCCCGCGACTTGTCCCTGCTCGCCCAGACCGAGGTCGGCGAGGCGGCCGAGGGCGCGGCGGCGGGCCGCGGCGGCTCGTCGACGATGCCGCAGAAGCGCAACCCGGTGTCGGCCTCCGTGGCCCTGGCCGCGGCCGGCCGCGCGCCCGGTCTCGTCGCGACGCTGCTCGGCGCGATGGTGCAGGAGCACGAGCGTGGCCTCGGCGGCTGGCAGGTCGAGTGGGACGTGCTGCCCGACCTGGTGCTGGTCACCGCCGGCGGCGCCCGGGCGGCGGCCGACGCCCTCGAGAAGCTGTCGGTAGACCCGGAACGCATGCGCGCCAACCTCGACGCGTCGGGCGGGGCCCTGCTCGCCGAGGCGGTGGCGATGGCCCTGGCCGAGTTTGTCGGCAAGCACGACGCGCACGCCCGCGTCGCCGCCGCCTGCCGCCGCGCGACCGAAGAGGAACGCCCCCTGGTCGACGTGCTCGCGGCCGACCCCGCCGTCAGCCGCCACCTCGACCGCGCGCGCATCGACGAGCTGCTCTCGCCCGACAACTACCTGGGCGAATCGCGGGAGTTCATTGGACGCGTCCTCGCCGGAGTGGAAGACGATGCCTGACGTGGATGCCGACGGATGCCGCCTGTCCTGGACGCGGCATGGACCGGCCGGCGCGCCCGCGCTCCTGCTCCTGAACGCCCTGGGCACCACCGCCGACCTCTGGCGCGCGCAGGTGGAGCGCCTCGCCGCCGCGTTCCAGGTCGTCCGCTTCGACACCCGCGGACACGGCGCCTCCGACGCGCCGCCCGGCCCGTACACCCTCGACCGGCTCGGACGCGACGCCCTCGCCGTGCTCGACGCCGCCGACGCCCCCCGCGCCCACGTCTGCGGGGTGTCCCTCGGCGGGCAGACCGCGCTCTGGCTCGCCGTCCACGCGCCCGACCGCGTAGCCGGCCTCGTGGCCGCCAACACCGGCGCCCGCATCGGTGACGGCGCCCTCTGGAACCAGCGCATCCGCGACGCCGAGACGAGGGGCATGCAGGCCCTCGCAGAACCCGCCATGGCCCGCTGGTTCACGCCCCGGTTTCGACAGACCGACCCGGAAACCGTCGCCCGATTCCGCTCGATGCTGGCCGGCTGCTCCGCCACCGGGTACGCCGGCTGCTGCGCCGCCCTCCGCGACGCCGACCTCCGCGCCGACCTGCACGGCATCAAGCACCCCACCCTCGTCATCGTCGGCACCGATGACCACGCCACCCCGCCCGCCGCCGGCCGCACCATCTGCGACCAAGTCGCCGGTGCCGAGCTGCTCGCCCTCGACGCCGCCCACCTCGCCAACGTCGAGCGCCCCGACGAATTCACCGCCCGCGTCCTCCAGTTTCTCTCCCGAGCCCAAACGCCCTGACAGCTCATGCCAGCGCAGGGCTCCCGGACTCGCGGAGCGAGCTCCTCATGGGGGTCGCCATACACCCGATGCGCCCGCCGCCCCGCCGGCCCCACCTGATACACTTGCCGGTCCGCTCGTTGATTCAGGCGAACGCACCTCGGACAACGACGATACGGTGGAGACGACATGCTGCGGCAACTGCGGGTTTCCAACTACAGGAGTCTGGGACGCGACGTGGCGATGCGTTTCGGGCGGATATCCATCTTCATCGGCCCCAACGGATCAGGCAAGTCCAACGCTCTGGACGCCCTGAGCTTCGTTCGCGACGCCGTCCTCCAGGGCCTGCCGGCCGCGATCACCCATCGCGAGGGTATCGACAGCATTCGCAGGCACAGCAGCGGTCACCCCTACAACGTGAGCATCTCGCTGGAGGTCGCTCTGAAGGACGGACCCGCGACCTACGGGTTCGAAATCACCGGCGACCGCACCGAAGAGTACCGGGTCAAGTCCGAGTCGGCATCCGTGAAAACCAACAACCAGCGCCACCGATTTCGGCGGGAGGGATCTGAATGGCACGGCCCCGACGGCTACTCGCCCCGTTTGGACGACGAGGCCCTCGAGCTGACGGCGCTCGCCGGCGACACCCGCTTCAAGCCCCTCGCCGACTTCCTGGGCCGCGCGTGCGTGTATTCGATATTCCCGGACGTCCTTCGGGCGCCTCAGACTTTCGATTCCGCGTCCCCGATGAAGCGGCACGGCGAGAACTGGGTCTCGATTCTGCGAGAGTTGCTGAAGACAGTTGAAAAAGCCGACCTCCTTTCCGGTCTTGGCAAGCTGACCGGCGACATCGAGGACGCCAGGGTCGTCAGCGCCGCGGGATTTCTGGTCGCGGAGTTCAAGCAGATCGTACCCCGCGACCGGAACAAGAGGAAGAAGTGGTTCGCCGCAGGCCGGCAGTCCGACGGCACCCTGCGCGTCGCCGGTCTCCTGACCGCGCTCCTGCAGAAGCCCACGATTCCCGTCATCGGCATCGAAGAGCCCGAGTTGACGGTGCATCCGGGCGCGCTACCCATGATCTACGAGTACCTCGTGCAGGCGAGCGAAGTCTCGCAGGTCATCATCACCACCCACAGCCCAATCATTCTCGACGTCGCCGACGTGGAAAGGGACCGCATCTTCGTGGTCGAACGCAGCAACGGGTACACCGACGTGAGATGCATGTCCGAAGAGCAGTTGGCACCGGTGCACCAGAAGCTGCTATCGCTGGGCGACCTCTACCTATCGGGCGAACGGCCGGGTTCACAGCCGCGCCCGGTAGCCACGGATCGCCACGCGAGGCGGACAAGGCAAGGAGAACGGACTACCGATGGACGAGAAACAGCGGCATGAAGCCGGGATGCGGGTCCGGCGCGAGATTCTCGGCGATGCGTACGTCGACCGGGTGGTCGCGGACACGACGGACGCGAGCAGCGACTTCCAGGACCTGATCACCCGCTACGCGTGGGGCGAAATCTGGACCCGTCCCGGTCTCGACGAGCGGACCCGGCGGGTGCTGGTGATCGGCACCCTGCTAGCCCTCAAGCAGTGGGACCAGTTCCGCCTCCATGTCCGCGCGGCCCTCGCGGAGGGCGGGTTCACCGCCGACGACCTGCAGGAGATCGTCCTCCAGCAGTCGATCTACTGCGGCGCGCCGGCCGCCCACACCGCCATGCGCATCACCCGCGAGCTGCTCGCGGAACAGGGCTGATTGTCGCCCGGATCCACTTCGGCAACATCTCTATGCCGTCGAGGTCATCCGCCTTCTTCGTCAGCTTGAACGTCACGGACTGACCCTCTGCCATGCGCACGAGTTTCCCGGCCGTCTCCTCTGCGACATCCCCCTTGCTCCAAACCCCGAATACGACCGCGGCAGGCCGAATACCCAGACAGAGCAGGTACTTGTAGCGGCGGTCGAGTCGGATGTGATTGAACTGAAAGGTGCCGTTGGCTCCTTCCGACGCTGTCTTCACCTCGAATCTCGCGCCCGCGATCAGCATGTCTTCCCGCGACGTGCGGCCGCTCTTCTCGCCCAGCGGAATACCCTCTTGCTCAAGGAACCGCCGCAGGAACTGCTCGCCGATCTCCCCTCGGTTGGTATTCTCCACTCGGCGGAAGGACTCCAACGGAGCGTCCTCCCAGATGGACGCCGGCGTGTTCTCCCGAATCACCTGCCTCAATATCTCTACCGCGCTCATCGGGGCGCCTCCCAGACCGAACCGCTACGGCCCCGCTTCCAGAAGACGAGGAAGTAGGAGTGGTTCTTCCTGGCGTGGACCTGCCGCACGGTACGGCTGACGCCGGGGCGGTTGTTGCGCATGACCACGAACAGATCCTCGGCGACGAATCCGAGAGCCTCGTAGGCGGTCATGATCTCGACGTGCGTGAAGCGCTGCCGGTTGGAGCACACCTCGTCCTGGCACTTGACGATGAACACGCCGCCGTCCCGCAACACGCGCCGGGCCTCCTCGCCCGCGTCAGTGTAGAGATCCACGACGGCCTCGTGGTACTTGCTCGCCGTCCGGTTGCCGGTTCCGTTGTTCCGGTAGTGGTTCTCGAACGCGGCGTGACCGGTATGCGCGGTGCCCCCGGGGGAGTGCATGTACGGCGGATCGAGGACCACGCAGTCGATGGTCCCGTCGCCGTAGGGAAGCGCGCGGCAATCGACGCCCTGTTCGATGTCGGTCGGCTTGAGGCGGTAGAGCCCCCGCGGCACGTTCCGCCAGAAGGCCCCCTTCCCGTAGGTGACATCGGCCACGACGCTGCCCGGTCGCACGTACAGACCGAGGATTCTCGGAAACACGTCCGCGTTGGCGCCGGCGTACGCGCTGAAGACGAGGTCGTTGGTCGGCCGGCCGTTGCGCACGACCCGCCGGTGCGGGCGGTCCCGCGCCGGTTCGTCTTCAAAGAGGCTCCTGGAGGGTTCCGTGGCCACGATCGACAACTCCTCGCGACATGAGCACCAGAACGCCCGCTCTCGCGGCCGACCGCTTCATTTTAATTCGCCATTTCTTCGCCCGTCAAGTCGCCGTGGGCACAGGATATGCTACTCGACGCCCTTCTGGCAACAACATGTTGTAGGGGTCGGCGTCGGGCACCGTCGAGGCGGAAGAGGCGGCCGACTACCGCAGCCGGCCGACCCGGTCGGGCACGCAGACCGCGCCCGAGTCCTCCCACTTGTTGTCGGTGAGCTGGCGCACGTCGGTGCCGTCGGCGCGCATGGCGAAGATCTCGCCGTAGGGCTGGGGCACCGAGTCGTAGAGGGCCATTTCGTCCTTGAACCCGGTGCGCGAGCTGCTGAAGACGATCCACTCGCCGCCCGCGCACCACGTCGAGTGGGCGTCGTTGCCGGGCGCGTGGGTCAGCCGGCGGAGGTCGGTGCCGTCGGGCCGGACCGTGTACAGCTCGAAGTCGCCGTCGCGGTTCGAGGTGAACAGGATGCGCGAGCCGTCCGGCGACCAGTGCGGGAAGTTGCTGTAGTAGTCGGGGCCGGTGAGGGCGACCGGGTCGCCGCCGGCCGCGGGGACGACGAAGAGGCGGCGCCCGCCCTTGTAGACGATGCGGCCGCCGTCGGGCGACCAGCTCGGGAACCCGTTGTTCACGTCGTCGTCCACGACCATCCGCAGGTCGGCGCCGTCGGGGTCGATCACCGCGACCTGGGCCGCCGGGAGGCCGGGGCGCCGGAAGTAGCGGCCGACGGAGAGGACGATCTCGTCGCGGGCGGCGGACCAGTCGGCGGAGAACGCGCTGGTCCCCTCGCGGTGGAAGAGCGTCCGCAGGCCGGTGCCGTCCACGGACATGATCTCGAGGCTCGAGTCGCTCGGGTTCGACGACTCGAGCCCGGTGGCGTCCGAGAACCGATCGCGGTACTGGCTGAAGATCAGGCTGTCGCCGTCCGGCGAGAACGACACGAACGGCTCGTGGTGGAAGAGCTCGAACTCGGGGTCGGGGCTGAAGGCGGGCACCATGTGCTGGGTGTAGCCGAGCCGCTCGATGCGCTCGTAGACCACCCGCCCGCCGTCGGGCGACCAGCTCGGGCCGCGCACCGCCCCCGCGATCACCGTCTCGACGCGGCGGTCGGGATGGCGGATTCTCAGGCCGCCCCGGTCCCCCCCGGCGCGGCTCACGTAGGCGATGCGCCCCCCGGAGAGCCAGGCCGGCGACAACTTCGTCTCGCGCGAGGCGGTGACCTGCACGCGCTCGCCGGTGGCGACGTCCACCCACGCGAGCTCGGTGCGTGACCCGCCGCTCTTCGCCAAGTAGGCGCCGACGGGGTCGGTCTCGTAGAACAGCAGGCGCCGGCCGTCGGCCGACCACGACGGGCTGCCCGCCACCCCGCCGGGGGCGGTCAGGCGGCGCAGGCCCGTGCCGTCGGGCCGGACGACATAGACGCCCGTCGACTGCAGGTGCTCCCACATGCCGGGCTGGTCCCCGGGCTCGGCGTCCCGGTCGGACGTGAACGCGATCCACGCCCCGTCGGGCGACCAAGTGGGCCGGAAGTTGCCCGACGGGTGGTCGGTCAGGTTCGAGGCGGTCTTCGAGGCGAGGTCGAGCAGCCAGATGTCGGCGGTGCCCCGCGCCCGGGTGGAGACGAACGCGAGGGTCCGGCCGTCGGGCGAGAGGGACCCCTGATCGTCGAACGCGGGGTGGTCGGTGAGCCGCTCGAGCCCGGTCCCGTCGGGACGGATGCGATAGAGGTCGGCCTGCCCGTCGGGCTCGGCCGTGAACACCACCCACTGCCCGTCGGGGGAGAAGGCGGGCGAGTACTCCAGCCCCAGGTCCGGGACCAGCGCCCGCGCATGGGCGCCGTCGGCGTCGGCGATGAACACGGTCATCACCGGAGTCTGATACAGGTTGAACAGCACCTGGTGAGGGGCCGTCGCGGTGTCCGCCGCCGGCGCCCCCGACTGGGCGCCGGGAACGGTGCCCGGCTCGGGAACGGACTGCGCCGCCGCGAACGCCCCGACGGACAGGATCATCGCCGAACCGATCGCCACGACTCTAGTCATCTCAACTCTCGGTAGTGTCTTCGTTTGACTGTTCGGCCGGGCGGCCGCTGGGCGGGAGAGGGCTACGCGGAAGATGGGGCGGCCGCCTTGTCCCGCTCCTCCTGCCGGCCGCGGATGAACGCCACATCAGCCTTGAGGGCGCCGACGTCGGCCTCGACCCGGCCGAGCCGACCCTCAACCCTGCCGAGCCGGGCCTCGACTGCCGCGACCGAGTTCGCCAGGATCTCGAGCTTCGGGTTGATCGCGTTCTCCACCGACTTCTGAAGTTCGGTCCGGGCTTGTCGGGCGTCGTGTCGGGAAGCGAACCACACGCCAGCCACGGTGCCGATGGCGGCGATCAGTTGCCAGATGTCCATGGTGCGCTCCTCCTGCCTCATTCTACACCGCGAGGTTGTCGGAGAAGCTCAGGCGAGCCCCACTTGAACAAGCCGCCCCGGCCGGCTACGCCGCACCGTTCCCGAGGCACTCCGGGATGAATGCAACGAATCGACGCGGGCGGCCCTATTCCGCCCCGCGCGTCCGGGCGAGGTAGCCGATGAGGGCTTCCACGTTCTCGTCCGCCACCGGCGCGCCCTTGGCCCGCATGTCCGTCACCGTGGCCCGCCACCGGCTCTCGTCGAAGCGGGCGGTCTCGATGCGGTCGAGCGAATGGCAGATGGTGCAGGTGGCGGTGAGATAGCCGCTCGCCGTGGCGTCCTCGGCGAAGATGGCGTCGTCGACCGGGACGACGACGAACTCGCGGGGAAACGGGGTGGAATCGGGGCCGAACTCGGCGACGAGCCAGTCGAGCAGCACCGTGAGGTCGTCGTCCGAGATGACCGCGCCCTTTTCGACCATCGCGCCGACGAGCTCGCGCCACCCCGCGCGGTTGAGCGCGTTGTAGGCGTAGTCGTCGATGCCGTGACAGGTGGTGCACGAGCGGAGGATGACCTGCCGGACCGGCCCGCCCGGCAGCCGCACCTCGGGCCGGGCCGCGCGCCGGTTGCCCTGCGCCGCGGCCGGCGCCGCCGCCCCCGCGAGCAGGGCCGCCGCCAGCGCGGGCACGACCCACCCTCGATACCAAGTTCCGGTCACGTCCGCCATCCCGACCTCGCCGGTCCTCCTGCTATCTGCCGCGCCATGACCGATGTTCGGATATCGGTGCCTTGATTCGTCGACGACGACGCACCCCGGCCCCATACCCATGTCCGAAGATCCGTGATGCGACGCGCCACCAGCCGCCCCGGGAGCGTGTCGCGCATGCCCCTTGCCTCGACCGGCACAACGTACGGTCTCGCCACGAACGCCGGGCGCGCCGAGGATGCCGGATCTGCCAACCGGCATCGACGCAGCCCCCTATCGCGCGGGCTGCGCCCGCTCCGTGACCAAGCGACCCGTCAGCATCCCGCGCCTCAGATGGACAGCCGCCCGGTGCTGTCGCCGACGCTCTTCCGCTCGATGCCGTAGAGCTCGAGGATGCTCAGCAGCAGGTTGGCCGTCCGCTCCGTCGAGTCGGGGAACACGAGGTGGCGGTTCCCCTTGAACGTCCCGTTCACGCCGCCGACCAGGATCACCGGCACCTTCTCGTGGGCGTGGCGGTGCGAGTTGCCCATGTTGCTGCTCTTGTAGATGAGCACGTGGTCGAGCAGGTTCCCGTCGCCGTCGGGGATGTTCCGCAGCTTGTCGCAGAAGTACGCCAGGTTCTCGACGTGGTAGCGGTTCACCTTGGCGTAGTTCGCCTTGTTGTCGGGGATGTCGCCGTGGTGCGACGTCCCGTGCCACCCGCCCTCGTAGCCCGACTCGGGGAAGCTGCTCGCGGACAGGTCGCGGCCGAGCATGAGGGTGGCCGACCGGGTGATGTCGGCCTGGAAGGCCAGCACCATCAGGTCGTACATGAGCTTGAAGTGGACGTCCTTGCTCTCGGGGATGCCGAACGGCACCTCGCCCGACAGCTCCACCTCGGGGTTGCTCGTCGCGATGCGGATGCGCCGCTCGAGCTCGCGGACGTTCTCGAGGTAGTCGTCGAGCCGGGTGCGGTCGCCGGGGCCGAGGCCCTTCTTGAAGTCGGCCAGCTCGCGGGTCACCGAGTCGAGCACGCTGACCGTCTGCAGCCGGCCCGCGCGCCGCTCCTCGGGGCTGGCGCCGTCGCCGAACATGCGTTCGAACGCCATCCGCGGGTTGATCTCGGTCGGCAGCGGGGTGGTCGGCGTCGACCACGAGACGGAGTTGGTGTACGCGCAACTGTAGCCCCAGTTGCAGTTGCCGCTGTTGCCGCTGGGGTCCTCGATGCCGAGCTGGATCGACGACAGCAGCGTGTCGCGGCCCCACCGCCGGGCGATCGTCTGGTCGATGGTGACGTCGAGGTGCGGCGTGACGGCGTCGCGCTTGGGCCGCGCGCCGGACAGGAAGACGGCGCCGCGGGCGTGGTTCCCGCCGGGCTCGTCCACCGTCGAGTACGCCGCGGTGCAGTCGAGGCCGCTGATGAGCACGGTGCGGTCGCGGAACGGCTCGAGGGGCTTGGTGATGAACGAGAACTCGAAGTCACGGCCCTCCTGCAGCGGGCTCCAGTAGCCCGGCGAAGCGCCGTGGGGATGCCAGACGCCGACGAACCGCGGCACCGGACCGGCCGCGGTCCTCGCGAGCGCGGTGCTCGCGGGCACCATCGCGTCGAGCAGCGGCACCGCCACCGAGACGCCGACGCCGCGCAGGAACGTACGCCGGGGAATGTGCTTCTTCGTGATGAACATCAGCGACTCCTCAGCAGCATCCGACTCGTGTCATTACCCCTGGTCCCGGCGCCGGAAACCCGCTGCACTCGACCGGCGCAACGCGCGGTCCCGCCCCGGGCCGCCCGCATCCCAACCCCGAAACGCGGCCGGTACCTTCGGCCCGGCCGACCTTACGGCGCCGGCGCGTCCGCCCGCGCACCGGCCGAATAGCCGGCGTCCGCGGAAGGCCCCGCGTCCGCCGATGCGTCCGCCACCGTCGCAGCGTCCGCGGTCGCATCGGCCGGCGTCATGCGCATCCGGAACGGCGGGCTCCGGACGATGCCGAGCACGATCGACGAGAACCGGTAGTCGTCCTCGGCCGCGTCCCGGACGATGGAACGGACCACCGGCATGTCGTAGTACTCGACGCCGCGACCCAGCCCGTAGGTCATCAGCTTCTCGGTCAGCGTTCGCACGAACTGCGGCGAGTAGCGCAGAAGGGCCTGCCGCAGCTCGACCGGCCCGTCGACGGCGGTGCCGTCGTGGAGCACCGCCGACGCGTCGATCGGCGTCCCCCCTTCCCCGCCGTCCTTGAGACGCCACTGCGCGTCGGCGGAGAGGTTCTCGAGGGCGAAGCCGATCGGATCCATGATGCGGTGGCAGCTCGCGCAGGCGGGGCTGTCGCGGTGCATCGTCATCTGCTCGCGCAGGCTCAGCACGCGGTCGGGCCCCTCGACGGTGTCCTCGAGCGCCGGGACGTTGGGCGGCGGCTCGGGGGGCGGCGTGCCGAGGATGTTCTCGAGCACCCAGACGCCCCGCTTGACCGGCGACGTGCGGTTGCTCTGGACCCACGTGACGGACAGGAAGCTGCCCTGGCCGAGCAGCCCGCGCCGGTAGTCGAGGTCGTCGCCCAGGGGCACCCGCCGGAAGTGCGAGCCGTAGATGCCGGGAATGTCGTAGTGCTTCGCGAGGCGCTCGTTGAGGAACGCGTAGTCGGCGGTCAGCAGGTCGAGGACGTTGCGGTCCTCCCGCAGGACGCTCTCGAAGAGCAGCTCCGTCTCGCGGGTGAACGCCTCGCGCAGTTCGTCGTCCCAGTCGGGGAACACGGCCTGGGCCGGCGCCGTCGTCCCGAGGTTCCGCAGGTACAGCCACTGCTGGGCGAAGTTCTCGACGAGGCTCGCCGACCGGGGATCGGCGAGCATGCGCCGCACCTGCCGCTCGAGCTCCGCGGGGTCGCTCAACCCGCCCCGGTTCGCAACGTCGATGAGCTCGTCGTCGGGGATGCTGCTCCAGAGGAAGAACGACAGCCGCGACGCGAGCTCGAGGTCGCCGACGCGGTAGACGAGGCCCGGCCGGTTGTCGACCGGCTCGCGCTCGACCCGGATGAGGAACTGCGGGCTCGCTAGAATGCGCCGCAACGCGAGCTCGATGCCGTCCTCGAACGTGCCCCCGGCGCGTCCCTCTTCGTAGAACGGCATCAAGGCGTCGAGGTCGTCCGCGGTCGCGGGACGCCGGAAGGCGCGCCGGGCCAGCGTCGTCAGGATCTCGCGGGCGCACGGCACCTCCCCGCCCGCGGACGAGGGCCGGCACGTGAACACCCTGCGGATGCTGCGCGAATCGGTGGCGCGGGTCGCGTCGAAGGGCCCCTGGATGTTCAGGGCGCCGATGGCCGGATAGGTGGTCAGCTCGCGCACCCGGCCGTTCTCCAGCGACTTGCGCTCGAAGTGCTTCGCGACGTCGAGGCTCGGCCGGAAGTTCGTCGCCACGAAGGTGGCCCCCACCAGGCGGGAGCCGGCCTTCACCGGCAGGGTGACCTCGAGGTGCCCGTCCCGCGCCGCGTCCATGCCCCGGAACGCGCCCATGCCGGCGTACTTCCACCCGTGCACCCGCTCGCCGTCGATGTAGAGCTCGAGCTGCTCGCCGGGAATGTAGGTGCCGACGCCGAGGTTGCGGATGGTGAAGGTGTAGTCGCCGTCGCCGGGGAACACGTGGCGCACCGCCATCCCCCCGCGGGTGCCCAGCGGCATGCCCGGCAGGTGGAGGTTCTGCGAGCTGTCGGTGCGGGCGATGTAGGTCGCCTCGGTCGGGGTCTTCCAGAACCCCACGGCCATGCGGGCGACCTTGGCGGCGGCGCTGACGTAGGTCTCGAGCAGGGTCGGCGAGATCGTCAGCGAGCCCGCGATGTTGTCGAAGCCGCGGCTCGAATCGTCGGCCGGCAGCAGGGTCGCCGGGTCGACCTCCAGGTCGAGGAGGTCGCGGATGACGTTGGCGTACTCGGTGCGGTTCAGGCGGTGGAGCACCTTGGTGCCGGGGTTCAACCGGGCCGACCGGTCGATCTCGGCTTCCAGCCAGTCGCGGAACGCGGCGTAGTCGGCCTCGGGCGGCCGGCGCATGCCGGGCGGGGGCATCATGCCCGCGCGCAGCTTGCGCACCACCCGCTCCCACAGCTCGGGATCCCCCCCCACCGCGGCGAGGTCGCGGCCCTCGAGCGACAGGTTCGCGGTGCGGTTGCGGTCGTTGTGGCAGGAGAGGCAGTACCGCTGGACGATCTCGCGGTGCGCGGCCGGCGCGGCGGGCGCCCCGCCCCCCTGCGCCTGGGGCGCGGCGGCGCCCGCGATGGCCGGGCCCGCCATCATCACGAAACCGACGCCGACGAGTCGATGCAGCATCGCCGACTCCAGAACGGCCCGACGCGCCCGATGGACGCGGCCGCGGCGCGCCGGGGCGCACGTGTCCTTCGTACCGTCGCGACTGCCGCCAACTATGCGGGAACGACCGCAGCAATGCAAGCCCCGTCCCCGGGAGCCCGTCGTGCCCCGCCGCCTTCGCCCGGCGGTGCATCCCGCCCCGCGTCGCCGCCCGGCCCGCCGTCGCCTGCGTTGCTCCGGGGATTCACGCAGTCCGCGGTCGCCGATGCCCGACATGCGCCCTCGTCGCGCCCCGCCGCGCCCCCGCCCGCCCGCGCCCCCGGCCGTCTGCCGGCGGCCTTCGGGTCCGTGCAATGCGCGGGTTCACCGCGGCCCTGGCGCCGGCCCGCCGGGTTTGTGCATCGCGGGACAAAGTGGTAGAAGACAGGCAGGGAACCGCCGATTCAGGCCGGGGAGACCGGCCGGGAGACCGTTCATGCCCTGGACGCGACCGACGATGCACGGATCGGCCGCGGCAGCCCTCGCCGCGTGCCTCTTTCTCGCGGGCCCCGCGGCCGGCGCCGCCGCCAGCGAGGTGGCCGACGCGGCCATGGCCGGCGACGCGGACGAGGTGCGCCGGCTGATCGAGGCGGGCGCGGACGTCGATGCGCCGCAGGTCGACGGCACCACCGCCCTGCACTGGGCGGCGCGCTGGGACGATCACGAGGCCGCGCGGCTGCTGATCCGCGCGGGCGCGTCGCTCGACGCCGCGAACCACGCGGGGTCCACCCCGATGCGGCTGGCCGCCGTGAACGGCAGCGCGGCGATGATCGGGCGCCTCCTCGACGCCGGGCTCGACCCCGACGCGGCCCTCAGCCCCGACGGCGACACCCCCCTCATGATGGCCGCCCGCACCGGCCGGCCCGGGGCCGTCCGGCTGCTGCTCGAGCGCGGGGCCGACGTCAACCGGGCGGAGACCTGGGGCGGCACCACCGCGCTCATGTGGGCGGTGGCCGAGCACCACGCCGAGGCGGTCGAGCTGCTCGTCGCCCACGGCGCCGACGTCGACGCCCGGACGAGAATCTACCCGGTGGCCGACGCCGCCGGCAGCGAGGGTCCCGAGCCCGAGGACGCCGACCCCGACGCCGAGCCGGTGGGCTATTCCAACGGCGGCTTCACGCCCCTGCTGTTCGCCGCGCGCGAGGGGGACCTCGCCTCGGCCCGCCTCCTCGTCGCCGCCGGGGCCGACCTCGCCGCGGCGGCGAGCGACGGCAAGGACGCCCTGGGCCTGGCCATCTACAACGGCAACTACGAGCTGGCGTCGTTCCTGCTCGACGGCGGGTCGCCGGTGGACAACCCCGACGCGGAGGGGTTCACCCCCCTGTTCTGGGCCGTCGACCGGCGCAACATGGAGTGGAACCCCGGCTTCCCGTGGACGGTGACCGCCGACCCCCTGCCCCTCATCCGCAAGCTGCTCGACGCGGGGGCCGACCCGAACCGGATGGTCGACAAGACCCCGCGCTCGCGCCGCAACTTCGGCGGCTCGCCGCGCATCAAGTTCGCGACGACGTTCATGCGCGCCGCGTACTCCGCCGACCTCGAGCTGGTCCGGCTGCTCCTCGAGTACGGCGCCGACCCCACGATCCGGTCGAGCGACAACGAGACGCCGCTGCTGGCCGCGGCGGGCCACGGCTGGATCGACGGCTACAGCCAGGGCAAGTCGTTCCCCGAGCGGCTCGAGGTCATCAGGCTGCTCGTCGAGCTGGGGGCCGACGTCAACTGGGCCGACGACGCGGGCATCACGCCCCTGATGGTCGCCGCCAACATGGGCGACGTCGACATCATCCAGTACCTCGTCGACCGGGGCGCCGACCTCGGGGCGCACGACCTCGGGAAGAAGAACGACGGGGCGTTCGGGGGCAGCATCGAGCCCCTGATGCCCATCGACTACGCCATCGGCGTGGGCACGTTCCGGCCGAACAACGCGATCGTGATGATGGAGGACGCGGTCGAGCTGATGACCCGGATGATGGAAGAGCGCGGCATCGCGCACACCACCTCGGAGTGCACCCTGCGCGCCTTCACGTGCGGCGACGTCGACCCGATGGCGGCCACCCCGGCCGAGATCGAGCGGCTGCGGGCGATCCAGATCGGCCACCGCGTCGACGGCATCGTGGGGGGGCTGGCCGTCGAAGACGAGGCCGGCGGGGAAGGCGCGGAGTCGCCCAGATAGCGGCATCGGAACGGCGGAGCAACGCGTGCCGATCGCGGCCTCGGACACGTCGGGGTATACCCGGACCTGTGTCGAGCGCCGGCGGTCCCGGAAGAACGGCCACGACCGATTGCGGGGGCAAGCCTGCATCGATCGGTGCATGACGGAGAGGACGGGAGGCTTGTGATGGGCGCGAGAGTAGCCGCGGCGTTGGTCGGGTCGGCGTTGCTCCTGGCCGGGACGGTGCATGCGCACCACTCGTTCGCGGCCGAGTTCGACGCCGACAAGCCGGTCGAGCTGACCGGCATCGTCACCAAGATCGAGTGGAAGAATCCGCACGTCTGGTTCTTCATCGACGTCACCGAAGACGACGGCGAGGTGACGAGCTGGGGCTGGGAGATGGGCAGCCCGAACGGCCTCATGCGGCGGGGCTGGACCCGCAACTCCATGAAGATCGGCGACATGGTGAGCGTCGAGGGCAGCCTCGCCAAGGACGGGTCGAGCCGCGCCAACGCGCGGGTCGTGCAACTCGCGGCGAACGGCGAGCGCCTGTTCGCGGCGTCGAGCCAGAGGCTGACGCCATGACCGGGCGCAGGGAAACACGGCGAAACGGCGCGGCGCCGCGTGCAGGCCGGGGCGTTCCCCGAGATGCCGTGGCCCCGTGCGGGCGGACGCAGGGAACTCCGCGCCGGCGAACGCCGGAAACTCCGCGTCGGCGAACGCCGGAAGCTCCGCGCCGGTCTGCGGCCGCGGCGCTGTTCACCGCAGGCGTCGCCGTCTGCCTGTCTCTGAGCGCCGGCGTTGCGGCCGGCCAGCCGCAAACCGCGCAACCCGGCCAGCCGCAGACCGCGCAGGCCGGCCAGCCGCAGACCGGCCAGCCGCAGACCGCGCCGACCGTCGAGCCGGAACTCGCCCCGGCCGGGCTCCCGGAGACCGCGGCGGGCCAGCCGGAGGCCGCGGCGGCGCCCGAGCCGACGCCGCGCCTGCCCGACGGCACCCCCAACCTCGGACGCGTCGCCGGCGAGAAGGGCGTCTGGCGGGTGCCCTACATCACCAACATGGCGGCCCGGGCCATCGGACCGGACGGCGAGCCGCTGGCCCCGCCCGACACGCCCGCGAGTTCGCGCGGCGGCCGGGGCGGGTCCGCGGCCGAGCCGCACATCCCGTTCATGCCGTGGTCGGCGGCCATCTACGACTACAACTCGGAGAACCTGTCCAAGTACGACCCCGAGGGCTACTGCCTGCCCCCGGGCGGCCCGCGCATGATGGCGACGCCGTACCCGATGGAGATCATCCAGCTCCCCGAACAGGAGCGCATCATCATGATCTTCGAGGGCGCCACCCACATCTGGCGCGAAATCTACATGGACGGCCGCCCCCATCCCGAGGGCGACGCCCTGAACCCCACGTTCCTGGGGCACTCGGTCGGCCGCTGGGAGGGGGACACGCTCGTCGTCGACGTCGTCGGCTTCAACGAGACGACCTGGATCGACTTCTTCGGCCATCCCCACACCGACCGGCTTCACGTGGTCGAGCGGTTCTCGCGCCCCGACAAGAACACGCTGCGCTACGAGGCGACGATCGACGATCCGGGGGCATACACGGAGCCGTGGACGTTCGGGTGGGACATCCCCTGGAGCCCGGACGGCGAGCTGATGGAGTACATCTGTCAGGACAACAACCTGTACCTGTATCACCTGACCGACGACTTCGGGCAGCCGATCTTCGGCAACCGGTAGGCGCAGGCGGGAGAACCGGCGCGGGCGAGGCACCGGCCGGCCGCCGGCGCCGGGGCGGCGAAGAGACGCGGAGGCGGCGGGGCCGCGGCACGGCACAACGACCGCGGCAAAGTGCGCCGTCGGGAACCGGGAAGGCCGGTGCCCGCGCGGGATGCACCCGCGACCGCACCCGCCACGGACGGCCGGATCGGAAGGGAGGGGAGCGACGAACGGCAGCCCGCGGGGCCCGTTCAGTTCCGCATCAGGGTGAAGTCGCCGGTCACTTCACCCTGCGTCCACGAACCGGTGAGCACACGGTTGTAGGAACCGATGTTCTGCAGCTCGCCCTCGACGACGTACCGCACCGGGTTGCCGTCGGCGTCCTCGTCGACCGCCTCGAAGCGGAGGGTCCACGTCGACACGTCGAGCGACGCGGAGGCGATGGGCACCGGGTTCGGACCGGGGTTGATGGTGCCGGTGACCGCTTCGCCGTCCCAGTCGAACACGAGCAGCAGGCGGCTGCGGTCGTCCTCGTCGGGCCCCCAGTCGCCGCTCCACGAGCCTTTCAGGGGGTGTCCGTACTGCGCGGACGCCGCGAGCGCGCCCAAGATCAGCGCCGCGGCCCCGCCGATCACCGTGCGGAACGCCGTCCGCACCGTCCTCTTCACGGCCATCTTCGTCGTCACCGGGCTCCTCCTGCCGCCGGCCTTCCTCGACGCCGGCAAGGTCGAACATCGTAGCACCGCCGGGCACCGGAGCCCACCGCGGGAGCCCCGCGCGATTTCGCCGGCGCCGCCGTCGATTAGCGCCAAGTCGCCCGGGCGGCCCTCCGAGCGAACACAGAAGTTCCGCGCGATTCCGCCCGGGCCGCCCATCGTCCGTCAACCGCCGTCAACCGGGAGGTGACTCATGCAGT